>CBHWEO010000104.1:0-17116 GCA_966112955.1 uncultured Duganella sp. | reverse complement strand
CCTGGGGGGGGTGCGGCCCTTGGGCCGTACCCCGGTTTTCCGGTTTCAGGGTTTTGGTGTAGCATGCAGCAATGAAAGCTATCGCCCTCGCCCTCGCAGCCCTGTGCTGCACCACGCTGCACGCCCAAGACAACCGCGCCCCTGAAATCGCCACTGGCTGGCAGGAAAAGGCCGGCTGGTCCGCGCAAAAATACATGGTCGCCGCCGCCAATCCGCTTGCAACGGAAGCCGGCTACCAGATGCTGAAACAAGGCGGCTCCGCCGTCGATGCCGCCATCGCCACGCAGCTGGTGCTGACCCTGGTCGAGCCGCAATCCTCGGGCATCGGTGGCGGTGCCTTCATGATGCATTGGGACGGCCGGAAAGTCCGCTCCTTCGACGGCCGCGAAACCGCGCCCGCCACCGCCACCGAAACCCTGTTCCAGGATGCCAGCGGCAAACCGCTGCCGCGTGCGCAAGGCGTGGTGGGCGGCCGCTCGGTGGGCGCGCCCGGCGTGCTGCGCATGCTGGAAATGGCGCACAAGGAATACGGCAAGCTGGCCTGGCCCAAGCTGTTCGCGCCCGCCATCAAGCTGGCCGAGGAAGGCTTTGCCGTCAGCCCGCGCCTGAACGCCTTGCTGTCCAATGAACGCTTCCTGCAGCGTGACCCGGTGGCCGCCGCCTATTTCTTCGACAAGGATGGCAAGCCCTGGCCGGTCGGCCATGTGCTGAAGAACCCGGCCCTGGCGAAGACCCTGCGCGAAATCGCCAGCGGCGGCGCCGATGCCTTCTACAAAGGGCAAATCGCACGCGACATCGCGGCCAAGGTGCAGGGCCACCCGACCAACCCCGGCGGCCTGACGGCGGCCGATATCGCCGGCTACCAGGCAAAGGAACGGGAGCCGCTGTGCGCCGACTACCGCGCCTACACCGTGTGCGGCATGCCGCCGCCATCGTCCGGCGGCGTGGCGATCGCGCAGATCCTCGGCATCCTCGAAACCAGCAGGATCGGCGAGTACGCGCCCGTCAACGGTGTGATCACGGCCGATGCCATCCACCTGATGTCGGAAGCGGAACGCCTGGCCTACGCCGACCGCAACCGCTACGTGGCCGACACCGACTTCGTGCCGCTGCCGGGCAAGGGCGCCGGCGGCCTGCTGGACAAGTCCTACCTGCGCCAGCGTGCCGCCCTGATCGGCGACAAGTCGATGGGCCGCGCCCGCGCCGGCGTGCCGGCCGAGGTGAAAGTGGCCTGGGGCGACGACACGGCGCTCGACAAGCCATCCACCTCGCACCTGGTGGTGGTGGACGGCTACGGCAACGGCATCTCGATGACCACCTCGGTGGAAGACGCTTTCGGCTCGCGCCAGATGGTCGACGGCTTCCTGCTGAACAACCAGCTGACCGACTTCTCCTGGGACTCGGCCGACGAAAACGGTCCGGTCGCCAACCGCGTGCAGCCGGGCAAGCGCCCGCGCAGTTCGATGGCGCCGACCCTGGTGTTCGACAAGGAAACCAGAAAGCTGGTGCTGGCTGCCGGTTCGCCGGGCGGCTCGACCATCATCAATTACGTGGCCAAGGTGCTGGTCGGCACCATGGACTGGAAGCTTAATGTGCAGCAGGCCATCAGCCTGCCCAACTTCGGCAGCCGCAACGGCCCGACCGAGGTGGAAGCCGGCAAGGTGCCGGCCGAGGTGGTGGAACAGCTGAAGGCGCGCGGCCACGAGGTGCGCCAGGTCGAAATGAATTCGGGCCTGCAAGGCTTGCAGCGCACGGCTACCGGCTGGTTTGGCGGCGCCGATCCGCGCCGCGAAGGCATCGTGCGCGGCGAGTGACGCGGGCGCGACAGGCCGCGGGCAGGGTGTTTCCCGCCCCGCGGCCATCATGTTACCCTCGATAAATGGGCATGAAAAAGAAAACGGGTTTGATCCTGACGGGCGGTGGCGCCCGTGCCGCGTACCAGATAGGTGTTTTGCAGGCGCTTTCGGAAATCCTGTGGGAAGAAGGCTGGCCGCCCGCGCGCAATCCCTTCCAGATCATTTGCGGCACCTCGGCCGGTGCCATCAACGCCACCGCGCTGGCCTGCCGCGCCGACAACTTCGGCGAAGGCGTGCAAAAGCTGCTCGACGTGTGGAGCAATTTCGAAGTAGGGCAGGTCTACCGCGCCGACTCGCTGGGCGTGCTGCGTTCCGGCGCGCGCTGGCTGTCGCTGCTGTCCTTCGGCTGGCTGCTGCGCAAATGGCGCGCGGCGCCGCCGCAATCGCTGCTGGACAACACCCCGCTGGTCAACCTGCTGCACCGCATGCTGGACTTGCCCCGTCTCGATAACTGCCTGCAGGAAGGCTTGCTGCACGCGGTGGCCGTCACCGCCTCGTCCTACACGGGCGGGCAGCACATCACCTTCTACCAGACCGCCGCCGAAATCGCGCCCTGGATCCGCATGCAGCGCGTGGCCATGCAGGACCAGATCGGCGTCGAGCACTTGCTGGCCTCGTCGGCGATTCCCTTCATTTTCCCGGCCACCCCGCTGTACATGGGCGGCCGCCTGGAATACTGCGGCGATGGTTCGATGCGCCAGCTGGCGCCGATTTCGCCCGCCATCCATCTCGGCGCGCAGAAGGTGCTGGTGGTCGGCGCCGGCCGCCTGACCGAGCCGCCGCGCCAGATGACGGAAACGCCGCGCTACCCCAGCCTGGCGCAGATCGCCGGCCACGCCATGTCGTCCATCTTCCTGGACGGCCTGGCGGTGGACATCGAACGCCTGAACCGCGTCAACCAGACCCTGTCCGTGCTGCCGGAGGAACTGCTGGCCAAGACCCCGCTGCGGCCGGTGGAATTGCTGGTGATCGCGCCATCGGAACGGCTGGACGACCTGGCGGCGCGCCACATCGGCAGCCTGCCGGCGCCGATCCGCACCATGCTGGGCGGGATCGGCGCCACCGAGGCGCGCGGCGCGGCCCTGGCGTCCTACCTGCTGTTCGAGGCCAGCTACACCCAGGAGCTGATCCGCCTCGGCCAGCGCGACACCCAGGCCCGGCGCGCCGACGTGCTGGCATTTTTCGGGTCTTGATGCGTTCAAATAGTAAAATGGCAGCTTTTGCCCATCCTTGGACCCTGTGGCTGGAAAAAACCGTCGCCTGATCCCGCGCCTGGCCGCCCTGGCACTGGCGTGCTCGCTGGCCTGCTGGCTCGCCGTCCCGGCGCTGGCGGCGCCGCCGCGCACCCTGCGCTTCGAGCAGCTCGACGTGGACGATGGCCTGGCGCAGGAATCGGTGCTGGCGATCGTGCAGGACCGCCAGGGTTTCATGTGGTTCGGCAGCCAGGCGGGCCTGAGCCGCTTCGACGGCTACAAGGTCACGGTGTACCGCAACGTGGTCGGCGACCCGCGCAGCCTGGCCGAGAACTGGGTCGGCGTGCTGCACCTGGATCCGCGCGGCCGCATGTGGGTCGGCACCGACGGCGGACTTGACCTGTTCGACCCGAAGGCGCAGGCGTTCACCCATTACCTGCCGCAGGAGCCGGAAAAGCGCGGCAGCGGCAACCGGCACATCAAGGCCATCATCGACGATGGGCGCGACGGCCTGTGGCTGGGCACGGCGGACGGCTTGCAGCACTTCGATCCGGCGACCGGCAAGTTCGTCATTTATCACCACGAGCGCGGCAACGCCGGCAGCCTGGGACACGACCAGGTCAACGCGCTGGCGCGCGACCGCCAGGGCCGCTTGTGGGTCGCCACCTCGGCCGGCGTCGACATGCTGGAACCCGGCGCGCATGCCTTCATCCACTACCCGCTGCAGGCCGCCAGCGCGCGCGGCGCCCAGTCGCTGCTGCTGGACCGCGACCAGGTATTGTGGGTCGGCACCCAGAACGGCATCGAGCGCTGGACGCTGGCCGGCAAGTATCCGCAGCGGCGCGTGCTGGGCGAGGCCCAGGGCATGCCGCAGGGGATGATCAAGCGCATCTACCAGGACCAGGATGGCACGGTGTGGGCCGGCAGCCAGACCGCGGGCCTGTTCCGCTGGCGCGCTGCCGACGACCGTTTTGTGCAGTACCGCCACCAGCAGGGCGACGCGCACAGCATCGCGGACAATTACATCTCTTCGCTGTACCGCGACAACGTCGGCACGCTGTGGGTCGGCACCTGGTACCGCGGCGTGAGCCGGGTCGACCTGGGCAGCGGCGGCTTTGCGCGCCTGGTCAAGGATCCCGGCCAGCCTTACGGCCTGAGCGACAACAAGGTGCGCGCCATCCTCGACGCCGGCGGCGGCAAGGTCTGGGTCGGCAACAACGATGGCTTGAACTATTACGATCCGGTGGCCGGCAAGACCACACTGTACCGCCCCGGTAGCGGCAGCGGTGGCGACGGGCTGGATGGCCAGGTCACGGCGCTGCTGGCCGACCCGCGCGACCGCAACGTGCTGTGGGTGGGCGGCCGCAATGGCGTGCGCCGCTTCGACATCCGGGCGCGCCGCTTCGGACCATTGATGCTGTCGCACGGCGACCCCGAGAACGACGTGATCCGCTTCCTGTACGGCGACCGGGACGGCATGGTGTGGGCCTCGGCGCGCAACGGCCTGCACCGCATCGACCCGGCCAGCGGCGGCGTGCTGACGTTCCGCCACGACCCGTCCGACATCCAGAGCCTGGCCGACAGCGTGGCGCGCCCGGTGCTGGAAGACCGGCGCGGCAACCTGTGGGTGGGCACGTTCAACGGCCTCGACCTCCTGGACCGCAATACCGGCCGCTTCACGCACTACCGCAACAACCCGAACGACCAGTCCAGCTTGAGCCACAACGAGGTGCACTACCTGTTCGAGGACGACGACGGCGTACTGTGGGTGGGCACCGCCGCGGGCCTGAACCGCATGGAGCGGCGCGCCGACGGCAGCGTGCATTTCCGCCGTTTCCTGCGCAAGGACGGCCTGGCGGACGACGCCATCGCCGCCATCCTGCCGGACCGCGGCAAGTACCTGTGGCTGTCCACCAATACAGGCATTTCGCGGCTGGACATGAGCAATGGCCAGGTGCGCAATTATTCCGGCGTGGACGGCACCATCGAGGGCGCCTATTTCGACGGCTCCGCCTTGCGCGCGGCCGACGGCACCCTGTATTTCGGCGGTTTCAACGGCATCACCGCCTTCGACCCGCAGGAAGTGCGCGAGAACACGTCGGCGCCGGTGGCGGTGATCACCGACTTCCAGATCTTCAACAAGTCGCTGCGGCCGGGGCAGGGCGGCGCCAACAAGGGCGTACTGCAGCAGGCCATCGAATACACCAGCGCCGTGTCGCTGCGCGAAGGCGACTCCGTGTTCTCGCTGGAATTCGCCGCGCTGCACTACGCCGCGCCGCAGCGCAACCGCTTCGCCTACCAGCTGGTGGGCTTCGACCAGGACTGGGTGGTGACGGACGCCGGCAAGCGTTTCGCCACCTACACCAACCTCGACCCGGGCACGTACCAGTTCCGCGTCAAGGCCGCCAACAAGGACGGCATCTGGAACGACCATGCCGCCACGCTGAGCATCACCATCGCGCCGCCGTTCTGGAAGACCTGGTGGTTCCGCCTGTGCATGCTGGCGTCGCTGCTGGGCGCCGTGTGGGCGGCCTACCACACGCGGGTGCGCGTGCTGCGCCGCCAGCAGCAGCGCCTGGAGCAGCAGGTCAGCCTGCGCACGGCCGAAGTGGAGCTGAAGAACCAGCTGCTGCAGGAGCAGAAGCGCGAGCTGGAGCAGCGCGACAAGCACCTGTCGCAAGCCAAGCAGCGCGCGGAAGCGGCGACGCGCCAGAAATCCGAATTCCTGGCCAATATGAGCCACGAGATGCGCACCCCGCTGGCCGGCGTGATCGGCATGCTGGGCTTTGCGCTGCGCGACAATGCGCTGTCCGAACGCACGCGCGAGCAGATCGAGCGGGGCCAGGGCAATGCCCAGTCGCTGCTGGCCATCATCAACGACCTGCTGGACTTTTCCAAGATCGAAGCCGGCAAGCTGCACATCGAGTCGATCGACTTCGCGCTGGCCAGCATGGTGGAGAACGTGGTCAGCCTGTTCGCGGAACAGACCATGTCCAACACGGTGGGCTTCGAAGTCGACTTCGCCGCGGACTTGCCGGAATTCGTGGTGGGCGATCCGACCCGCCTGCGCCAGGTGCTGGTCAACCTGGTCGGCAACGCCTTCAAGTTCACCGAGCGCGGCAAGGTGTCGCTGCGGGTGGAGCGCGAAGGCAGCGGGCCGGAAGGACACCGCATCCGCTTCACGGTGGAGGACACCGGCATCGGCATCCCGCCGGACGCCTTGCCGCGCCTGTTCCAGAAGTTCGAGCAGGGCGACACCACCACCACGCGGCGCTACGGCGGCACCGGGCTTGGCCTGGCCATCAGCAGCCAGCTGGTGGAGCTGATGGGCGGCGCCATCGAAGTGGTCAGCGCGCCGGGCGCCGGCTCCAGCTTCGCCTTCACCATTCCGCTGCGCGACGGCGTGGCGCCGCCGCTGGTGCCGCACGTGGCGCGCGAGCCGCACAGCCACCAGCTGCGCGTGCTGTGCGCGGAAGACTTCCCGACCAACCAGCTCATCATCCGCATGATGCTGGAAGACATGGGCCACAAGGCCGATATCGCCGGCAATGGCGTGCTGGCGCTGGCCGCCTGCGCCCAGCAGCGCTACGACCTGGTGCTGATGGACGGCCGCATGCCGGAAATGGACGGTGCCACCGCCACGCGCCTGATCCGCTCCGGCGGCCCGCGCGAGGCGCCGGTGCTGGACCCGCACCTGATGATCGTGGCCGTGACCGCCAACGCCAGCGACGAGGACCGCAGCCGCTACCTGGCCGCCGGCATGGACGATTTCCTGACCAAGCCGATCGACGAAGGCGCGCTGCACATGCAACTGGAGCGCGCCATCGAACGCCAGCTGGCGCGCGGCATCAAGCTGCCGCCGCTGCGCGGCAAGCCGGAGGCGACGCCTTCGGTGGCTGAACTGGACGCCATGTTCGGCGTGCACGACCTGCCGCCGGCCGAGCCGTCGCCGGACCAGGCCGGCCAGGCCAGCCAGGCGCTCAAGCTGCGCCTGCGCGACGCCTTCATCGCCGATTTGCCGGCCCGCCTGCGCGAGATGGAGCAGGCGCTGGCCGCCGCCGACGCCGATGCGGCGGGCCGCCTGTTCCATGGCATGAAAGGCAGCGCGGCCTACCTGGATGAAGCCGAGCTGCACGCCCTGTGCGGCGAACTGGAAAGGGCGGCCGACCGCGCCATGTGGCCGGCCATCCGCGACAAGCTGCCGGGCCTGCGGCGGCTGCTGGAACACGTGGTGTCGCCGACACGCCACTGAACAAGCTGCGAGGAGAACATGAAAGTATTGGTAGTGGATGACGATGTCGTCTCGCGCATGGTGCTGATGCACCTGATCGACGGTTGCGGCAAGTTCGACATCGCCGAGGCGGAAGACGGCGCCGACGCCTGGCAGCAGCTGGAGCAGGGCCTGCGCCCGGGCATCGTGTTCTGCGACCTGCGCATGCCGCGCCTGTCCGGCATCGAACTGCTGCAGCGCGTGCGTGCGCATGCGGAACTGGCGGAGGTGCCGTTCGTGCTGGTGTCCTCGGCCACCGACAAGGACACGGTGCAGCAGGCCACCCAGGCTGGCGCCACCGGCTATATCGTCAAGCCGTTCCAGTCCGACCAGGTGCGCGCCCACCTGGGCGCCTTCCTTGACCAGGCGGCCAACGGCTACGAGCACCGCGCGGAAAGCCCGGTCGAAACCCTGGCGCGGCTCGGGATCGGCGCCGACCGCCTGCTGGTCTACCTGACCGGCTTCCAGAACCAGCTGACGGCGGCGGGCACCGAGCTGGATGCCTTGCTGGCGCGCGGCGAGCAGGACGAGGCGCGGCTGCGGCTGGAACGCCTGCATACCGGCTGCACCACACTGGGCCTGCATGGCGCGGCGGCGGCCCTCAAGCCGCTGACGGCGGGACAGACCAGCAATGAGGCGGTGCAGGCGGCGCTGACGGACGTCATGCGCGCTGTGCTGCACCAGGCGTCGCTGGTGCGGCAGGCTTGAACCGGGGTCCGGCCCTCGGGGCCGTACCCCGGTTGTCCGGTTCTGAAGGTTTTAAAGTCCACCTTGCGGCCAAACTACTTTAAGTTTAAAGTATCTGCACCGCAGGCTGACCTTTCAAACGAACCTTACCCAGGGCGATCATGAACAGAACCACTGCAGCAGCACCGAGCGCGCATCTCGACCAGTTCGCGCGCCGGCACCTCCCGCCGGCTGACCAATGGCCGGACCTGGTATTCGACCTTCCCGAATTGCAGTACCCGGCGCGCGTGAACTGCGTGGCCGAACTCCTGGACAAGGCCGTGGCGGAAGGCCGCGGCGCTCGCCTGGCCCTGCACGGCGACGGCATCAGCTGGACGTATGCCGAGCTGCAGCAGCAGGTCGACCGCATCGCCAACGTGCTGCGCGGCCCCCTGGGCCTGGTGCCGGGCAACCGCGTGCTGCTGCGCGGCGCCAACCACCCGATGATGGCGGCCGCCGTGCTGGCGGTGCTGAAGGCGGGCCTGATCGCCGTGCCCACCATGCCGCTGCTGCGCGCCCGCGAACTGGGCGTCATCATGGACAAGGCGCAGGTGCAGGCGGTGCTGTGCGCCCACTCCCTGCGCGAAGAGATCGAAGCCGCGCCCAACCGGCCCGAACGCACGCTGTGGTTCAACGTGCCCGCCAGCGGGCAGGTCCCCGCCGAACGCTCGCTGGACGCCCTGATGGCCGCGCAGCCGGCCAGCGCCGCCGCCTGCGACACCGCCGCCGACGACATCTGCCTGATCAGCTTCACCTCCGGCACCACCGGCGTCCCGAAAGGCACCATGCACTTCCACCGCGATGTGCTGGCCATCTGCGACTGCTTCCCGCGCCACATCCTGCAGCCGGAAGCGGGCGACCTGTTCATCGGCACGCCGCCGCTGGCCTTCACCTTCGGCCTGGGCGGCCTGCTGCTGTTCCCGCTGCGCGTGGGCGCCGCCGCCGTGCTGCTGGAAAAGCTCACGCCGGAATCGCTGCTGCAAGCCATCCAACAATACCGCGCCACCATCTGCTTCACGGCGCCCACCTTCTACCGCCAGATGGCCGCGTTGGCGGGCAAGTACGACTTGTCCAGCCTGAAGAAATCCGTCTCGGCCGGCGAAGCCTTGCCGGTGGCCACGCGCGACGCATGGCAGCAGGCGACGGGACTGCGCATGATCGACGGCATCGGCGCCACCGAAATGCTGCACATCTTCATCTCCGCCGCCGGCGACGATATCCGCCCGGGCGCGACCGGCAAGCCGGTGCCCGGCTACCGCGCCTGTGTGCTCGACAGCAAGGGCGAGCCGGTAGGTCCCGGCGTGGTCGGCCGCCTGGCCGTGAAAGGCCCGACCGGCTGCCGCTACCTGGACGACCCGCGCCAGCGCGACTACGTGCTGAATGGCTGGAACCTGACCGGCGACGCCTACGAGATGGATGCCGACGGCTATTTCCACTACCGCTCGCGCACCGACGACATGATCATCTCCGCCGGCTACAACATCGCCGGGCCGGAAGTGGAAGATGCATTGCTGCGCCACCCGGCGGTGGCCGAATGCGGCGTGGTCGGCAAGCCGGACGAGGAACGCGGCCAGGTGGTGGAAGCGCACGTGGTGCTGAAGCCGGGCTTCGACCCGACACCCGACATGGCGGCGCAGCTGCAGGACTTCGTCAAGGAGCAGATCGCGCCGTACAAGTACCCGCGCGCGATCCGCTTCCTGTCGTCGCTGCCGCGCACGGAAACCGGCAAGCTGCAACGCTTCAAACTCCGCAGCACATAAGGATACGCATGAATATCGTTTGTATTGGCGGCGGCCCGGCCGGCCTGTATTTCGCCCTGCTGATGAAAAAGCAGGACCCCTCGCACCGCATCGTCGTGGTGGAGCGCAACCGGCCCTACGATACGTTCGGCTGGGGCGTGGTGTTCTCGGACCAGACGCTCGGCAACCTGGTGGCGGCCGACGAAAAGACCGCGCGCGAAATCCTGCAGTCCTTCAACCACTGGGACGACATCGACGTCTTCTTCAAGGGCCAGCAGGTGACGTCGGGCGGCCACGGCTTCTGCGGCATCGGCCGCAAGCGCCTGCTGAACATCCTGCAGCAGCGCTGCGAAGAACTGGGCGTGGAGCTGGTGTTCGAGACCGACGTGCAGGA
This sequence comes from uncultured Duganella sp., assembly GCA_966112955.1. Classification (GTDB taxonomy): domain Bacteria; phylum Pseudomonadota; class Gammaproteobacteria; order Burkholderiales; family Burkholderiaceae_D; genus Rugamonas. The sequence continues at coordinate 6,938 of CBHWEO010000104.1, read as the reverse complement.
CGACCAGGAGCTGGCGGCACGCTACGGGGCGGACCTGGTAATTGCCTCCGACGGTCTGAATTCCCGCGTGCGGACCCGCTACGAAGCGACCTTCCAGCCCTCGATCGAAGCGCGCCAGTGCCGGTTTGTCTGGCTGGGCACGACCAAAAAATTCGATGCCTTCACCTTCGACTTCCGGCAGACCGAGCATGGCTGGTTCCAGGCCCACATCTACCAGTACGACGGCGAGACCTCGACCTTCATCATCGAGACGCCGGAAACGGTATGGCGCGCCGCCGGGCTGGAAGCCATGCCGCAGGAACAGGCCCTGGCCTGGTGCGAGCAGCTGTTCGCCGAGCGCCTGGAAGGTCACAAGCTGATGTCGAACGCCGCCCACCTGCGCGGCTCGAACGTGTGGATCAAGTTCCCGCGCATCGTGTGCCGCAAGTGGGTGCACTGGAACGGCAAGGTGCCGGTGGTGCTGATGGGCGACGCCGCGCATTCCGCCCACTTCTCGATCGGCTCCGGCACCAAGCTGGCGCTGGAAGACGCCATCGAACTGGCGCGCTGCTTCGGCGCCCACGGCAACGATGCGCGCGCGGCGCTGGCCGCTTACGAGGAAGTGCGCTCGGTCGAGGTGCTGAAGATCCAGAGCGCGGCGCGCAATTCGATGGAATGGTTCGAGAACGTGCAGCGCTATACCGCGATGGAAGCGCCGCAATTCGCCTATTCGATGCTGACGCGCAGCCAGCGCCTGTCGCATGAGAACCTGCGCCTGCGCGACAAGGACTACGTGGCCGGCTTCGAGCGCTGGCTGGCCGAACGCGCGTTTGCGCAGGCGGGCCTGCCGGCGCCTGCGGAAGGCAGCGCCATTCCGCCCATGTTCACGCCCTACAAGGTGCGCGAACTGGTGCTCAAGAACCGCATCGTCGTCTCGCCGATGGCGCAGTACAGCGCGGTCGACGGCTGCGTCGGCGACTGGCACCTGGCACACCTGGGCGCGCGCGCCATGGGCGGCGCCGCGCTGGTGATGGCGGAAATGACCTGCGTGTCGGCCGATGCCCGCATCACGCCGTTCTGCCCGGGCATGTATGCGCCGGCGCACACGATGGCGTGGAAGCGCATCGTCGATTTCGTCCACCACAACACGGATGCGAAGATCGGCCTGCAGCTGGGACATGCCGGCGCCAAGGGTTCCACGCGGGCCATGTGGGACGGTATCGACCTGCCGCTGGACAAAGGCAACTGGCCGCTGGTGTCGGCTTCGCAGCAGCAATACCTGGCCGGCGTGTCGCAGGTCGCGCGCACCGCCTCCTTCGAGGACATGCGCCGCATCGAGGCCGACTTCGTGCGCGCCACGCTGGCGGCGGAGGAGGCGGGCTTCGACTGGCTGGAACTGCATTGCGCGCACGGCTACCTGCTGTCTTCCTTCATTTCGCCGCTGACCAACCAGCGCGGCGACGAGTATGGCGGCACGCTGGAAAACCGCTGCCGCTTCCCGCTGCGGGTGTTTGCCGCGATGCGGGCGGCGTGGCCGGCGCACAAGCCGATGAGCGTGCGTATTTCGGCGCACGACTGGGTCGAAGGCGGCATCACGCCGGACGACGCGGTGCAGATTGCGCGCCTGTTCAAGCAGGCGGGGGCCGACATGATCGACTGTTCCTCGGGCCAGGTCAGCAAGCTGGAAAAGCCGGTGTTCGGCCGCATGTTCCAGACGCCGTTCGCCGACCGCGTGCGCAACGAGGCGGGCATCCCGACGATCGCGGTGGGGTCGATTTACGAGGCGGACCATGCGAACGGCATTGTTGCCGCCGGCCGCGCCGACCTGTGCGCCGTGGGGCGGCCGCACCTGGCGAATCCGGCCTGGACGCTGGGCGAGGCGGCCAAGCTGGGCTACACGCCGGTGAGCTGGCCGAAGCAGTACCTGGCAGGCAAGCAGCAGCTCGAGCGCAACCTCGAGCGCGAGCGCCAGCTGGCGGCCGCCAGCGCGGGCCTGACGCCGCAGCAGGTCGCGGCCCGGTTGCTGGAGGGCTGAGGGATGAGGCATGCATTCATTACCGGGGGCGGGCGCGGGATCGGCCTGGCCTGTGCGCGTGCGCTGCTGGCGCAAGGGTGTGACGTCACCATTGCCGGACGCGATGGCGCGGCGCTGGAGCGGGCCGCCGCCTTGCTGCGCGCCGAAACCGCTGGAACCGGAAAACCGGGGTACGACCCCGAGGGTCGGACCCCGGTTGCCCGGTTCTCAGGTTTCCAGCCAAAAGTTGCCACCTGCGTGCTTGACGTCACCGACGAAGCCGCCGTCAACGCAGCCATTACCGCGGCCGCGCAGCAACTGGGCCCGATTGCCATCCTGCTGAACAACGCCGGCCAGGCACAGCCCGCGCCGTTCGCGAAAACCACCTCCGCGCACTGGCAGCGGATGCTGGACGTAAACCTGACCGGCGCTTTCCACTGCACGCAGGCCGCGCTGCCGCAGATGCTGGAGCAGGGTTGGGGCCGCATCGTCAACATCGCCTCCACCGCCGGCCTGAAAGGCTACCAATACGTCAGCGCCTACGTGGCCGCCAAGCACGGCCTGGTCGGCCTGACCAGGGCCCTGGCCCTCGAGCTGGCGACGAAGAACATCACGGTGAACGCCGTCTGCCCCGGCTACACGGAGACCGACATCGTGCAGGACGCCGTCGCCAACATCATGCAAAAGACCGGCCGCAGCGAAGAGCAGGCGCGTGCCGAACTGGCCGCCGCCAATCCCCAGCAACGCCTGGTGCAGGTGGACGAAGTGGCCAACGCCGTCGCCTGGCTGTGCCAGCCCGAATCCAGCGCCATCACCGGCCAATCCATCGCCGTCGCCGGCGGTGAAGTCATGTAAGGACACCAGAACCATGCAACTCGACCTGGAAAGCCGGCTGACCAGCGACCACCACCAGTCGCTGAAACTGTGGCTGCGCATGCTCTCCTGCACCACCAAGATCGAAGCCGAAATCCGCAGCCGCCTGCGCACCGAGTTCGGCATCACGCTGCCGCGCTTCGACCTGATGGCGCAACTGGAGCGCCACCCGGAGGGCTTGCGCATGGGCGAACTGTCCAAGCGCATGATGGTCACCGGCGGCAACGTCACCGGCATCACCGACCAGCTGGAGCAGGAAAACCTGGTGGTGCGCGTGCCCGACCCGAAAGACGGCCGCGCCTTCAGTGTCAAGCTCACGCCCGCCGGCCGCAAGGCCTTCGCCGAAATGGCCGAAGTGCACGAACGCTGGGTGGCCGAACTGCTGCAGGATATCTCGCAAGAAGACAAGGGGCAGTTGATCGAACTGCTGTCGCGCATGAAGGGCCAGCTGTACGCCCGCGAACAAAAGGACAAACCATGAAATACCTGCAAGGGGAACCGCAACACCTGCCCGGCAACCGCAGCCAGCTCGCCGGCTACCAGGCAAGACACTTCCAGTTCACGGTGGAGCAGGGCGTCGCCACGCTCACCCTGGATCGGCCCGAGCGCAAGAACCCGCTCACATTCGACTCTTACGCCGAATTGCGCGAACTGTTCCGCGCGCTGGCCTATGCCGACGACGTCAAGGCTGTCGTCATCACCGGCGCCGGGGAAAACTTCTGCTCCGGCGGCGACGTGCACGAGATCATCGGCCCGCTCACCAGGCTCGATATGCCGGGGCTGCTGGCTTTCACCCGCATGACCGGCGACTTGGTCAAGGCCATGCGTGCCTGCCCGCAGCCGGTGATTGCCGCCATCGATGGCGTTTGCGCTGGCGCCGGCGCCATGCTGGCCCTGGCCTCCGATATCCGCCTCGGCACGGAGCGCAGCAAGACCGCCTTCCTGTTCACCCGTGTCGGCCTGGCCGGTTGCGACATGGGCGCCTGCGCGCTGCTGCCGCGCGTCATCGGCCAGGGCCGCGCCGCCGAATTGCTGTACACGGGCCGCTCGATGTCCGGCGCCGAGGGCGAACGCTGGGGCTTCTTCAACAGCCTGCATGCGCCGGAAAGGCTGCTGGCCGCCGCGCAAGCCTTCGCGCAAGGACTGGCCGACGGCCCGACCTTCGCCCACGGCATGACCAAGAAGATGCTGCAGCAGGAATGGAACATGGGCGTGGACGAAGCCATCGAGGCGGAAGCGCAGGCACAGGCGATCTGCATGGCGACCAACGACTTCCACCGCGCTTACCACGCCTTCGTGGCGAAGCAGAAGCCAGTGTTCGAGGGCGATTGAGATGGCCGACAAATCCTACCTTGACTGGCCCTTCTTCGAGCAGCGCCATGCCGCGCTGGAGCGCGAGCTGGACGCCTGGGCCGCACAGCATGTGCGCGACGCGCACGGCGATGGCGGCAATGGCGCTGTGGACGCGCAATGCCGCAAGCTGGTGCGCGCGTTGGGCGAAGCCGGCTGGCTGCGCCACGCCATCGGCGGCACGGCATACGGCGGGGCGCTTGACGCCATCGACACGCGCGCCATCTGCCTGGTGCGCGAAACCCTGGCCCGCCATAACGGCCTGGCCGATTTCGCCTTCGCCATGCAAGGCCTGGGTTCCGGCGCCATCAGCCTGTTCGGCAGCGACGCCATCAAGCAGGCCTACCTGCCGCGCGTGGCAAGCGGCGAAGCGATTGCCGCCTTCGCGCTGTCCGAGCCGGATGCCGGTTCCGACGTGGCGGCCATGCAGTGCGCCGCCGTGCAGGATGGCGCCGATTACGTGCTCGATGGCGAAAAGACCTGGATCAGCAACGGTGGCATTGCCGATTTCTACGTGGTCTTTGCCCGCACCGGCGAACAGCCCGGCGCGCGCGGCATCAGCGCCTTCATCGTCGACAAGGACACGCCGGGTTTCGACATCGCGGAGCGCATCCATGTCATCGCCCCGCATCCGCTGGCGCGCCTGAAGTTCAGCAACTGCCGCATCCCGGCCAGCCGGCGCCTGGGCGAGGCGGGGCAGGGCTTCAAGGTGGCGATGGCTACGCTGGACGTGTTCCGCACCTCGGTGGCGGCCGCCGCCCTGGGCTTTGCCCGCCGCGCGCTGGACGAAGCGCTGGCCCACGCCCAGGGACGCAAGATGTTCGGCCAGGCGCTGGCCGATTTCCAGCTCACGCAAGCCAAACTGGCGCAGATGGCGACCGGCGTCGACGCCTCGGCCCTGCTGACCTACCGCGCCGCCTGGCAGCGCGACCGGGGCCGCAAGGTCACGAAGGAAGCGGCCATGGCCAAGATGACCGCTACCGAAACCGCGCAGCAAGTGATCGACGCCGCCGTGCAGATGTTCGGCGGCCTGGGCGTGGTCAGCGAACACCCGGTGGAGCGGCTGTACCGCGAAATCCGCGCCCTGCGCATCTACGAGGGCGCCACCGAAGTACAACAATTGATCATCGCGCGCGAACTGCTGCGCGAAGGCTGAGGAGTCCCTATGCAAGTACTGCAACCGCCTGGCTGGGCGCGTCCCCGCGGCTATTCCAACGGCATCGCGGCCAGCGGCCGCATGGTCTTTGTCAGCGGCATGATCGGCTGGGATGCCGATTGCCAATTCCAAACGGATGATTTTGCCGGGCAAGTGCGGCAGGCGCTGGAAAATGTCCTGGCCGTGCTGAAAGAAGCCGGCGGCGGCCCGCAGCATATCGCACGCATGACCTGGTACGTGGTGGACAAGCACGAATACATGGGGGCCTACAAGGCGATTGGGGAAATCTACCGCGAGTTGATCGGCAAGCACTATCCCGCCATGACCGCCGTCGAAGTGGCGGGATTGCTGGAGCCGCGCGCCCGGGTGGAAATTGAGGTGACGGCAGTCGTGCCCTCGGAAATTTGACACGGTGCTATAGTCGGCTGTGGAGGTGCAATCCCATGGTCAAGTTTCTGACGCGCCTGTTAGGCGTAATTTTCCTGATTTGCCTGCCCGCAGCGTACGGCGCCACCCCGCTGTTGACGGATGCGGACGCGGCCCAGTTGTCGAAGTGGCTGGGCAATGGGCCGATCAGGCTGGAGCGCTTGTACAAGAAGCGCGACGGGCAAACCGCCGCCGATTTCCATGCGGCGGTCGACGGCAAAGGCCGTACCTTCACGGTAATGCAGGCGACCACCGAACTGGGCGAGACCTTCAAGGTGGGCGGCTACAACCCGCAAAGCTGGGATTCCACCAGCGGCTTCCACATCACCACGGAAGACGCGCTGCGCACGGGGTTCCTGTTCAACCTGACCTCGCGCGAGGTCCATTGGCAGACGCCACGCACCTATGCGCTCGATACGGTGGGATCGTTCCAGACCTGGAATGACGGCAAGACCGGCCCCGTGTTCGGCGCCGGCCATGACTTGTACGTGGGGTGGGATCTGACCACGGGCGGATATTCTTCGCTGTATTCCTACATCGATCCCGCCCGCAGCAACTTCGATTCCAGCATCCTGGATGGGCGCGATTACAAATCACCGAACCTGACGTATGGCGACCTGGAAGTGTGGGCCATCATCGCCGTGCCGGAGCCGTTTGGCTGGCTGATGCTGGTGCCCGGCCTGGCCGTGCTGGGGGTCATGCGGCGCCGGACGGCCGCTTAGTACAGTCCGGCAATCCGGCCCATCAAACCGAGTAGCATGGCGAACCCAGCCAGGAAAATCCTGAGCTGCCATCGCATTTCCTTGCGCAGTTCGGCAAAACCCTGATCCATACGGGTCTCGAGCCGCGCAATCGCTTGCGCATTCATGCGGGCAATTTCCTTGAGCGATTCCACTTCGGCCTCTAGCTTGGCAACGCGGATTTCAATATCCATGATAGTCCCTTTGACGCGATTTTCTCCAACTGTGGCGCAATGCAGGGATTACGGTATTGAGATTAGACAGGTGTGAAGTGAAAAGTTCCAGGAGGGCGCTGTTGGTCCCCCCGACTGGAATCGAACCAGTATCCCACGCTTAGGAGGCATGTGCACTATCCATTGTGCTACGGGGAGGACGCAAAGCGAGCGCAATTATAGCTGAC
>CBHWEO010000103.1:0-17121 GCA_966112955.1 uncultured Duganella sp. | reverse complement strand
TGATGCCGGAGATGGATGGCTACGACACCATGCGCGCCATCCGCCGCATCCCGAAATTCCGTTCGCTGCCGATCATCACGCTGACGGCCAAGGCGATGAAGGGCGACCGCGACAAGTGCATTGCCGCCGGCGCGTCGGACTACATCACCAAGCCGGTCGACGTGGCGCAGCTGCTGTCGCTGATGCGCGTCTGGCTGCACTGAACGATGGGGGCCAACGACGAACTGCGCCGCAACACGGCGCCGGACCTGGAAGAGCTCGAGCTGGAACTCCTGCTCGAAGCGCTGGTGCGCCGCTTCGGTTTCGACTTCCGCCTGCACGAGCGACCGCCGCTGAAGCGCAAGCTGTTCGGTTTCATGGAGCAGCGCGCCCTGGCCACCCTGTCGCAGCTGCAGGACCAGGTGCTGCACGACCCCGCCACGGCCGGCGCCCTGCTGCGCGCCCTGCACGTGCCGCCCGCCAGCCTGTTCGACGATCCCGGCGAAGCACTGCTGCTGCGCCAGGCGGCCGGTCAGTCACTGCGCGGCGTCGCCCTGCCCCGCATCTGGCTGGCCGATTGCGCGGGTGCAGGGCAAGCCTGGACCCTGGCGATCATCCTGGCGGAAATGGACTTGCTGGCCCAGGCGGAAATCCACGCCACCGTCGCCAGCGACGACATGCTGGACGAGGCGGCAGCGGCCTGGCTGCCGGAAGCGGAACTGGAACGGGCCCAGGCCGCGTACGTCCAGGCCGGCGGCAAGGGCCTGCTGGCCGACCATTTCCAGGTGCAGGGCGGGCGCGCCGTGCTGGCGCCATCGCTGCGCAGCCACATCACGTGGGCGCAGTACAACCTGGTCACGGATGCCTCGTTCAACGAATTCAACCTGATCGCCTGCCAGCGCGCCCTGCCCGACTTCGGCCCGCTGCTGCGCCAGCGCGTGCTGCAGCTGTTCCACGACAGCCTGGCGCCCTTCGGCACCCTGGGCCTGGACCGCGAACTGGACCCGGCCGAGCCCCTCAGCCGCGACTACCAGCAGCTGGCGCCCGGCCAGCCCTGGTACAAGCGCGTGGCCTGAGGTCAGGCTGCCAGCCCGGCGGCCTGCATCAGCAGCTTCATGAGCGCAGCCGCCAGGCCGAGCGCGGCCACGCTGGCGGACCAGATCAGCACCAGCCATCCCAGGCGTTTCCACATCAGTGATAGCCCTCCCCCGCCCGTACCTTGCCGCGGAAAACGTAGTACGACCACACGGTGTACATCAGGATCACCGGGATGATGAGCAGTGCGCCGACCAGGGCGAAACCCTGGCTTTGCGGCGGCGCGGCGGCATCCCAGATCGACATGGCGGGCGGCACCACATTGGGCCACAGGCTGATGCCCAGGCCACTGTAGCCAAGGAAGACCAGCGCCAGCGTGTAGACGAAGGGACTGATGTGCGCCTGGCGCGCCAGCGCCCGCAGCAGCAGTCCCCCGCTTGCCAGCACCAGCACGGGCACCGGCGCGAACCAGAGCATGTTCGGGAAGCTGAACCAGCGCGCGGCGATGCGCTGGTCCATCAGTGGGGTCCAGATGCTGATGATGGCAATCGCCGCTAGCAGGGCCCACACCAGCGGCCGCGCAACGCGATAGGCCCGGGCCTGCAACGCGCCTTCGGTCTTCATGACCAGCCAGGTGCTGCCCAGCAGGGCGTACGCCACCAGCAGGCCGGCGCCCGTCAACACGGCAAACGGCGACAGCCAGTCCATCGGGCCGCCGCGGAAGCTGGCCCCGCTCACGGCAAAGCCCTGGATGTAGGCACCCAGCGCCGCGCCCTGGAAGAAGGTGGCGGCGATCGAGCCGCCGATGAAGGCCTTGTCCCAGAAGTGGCGCTCATGCTCCAGCGCCTTGAAACGGAATTCGAACGCCACGCCGCGGAACACCAGGCCAATCAGCATGAAGACCAGCGGCAGGTACAGCGCGCTCAGGATCACGGAATACGCCAGCGGGAACGCGGCCAGCAGGCCGGCGCCGCCCAGCACCAGCCAGGTCTCGTTGCCGTCCCATACCGGCGCCACGGTATTCATCATCACGTCGCGCTCCTCCTTCTGCGTGAAGAAGGGATAGAGGATGCCGATCCCGAGGTCGAAGCCATCCATGACGATGTACATCATCACCCCGAACAGGATGATGACAGCCCATATGACAGACAAGTCGATGCCCATGATTACTCCCGGTCTGCGCCCGCGTCGTCGCGGTCCGATTTGCGGGCGGCCGACAGCGGCCGCGCCGGCGTGCGTTCCTGTCCCGGCCCGCCGGCTTCCACCTGCCGGCCTTCGCTGGCCATTGGTCCCTTGCGGATCAGCCGCAGCAGGTAGGCGATGCCGGTGCCGAACACGGCGAAATACACCAGCACGAACAGCGCCAGCGTGACGCCCAGCTCGCCGGCGCCGTGCGGCGACACCGCGTCGGCGGTGCGCATCACCCCGTAGACCACCCATGGCTGGCGCCCGATCTCGGTGGTGAACCAGCCGGCCAGGATGGCCACGATGCCGGCCGGCCCCATCCAGACCGCGAAATGCAGGAAGGGACGGCTGCTCGCCATCCGCCCGCGCCAGCGCAGCCAGGCGCCAGCCAGGCCCAGCAGGATCATCAGCAGGCCCAGGCCCACCATCAGGCGGAAGGTCCAGAACACCACCAGGGAATTGGGCCGGTCCTGCTTCGGGAATTCTTTCAGGCCCGGATAGGTGCCGTCCAGGGAATGGGTCAGGATCAGGCTGCCGAGCCGGGGGATTTCGAGCTTGTAGCGCGTCGTTTCGCCTTCCATGTCGGGCATGCCGAACAGGATCAGCGGCACGCCACCGCCGCCCGTGTTTTCCCAGTGCCCTTCCATGGCCGCGATCTTGGCCGGCTGGTGCTTGAGCGTATTCAGGCCGTGGAAGTCCCCGATCACGGCCTGGACCGGGGCCACCGCCAGCAGCATCCACATTGCCATCGACAGCATAGTGCGGATCGCCGCGTTGTCCTTGCCCTTCAACAGCAGCCATGCGGCCGAGCCGCCCACCATCAGCGCGGTGGCGAGGAAGGCGGCCACGCTCATATGCGCCAGCCGGTACGGGAAAGATGGATTGAAGATCACGGCCAGCCAGTCGACGGGAACCACGCGGCCCCCAACAATTTCATAGCCCTGCGGCGTCTGCATCCAGCTGTTGGAGGCCAGGATCCAGGTGGCGGAAATCAGCGTTCCCAGGGCGACCATGGCCGTCGACAGGAAGTGCAGCACCGGCCCCACGCGGTTCCATCCGAACAGCATCACGCCGAGGAAACCCGCTTCCAGGAAGAAGGCTGTGAGCACTTCATAGGCGAGCAGCGGGCCGGTGATGCCGCCGGCAAACGCGGAAAAAAAGCTCCAGTTGGTGCCGAACTGGTAGGCCATGACCAGCCCCGACACCACGCCCATGCCGAAATTCACGGCAAAGATCTTCAGCCAGAAGTGGTACAGGTCGCGGTACAGCTCGCGCTTCGTCTTCAGCCAGCACGCTTCCAGCACCATCAGGTAGCTGGCCAGCCCGATGGTGATCGCGGGGAAGATGATGTGGAACGAGATCGTGAATCCAAACTGAATCCTGGCCAGTTCTAGTGCTGTGAAACCAAACATATGGCTCTCCGGAAAGGTGGAGGAACAGCGGAAGATTCTACGCAGCGTGGGCCAGAATAACAGATGCAGTTTCGCGCCAAAAGCGCCGTATCAGATCATGCCCGGCCTCGCCCCTTCCCGGCGCGGCCATGCGTGTCCTCCCAGGCCAATCAGTCTGTTTCGAGCACGAAGGCCGCGGCCTGGAAGTCGCCGGTCAGGGCCACCTGCAGGCCGCGGCCCATCCAGTAGGCGCCGCTGGCCTTGGCCACCGTGCCGGGCGCCGCCGCGCCGGCAATCGTACGAAGGGTGTAAACCGCGTTGGCGTCGAGGCCGCGCAACTGAATGACAGGCTGGGCGGTGCGGATCGAACTGGAGTGCAGGAAAGCGAACAGGACGGCCTGCTTGCGGTCCTGCGCCACCGACAGCGTGGCCGAGCGCGGCGAACCGTTGCGCGGCGAGACCAGGCGGTACAGGTTCCCCAGTTGCACCGTGGCGCGGATCTTCTTGTATTCCGCGACCAGGCGTTTGGCCTTGGCGAAGTCCTCTTCCTTCCAGTGATTGAGGTTGGCGCCGATGCCCAGGCCGCCCTGCATGGCCGACAGGAAGCGGTATTCAAGCGAAGTCGCGCGCTGGTTCAGCCAATTGGGCGAATCGGTGACCCAGGCCATCATCGCGGCCGGGGCGTAGGCGTAGCTGTAGCCGTCCTGGATCGCGAGGCGGTCGAAGGGGTCGGTGTTGTCAGAGGTCCAGACCTGCTCGGTGAGCTTCATGATCCCCAGGTCGACGCGGCCGCCGCCGCTGGCGCAGGATTCGATCTCCAGCTTCGGATGGCGGCGGCGCAGTTCGGCCAGCAGCTTGTACAGGTTGTCCACGTATTCGACGTACAGGCGCTGCTGGTCTTCCGGCGCGCGCTCGGGCCAGCCCGGCTCGGACCAGGTGCGGTTGTGGTCCCACTTCAGGTAGGCGATGTTGTTGCGGGAGACCAGGTCGTCCAGCATCTTCAACAGGTAGTTATAGACATCCTTGCGCGCCAGGTTCAGCACCAGCTGGTTGCGCGCCTCCGAGCGTTGCCGGCCGGGGAAGTGGATGACCCAGTCGGGATGGGCGCGATACAGGTCGCTGTCGGGATTGACCATCTCCGGCTCGACCCACAGGCCGAACTGCATGCCCAGCTCATTCACGCGGCGGATCAGCGGCCCCAGGCCGTTCGGGAACTTGGACCGGTTGACCACCCAGTCGCCCAAGCCGGCCTTGTCGTCGTTGCGCGCGCCGAACCAGCCATCGTCCACCACGAAGCGCTCGACGCCGATGCTGGCGGCCTTTTCGGCCAGTGCCATCTGGCCCGCTTCGTTGACGCCGAACCCGGTCGCCTCCCAGGAGTTGTACAGCACGGGGCGCAGGCGCGGCGTCGGCGCATTCGGCAGGATCTTTTCGCGCTGGTAGCGGTGGAACAGGCGCGAGGCGCCGCCGAAGCCTTCGTTCGAATACCCGGCATGGAACACCGGCGAGGCCAGGCTCTCGCCCGCTTTCAGCCGGTAGCTGAAGTCGAAGGGATTGTAGCCGGCGGTGGCGTGCACGCCGCCCACTGGGTCCATTTCCACGTTGATGCGCCAGGAGCCGCTCCAGCCCAGCGCGCCGAACCACACCGGCCCGGATTCCTCGCCGGTGGTGTTGCGGCTCAAAGCGATCCACGGGTTGGCCTGGTGCGAAGTGACGCCCTTGCGGCTTTCCACCACGAAGGAGCCCGGCGTGACGGCGCGCGTCTGCAGCGCGAACTCGCCGGCCCAGCGTCCGGTCAGGAAAGACAGCTGGTAGTCGTCGCTGTACGGCAAGTTGAGGCAGGCGGCTGCCATCTGGTCGACCTGGATCCAGTTGCCGGTGCGGTTTTCCACCACGGCGGAACGGGTCAGGATGCCGGTCGCCTCGTCCATCGCATAGGTCAGCGCCACGTGGACGGCCCGCTGCACGTCCTTCAGGTGGATGACCAGCTGGCCGTCCTTGTCCTGGTGGCTGGCGTAGCGCAGGTCGAGGTCGCGCACACCGTCGGGGAAGCGTACCTTCAGCGCCGGCTCGGTCACCACGCCGGCGCCGAAGCCCGCGAATTCGTAAGGGGTCAGGGCTGTCGAAACTTCGTTCGAGGAGTTTTCAGGAACCTTGACGGGGGTCGGCAGCGCGTCCGCCGCGCCCAGCGCGGCGCCCCAGTACAGCGATTGCAGCTGCCCTTCCGCGTTCACGCCGAAGGCATAGCTGGCGCCGCCGCCATCGAGCCGGAACACCCTGGCCCCGTTGTCGAACAAGGCGCGTGCCCGGGCGCCGCCGCCCAGCGCCAGGCCGGCTGCACCGCCCAGCAATCCAAGGAACACCTTCCGCCTGGTTTCATTCATCCTGGTCATCGATCTCTCCGTTCTAATCAGCGGAGCTTATCAAGAACGGCGGCCGGTATATCAATGGTATATCGCTATGGACTAGTTCCTTGTAAATTTGAAATACAAACTGTGCAAAATTGCACAACGTGAGTGCGCACCTGTCAGTTTCGCACAGTTGGCAAAACATGCACACTCCTCGCATAACAAAACCTGACAAACCTGAGGAGACTTTGATGCGTGTGTCGAAACACAATTTCATGCTGCGCCGCTCCGTCGTGGCGGTGATGATGACCCTTCCCGCCCTGGCCGCCCACCCTGCCCTGGCGCAAAACGCCGGCGGGGAGAAAGCCGAAGGCGAACTCGATAAAGTCATCGTGACCGCCCGCAAGCGCGTGGAGCTGATCCAGGACGTGCCGGGCGCGGTGACCGCGCTGTCCGGCGCCCAGCTGGAAAAGCAGGCGCTGCCCGACATCACGGCGCTGACCGATATCGTGCCGAATACCACGCTCAAGGCTTCGCGCGGCACCAATACCACGCTGACCGCTTTCATCCGCGGCATCGGCCAGCAGGATCCGGTGGCAGGTTACGAACAAGGTGTCGGCATCTACCTGGATGACGTCTACCTGGCCCGCCCGCAAGGCGCCCTGACCGACATCTACGACCTGGAACGCATCGAAGTCCTGCGCGGCCCGCAGGGCACGCTGTACGGCCGCAACACCATCGGCGGCGCCGTCAAGTACGTGACCCGCAAGCTGTCGCCCAACCCGACCTTTGAAATCAAGGGCACGGTCGGCAATTACAGCCAGCACGACCTGGTCCTGAAAGGCAGCACGCCCATCAGCGATATCCTGCGCCTGGGCGCCACCGTCGGCACCTTCAACCGCGACGGTTACGGCAGAAACGTGATCAATGGCCGCGACAACTACAACAAGGACGTGGGCGCCGCCCGCGTCAGCGCGGAACTGGTGCCGAACAGCGACCTGTTCATCCGCCTGGCCGCCGACTACACCAAGGACGACTCCGAACCCAAACAGGGTTACCGCCTGCTGAATGGGCCGCCGCCGGGCAACGAACCGCCGCTGGCCGGCGCCTACGACACGCGCGCCAACCTGTACAAGGTGAACGGCCATGAGCAGCAGGTGACCACCAAGGGCGCCTCGCTGACCATCGACTACAACATCAACAGCGAAACGATGTTCAAGTCGGTGACCGCGCACCGCTCTTCCAAATCCTACGCCCCGATCGACTTCGACTCGCTCAACGCGCCGCTGTGGGAAGCGCCGGCCATTTACAGCGACAAGCAGGACAGCCAGGAATTCCAGCTGACCTATACCGGTTCCAAATGGCAGGGCGTGGCCGGCCTGTTCTACATGAAGACCAATGCCTTCAATGAATTCGACGTGCTGTACAACGCTTCCGGCGGCCTGTCGCTGCTGACCCGCGACGACATCGACTCCAAGACCTGGGCGGTGTATGCGGACGCCAGCTACAACGTGTCCGACACCTTCAACGTCAGCGTGGGCGGGCGCTGGACCGACGACGAGCGCGAAGCCGCCATCTTCAAGCGCACCTACCTCGGCCTGGCCGGCTCGCCCAACCTGGGCAATCCCGCCGCCGTCGGCCTGGCGCCGAACACCGACCTGGGCAAGGGCGACCTGCACCGCAAGGACAAGAAGTTCACCCCGAAACTGGGCTTCGGCTGGAAGCTGAGGCCGGAGCACAACCTGTACGGCACTTACCAGAGCGGCTTCAAGGGTGGCATGTTCGACCCGCGCATGGATCTGGCCGCAAGCGGCGGCCCGAACAGCGCGGCGTCGCTGGAAAAGCGCAAGGGCGTGCGGCCGGAAGAAGTCGATTCCGTCGAGCTGGGCCTGAAGTCTTCGCTGAACGGCGGCCGCCTGCAGACCAATGCGGCCGTGTTCTACACCGACTACAAGAACGTGCAGATTCCCGGTTCCATCCCGACCTACAATGCGCAGGGCCAGGTGAACGGCTTCGCCGGCACCCTGACCAATGCCGGCAAGGCCAAGATCAAGGGCCTGGAGCTCGAAGCGATCGCCCGCGTGACCGACCGCCTGACCGTGAACGGCATGCTGAGCTACATCGATGCCGAATACAAGGAATGGATGGTGGCCAGCGGCACCAGCCTGGTCAACGTAGCCAAGAGCGCCGAATTCCAGAACACGCCGAAGAAATCGGGCAATATCGCCGCCACTTACGAATGGCCGCTCAGCCTGTTCGGCCGCGGCGGCAGCATGAGCTTCAACAACAGCCTGTCGTACAAGGACAAGGTGTACCAGGCCGAGATCGTGCGCCCGACCGGCATTGCCTCGATGGATGCCCTGGTGCCGCAGAACCAGATGCTGGCGCAAGGCGGCTTCGCACTGTGGGATGCCGGCCTGGTGTGGACCAGTGCCGACCGCCGCCTGCAAGTCGGCCTGCACGGCCGCAACCTGACGGACAAGCGCTACAAGGTCGCCGGCTACGCCTTCGGCGGCTTCTTCAACACCGTCACCACCTACTACGGCGACCCGCGCACCTACAAGCTGACCCCGACTTTCATTTCACGCGTTACGATTGGTGAGAATGTTCCGCGCTGGGAGGAATATGATGGCAATGAGGATAGCCAGATGTTACTCGAGCGCGAAAGGCAGTTGGAGGCACTGCGCAGGCTGGCCAGCCACGCTGCCTCCGGCGCAGGCGGGATGGTGCTGGTGCTGGGGGAAGCCGGCATCGGCAAGTCGTCCCTCCTGCAAGCGTTCGCTGCGCCGCTGAAGGACCGCTTCCTGGTCCTGCAGGGCGCATGCGAAGACCTCGCCACGCCCCGCATCCTTGGTCCCTTGCGTGATTTCGCAGACGAGCTCGGTGCCGACCTGGTGGCCGCCATCGACAAGCCCGCCACGCCCGAACAATTGATGTCGCTGCTGCTGGCGCGCCTGGCCGCCCAGTCCCGCCCCGTGCTGGTGCTGTGCGAGGATTTGCACTGGGCCGACCAGGCCACGCTGGACTTGCTGAAGTACCTGGCGCGCCGCATCGCCGGTCAGCGCATCCTGCTGCTGGCCAGCGTCCGCAACGATGAGCTGCCGCCCGACCATGCCTTCTGGCGCTGGGCCGGCGGCCTGCCTCCGGCCAGCACGCACCGCATCGTGCTGCCGCCCCTGTCGCCGCAAGCCGTGGCCACGCTGGCGCAAGGGGGACCCTGCGATCCCGCCGAGCTGTACCGCGTCACGGGCGGCAACCCCTTCTTCCTGTCGGAGCTGTTGGCCGATTGCGACAATACGCCCGGCCATTTGCCGGCCTCGGTGCGCGACGCGGTGTGGGCCCGCATGGCGCGGCTGGAAGCCCCGGTGCGCACCGTGCTGGAGCTGGTCAGCGTCAGCCCGGTGCCGCTGGAAGAATCGCTGCTGGAAGCGTTGCTGGGCGACGACGCGCATGCCGCCCTCGACGGCAGCGCCGACAGTGGCCTGCTGCAATATGCCAGTCCCGGCCTGCTGTCGTTCCGCCACGAACTGGCGCGCCAGGCCGTGCTGAGCGGGCTGCGGCCGGCCGCCACGCGCAGCCTGCACAAGCGGTTGTGCAAGGCGCTGTGCAGTGAGGCGACGGCGCATGCCCGGCCGGACCTCGCGCGCCTGCTGCACCACGCGACGGGCGCGCAGGATGCCCACATGGTGCTGCAGCTGGCGCCGCGCGCGGCGCGCCAGGCGGCCCAGCTCGGCGCCCACCGCCAGGCCGCGGCCCACCTGGCCAGCGCCCTGCAATTCGTCGATGCCGTGGCCTGGACCGGCGAAGCCGCCCAGCTGTACGAGGACTGGGCGTACGAGGCCGGCCTGTTGCGCATCGATGAACGCCTGATCGAGGCCCGCAAGCGCGCCATCGCACTGTGGCAAAGCGTTGACCGGCCAGACAAGGTCGGCCTCAACCTGCGCTGGCTGGCGCGCACCTACTGGTACCGCGGCGAGGCGCGCGAAGCCGAGCGCTATGGCCTGGAAGCCATCCGCACCCTGGAGCAACTGCCGAACAGCAAGGAGCTGGCCATGGCCTACAGCATGCGTTCGCAACACCAGATGCTGCAGGACCATCCCGCTTCGGCCATCGAATGGGGGCAACTGGCGCTGGAACTGGCGACCGCGCTGGACGACAACGATACCCGCGTACATGCCCTGACCAATATCGGCAGCGCCAAGCTGTTCCTGGGCGACGACAGCGGCCAGCGCGACCTGGCCGAGGGCCTGCAATGCGCCCTGGCCCACCACCTGCACGAACACGCGGCGCGCATCTACAGCAACTGGGTGGAATATGCCGTGGTGTTCAAGCAGTTCGCGCTGGCGGAGCGCCTGCTGTCCGAGGGCTTCGCCTACCACCGCGAACATGAACTGGATGCCTGGGTGCATTACCTGACCGGCTGGCAGGCGCAGCTCCACCTGGACAAAGGCGACTTTGCCGCCGCTGCCGAGCTGGCGCGCCAGGTGCTGGCCTTGCCCGACCTGAGCCTGGTGATGCGGCTGCCGGCCTTGACGGTGCTGGGCCGCACCCTGTCGCGCCAGGGCGAGCCGGATGCCGCGCGCTGCCTGCTGGAAGCCTTGCAGTGGGCGCGCGCCACCGGCGAAGCGCAACGCTTGCTGCCGGTCCTGATGGCGCTGGCGGAGGCGGCCTGGCAGGGCCGCGACATGGCGGCCTGCCGGCGCTGGCTGGAGGAAATCGCCGGCTTCGACCTGTCCGGCGTCAACGCCTGGGACCTGGCGGAAGTCGCGGCCTGGCGCCGCCGCGCCGGCATGGCGCCCTTGGCCGACGACGGCGAGCGGGCCGCGGCCGGCATGCCGCCCGCGCCACGCGCTGCCGAAGCCGCCGGCCCGGGCCAGGCCGCCTGCGACGCTTGGCTGGCCCTCGGCCTGCCGGTCGAAGCCGCCCTCGCCCTGCTCGACCTGGAGGGCGACGCGGCGGCCGCCGCCATGCCCAAGGCCGTGGCCCTGCTGGAACAGATCGGCGCCGCGCCGGCCGCCGCCCTGGCCCGCCAGCGCGCCCGCGATTGCGGCGCCCAGGACCAGTTGCCGAAAGCCAGGCGCGGCCCCTACGCGGCAGCGCGCGAACACCCCAGTGGCCTGACCCGCCGCGAAGCCCAGGTGCTGGAACTGCTGCTCGACGGATTGAGCAACCTCGAAATCGCGCAACGCCTGTGCCGCTCGGAACGCACGGTCGAGCACCACGTGTCCACCCTGCTCGGCAAGCTGGGCGCCACCACCCGCCTCGACCTGCTGCGCCGCCCGCCGTCCTCCCTCCACAAAAACTAGGTGCCGGCCGCCCCGGAAACTGGGTGCCAGTACCAATTCGCCGCGCGCCCGCGCCGGCTAAAGTGAGGCCATGGATTGCACGGGGCGCGGTCCACAGCCAGGTCCGGAAGGGCCCGCCCCTTTTTCAATGCCGGACCACCTGGAGATCGTCATGGAAGAACTGGGCATGCGCAATATCAAGAAAAACCACATCAAGATCGTTGTCAGCGAAGGCAAGGTCACCCTGGAAGAACTGCACAAGGCACTCGACATCGCCGTGGCCCAGATGGTGCCAAAAGGCGGCTGCAACTGTGGCCTGACGGGTTTCGACCTGAGCTTCCTGCGCGGCGATCCGGCCATCGGCCGCGTGCTGCGCGAGGTGCCGCATATCGAAGGCGCGGTGCTGGAACATGAATTCCGCGGCTGAACTGCTGTCTGCCGACCCACGCCCGCCACTGGGCGTGGGCGTCAGCTACGAGGGGCGCGACCCGGCGCTCCTTGAAATGATGCTGCCGCACGTGGACATCATCGAGGTCACGCCGGAGACCATGTCGGTGGCGGACGGCGACAGGATAGCGCTGGACAAGGACATCCTGGCCGAGCTGAAAAACATCGACCGCGAAAAGACCATCGTGGTGCACGGCGTCAGCCTGTCGATCGGTTCGCACGACGGCTGGTCGCCCACCTACCTGCAACTGCTGGACGAGTTGATGGACCAGGTGCGCGTGCGCTGGCACAGCGAGCACCTGGGCTACACGCGGGTCGATGGCGAACACCTCGGCATCATGCTGGCCATGCCGCGCACGGAACAGGCGGCCGACCTGGTGGCGCAGCGCGCCTGGTGCCTGCAGCAGCGCTACGGCCTGCCCTTCCTGCTGGAGAATATCGTGCACGTGGTGCCCGATTGCCCGGCCGATTTCACGGATGCCGGCTTCCTGAATGCGATCGCCGAGCGCAGCGGCTGCGGCCTGATCCTCGACGTCTACAACCTGGAATGCGATGAGCACAACCACGCGCTCGACATCCAGGCCTTCCTGCGCGAGCTGGATGGCCGCCATGTGCGCGAGCTGCACGTGGCTTGCGGCGTGCAGCACAACGGCCTGATGCTGGACGTGCATTCGCGCCTGCCGCGCCCTTGCACCATGGACCTGGCGCAGCAAGTCGTGCGCGATGTCGCCACCGGGGCGGAAGTGATCGTCTACGAATTCATGCCGGAAGCCGTGCCCGGCCTGGGCAACGCCGCCATCGCCGCCACGCTGCAGCAGATGCGGCAGCGCGAATGGAGGTGAACATGGACCTGGCGAACCACCAGCGCATCCTGCTTGGCCTGATGCGCGCCAGCTACCAGCCCGGCGCGGCGGATGCGCCCTATTACCACCGCGTGGCCGCATCGATCGACCTGCAGGAGGCGCGCGGCAATGTCTACCTGTGGCGGGTGTTCGTGCTGGAGCGCACTTGCGTGCTGACGGTGGCGCTGCTGCGCGGCCGCGGCCTGCTGGAAGCGGCCTTGCAGGACTTCATCCGCCAGCAGAACATTTCGCCGTTCCGCGAATACCAGCCGCTGGCCTTCCTGGCCCACCTGGCCGGGCATGGCGATCCGCTGGTGGTGTCGGTGTCGCAGTTCGAGCTGGCGCTGATGAAGGTGCGGGCCGGGGACCCGGACCGCTACGTCGTCGACTGGGACTGCGATCCCGCGCCGATCCTGCACGCGCTGGCGCAGGACACGGCGCTGCCAACGCAAGCGGCAACGGAAGCGCACCGTACCACCATCGCCGGCGGCCTGCCTCACCTGTTCGAGATAAACAGGTCGCCGTGCGATTCGGCGAATTGACGCAGCAGGTTCCAGACCGCCCTGACGCGCGGCAAGCGGTACAGGTCGACCGGCGCCACCAGCCAGTAGGCCCGCTCCACGAACACGTCGTGCTGCAGCACCGGCACCAGGCGGCCATCGGTCGCCATATAGGGCGGCGCCATCATCAGCCCCAGGCCGGCGGCAGCGGCTTCGGCCTGGGCCAGCATGCCGGTGCAGCACAGGCGCCGGCGCGGCTGCACGCCCAGTTCATCGAGGAAGTTCAGCTCATTACTGGCCAGGCGGTCCTGGATGTAGTCGACGAAATCGTGGCCCGCCAGGTCGGCGCGGGTCTTGATCGGCGCGTGACGCGCCAGATAGTCGGGCGAACCGTAGACGTAGAGGCGGAACGTGGCCAGGCGCGTCACCATGTAGCGTCCCGTGTTGGGCGCATCGAGCGTCACGCCCAGGTCGGCCTCGCGGCTGGCCAGGTTGGCGAAGCGCGGCTGCACCAGCAAGTCCACCGACAAGTCGGAATGCTCCTGCAGGAATTGCGCCAGCAAGGGCGTGATGAAGCGCACGCCCAGCGCTTCCGGCACGCCGAGCCGCACTACGCCGCGGATCGACACTTCGGTGCCGGACAGCTGGCCCTGGGCGGCCAGCAAGGCGCTCTCCATCGCTTCGGCATGGGGCAGGACGGCATGCCCCATCTCGGTCAGCTCATAGCCTTCGCGCGAGCGGTCGAACAGGGTGGCGCCCAGCTGCTGCTCCAGGCGGTCGATGCGGCGGGCAACGGTGGTGTGCTCCACTTCCAGCCGGCGCGAGGCGCCGGACAGGGTGCCGGCGCGCGCCAGCTCGAGGAAGAAACGCAGGTCGGTCCATTCGGGCAGTGTTTTCATGAGCCGTATTGTGCATCATTTTCCAGTGCCTATGTGTTGCTGTGCAAAATTGCACACACAGTGGGCGCGGCCGCCAATTCCCCGTTTGATGCATTTCTTGCACACTGCACGCTCCTGCAACGCTGCCAACGAGGACCATGTATTCCGAGATCAGCTACATCAGCGACGATGGCCTGCGCCTGTATGCGCGCGACTACCCTGCCGCCAGCGGCCCGGCGCGCCTGCCGGTGATTTGCATCCACGGCCTGACGCGCAATTCGGCCGACTTCGAGGACGTCGCGCCATGGATCGCGGCGCAGGGGCGGCGCGTGCTGGCCGTCGACGTGCGCGGGCGCGGCAATTCCGAATACGATTCGCAGCCGGACCGCTACACGCCGATGGTCTACGCCAACGACGTGGTCAAGCTGGCGCGCGACCTGGGCATCGAACGGGCCGTGTTCATCGGCACCTCGATGGGCGGCCTGATCACCATGACCCTGGCGCTGCGCAAATCCAGCCTGGTGGCGGCGGCCGTGCTGAACGACGTGGGACCGACCCTGTCCGAGCGGGGCCTGTCGCGCATCCGCAGCTACACCGGCAAGGGCGAGCACTTCACCAGCTGGCAGCAGGCGGCCGATTACATCAGCGGCATCAATGCCGTCGCCTTCCCCGCCAACTCGCCGCAGGAATGGGCGCGCTGGGCGCGCCGCGCCTTCAGCGAGCAGCGCGACGGCACCCTGGCCATGCGCTATGACCCGAATATCGCCGTGCCGATCCGCGCCAACAAGCTGCGTTCGACGTCGATGGCGGCGCACTTCGCCTTCCGCCGCCTGGCCCGGCGCCGGCCGACCCTGCTGATACGCGGTGCGCTGTCCGACCTGATCGAACCGGAACAGGCTCGGGCCATGCGTGCCGCCGCGCCGCGCATGCTGTATGCCGAGGTGCCGGGCGTCGGCCATGCGCCCATGCTGTCCGAACCGGCGGCGCAGGAAGCGCTGCACGCTTTCCTCGCCGGCGTGGATTGATCTATATTGGGCGGGGACAGGAGACACCATGAAAAAAATGATACCGATATTGATCGCGCTGGCGCCGGCCATGGCAGCCGCGCAGGAACTGAAAGTCGCGCTCATCGCCGGCAAGACCGGCATCCTCGAGCCTTACGCCAAGGAGACCGAAACCGGCTTCATGATGGGCCTCGAGTACCTTACCAACGGCAAGATGGAGATCAATGGCCGCAAACTGAAAGTCATCGTCAAGGACGACCAGAGCAAGCCGGACCTGGGCCGCACCCTGCTGGCTGAGGCCTATGGCGACGACAAGGTCGACATCGCGGTCGGCACCAGTTCGTCCGGTTCCGCCATCGCCATGCTGCCGGTGGCGGCCGAATACAAGAAGATCCTGGTCGTCGAGCCGGCGGTGGCCGACGCGATCACGGGCGCCAAGTGGAACAAGTACATCTTCCGCACGGCCCGCAATTCCATGCAGGACGGCCTCGCCGCCGCGTCCACCTTCAAGCAGGGCAGCGTGGCCTTCCTGGCCCAGGATTACGCCTTCGGCAAGGACGCCGTGGCCGCCGCGCGCGAAGCGCTCAAGCTGACCGGTTCCAAGGCCAACATCGTGCACGAAGAATACGCGCCGCAGAACGCGACGGACTTCACCGCTTCGGCGCAGCGCCTGTTCGACAAACTGAAGGACACGCCGCCGCCGCGCGTGCTGCAGATCATCTGGGCCGGCCCCAACCCGATGAACAAGATCGCCGACATGAAGCCGGAGCGCTACGGCATCACGCTGGCGCCGGGCGGCAATATCCTGCCGGTGCTGAAGACCTGGAAGTCCTTTGCCGGCACCGAAGGCACGATCTATTACTACTACGGCTTCCCGAAGAACAAAATGAACGACTGGCTGGTGGCCGAGCACCAGAAGCGCTTCAAGGCGCCGCCCGACATGTTCACCGCCGGCGGCTTCACGGCCGCCAGCGCGGTCTACACCGCCCTGGCGAAGACCGGCGGCGGCGATACGCAGAAAATGATCGCCGCCATGGAGGGCATGGAATTCGAGACGCCGAAAGGCAGGATGACCTTCCGCAAGGAGGACCACCAGGCCATGCAGCCGATGTACCACTTCCGCATCAAGAAGGACCAGAAGAACGAATGGGATTTGCTGGAACTGGTGCGCGAAATCCCGGCATCCGAACTGCCGGTGCCGATCAAGAACAAGCGCTGAGCCGATGACCCCACTGCTGTCCACTCGCGGACTGACGATCCGCTTCGGCGGCCACACGGCCGTCGACAACGTCAGTGCCGACTTCCATGCGGGCCAGCTGACGGTGATCGTCGGCCCGAACGGCGCCGGCAAGACCACCTACTTCAACCTGGTGTCGGGCCAGTTGCCGGCCACCAGCGGCCAGGTGCTGCTGCGCGGCGAAGACATCACGCGCAGCGGACCTGCGGCCCGCACCCGCAAGGGCATCGGCCGCGCCTTCCAGCTCACCAACCTGTTCCCCCACCTGAGCGTGCACGAAAACGTGCGGCTGGCGGTGCAGGCGCGCGCCAATGCGGGCATGAAGCTGTGGTCGATCTGGTCCTCGCACCGCGACCTGATCGAGCGCGCCGACCATTACCTGCAGCGCGTGGCCCTGGCCGCGCGGCGCGACACGCCCGTGGCCGCCCTGTCGCACGGCGACAAGCGCAAACTGGAAGTGGCGATCATGCTGGCCCTGGAGCCGGAGGTGATGATGTTCGACGAACCGACCGCCGGCATGAGCGTGGACGAGGTGCCTGTGGTGCTGGACCTGATCCACCAGGTCAAGGCGGAACGCAACAAGGCCATCCTGCTGGTCGAACACAAGATGGACGTGGTGCGGGCGCTGGCCGACCGCATCATCGTGCTGCACAATGGCGCACTGGTGGCCGACGGCGAACCTGCCGCCGTCATGTCCTCCGCCATCGTGCAGGAAGCCTACCTGGGAAGCGCACACGGAGCCGCACACCATGACTGACGCCCTGCTCAAGCTGTCCGGCGTGCACACGCACATCGGCGAATACCACATCCTGCAAGGCGTCGACCTGGCCGTGCCGCGCGGCGGGCTGGCGGTCCTGCTGGGCCGCAACGGCGCCGGCAAGACCACGACGCTGCGCACCATCATGGGCTTGTGGCAGGCCAGCGCCGGCAAGGTCGAATTCAATGGCCGCGACATCGGCAAGCTGCGCACGCCCGATATCGCGCAGGCCG
>CBHWEO010000102.1:0-17160 GCA_966112955.1 uncultured Duganella sp. | reverse complement strand
TCTCAGGTTTCAATATCACAGCATTCCCATCGGCTATAATCAGCCAAGTTTAGTATTTTGGTTAACGATTCCTTGCACATCAACATGCAAAAAAAATTATCGGTAGTTGCAGCAACAGTCGTACTGTTTAGTTTGTCAGCTTGTGGCCTGTTACCAGAACGCGCGGACGAGTCCCGGGGCTGGTCCGCAACGAAATTATACTCGGAGGCCAAGGATGAACAGGCTAGCGGCAACTATGAACGTGCCGTCCAGCTGTTCGAACGCCTCGAATCCAGCTACCCGTTCGGCACGTATGCGCAGCAGGCGCAGATGGAAATCGCCTATTCCCATTACAAGGCACAAGACCAGGCCCAGGCGCTGGCAGCCGTGGAGCGCTTCATCAAGCTGCACCCGAACCACCCGAACGTCGACTATATGTATTACCTGCGCGGCCTGGTCAACTTCAACGATTCGATCGGCCTGCTGAACTTCCTGTATGAGCAGGACCCGGCGGAGCGCGACCCGAAAGCCACCCGCGAAGCATTCGCGGCGTTCAAGGCCCTGGTTGAGAAATTCCCGGACAGCAAGTACGCGCCCGACGCGATCGACCGCATGCGTTACCTGATCAACGCCATGGCCAAGTACGAAGTCTATGTCGCGCGCTATTACTACCGCCGCGGCGCCTACCTGGCCGCGGTCAACCGCGCCCAGGGTGTGTTGACCGACTATGCGGATTCGCCGTCCATCGAAGAAGCACTGGCCATCATGTACCGTGGCTACGACAAGATGGGCAACTTCGCCCTGCGCGACGATACCAAGCGCGTCTTCGTCAAGAACTTCCCTGACAGCAAAATGCTGGACGATGATGGCAGCAAGAAGGTTGCCTGGTGGCGGTTCTGGTAAAAAACCTTTGAAACCGGCAACCGGGGTCCGGCCCTGAGGGCCGTACCCCGGTTTTCCGGTTTCAGCGGTTTAAAAATTCAAGCCGCAACCTTGCGCCGGAACACCCAGGTGCTGTCGTTCGAAGCATCCGCCTCGAATTGGTAGCCATCCACATCGAACTTCTTCAGCTTTTTCGGATCGGTGATATTGTTCACCGCCGCAAAGCGCGCCATCGACCCGCGCGCGCGTTTGGCGAAGAAGGAAATGACCTTGTATTTGCCGCCCTTCCAGTCTTCGAAGACGGGCGTAATGACCGGCATATTCAGTTTCTTCGGCTTGACCGACTTGAAATACTCGTCGGAGGCCAGGTTGACCAGCACCGGCGAACCTTCCGCGTTCAACGCCTCGGTAATCATGTCGCCCCAGAACTCGTACAGGTTCTTGCCGCGCGGGTTTTGCAGGCGGGTGCCCATTTCCAGGCGGTGCGCGTGGATCAGGTCCAGCGGCTTGAGCATGCCGTACAGGCCCGACAGGATGCGCACGCGCGACTGCGTGTAATCGAGCTGCTTCTTCGTCAACGAACGCGCATCCAGGCCGTCATAGACGTCGCCATTGAAGGTCATGACCGCCTGGCGCGCTTCGCTGGTGTCCTTCGTCCAGGATGCATAGCGCGCCACATTCAGCGTGGACAGCGCGTCGGACAGCTCCATCAGCTCACCCAGTTGGGTTGGCGAAAATTCGCGCAAACGTTCGATCAGGAGCTCGGAATGATCGAGGAACGCGGGTTGCGTTGCGAGTTTGGTCGTTGGCGGGGTTTCCAGGTCAAGACTTTTTGCAGGCGACAGCACAATCAGCATAAGATTCAAATTCAAAACACAAAACTTCGACATGATACCCGTTCCACCGAATCTTTCACCCAAGCGCATCGTCATCGACACCAATGTCTGCCTCGACCTGTTCGTTTTCCAGGACCCGCGCTGGGCATCCTTGCTAGCGGCAATCGAAAGCGGCGCGGTGGAAGCGATCACGCGCGCCGATTGCCGCGCCGAATACCTGTTCGTGCTGAATTACCCGCACCTGCCGCTGGATGAGACCACGCGCCCCGTCAGCGCAGCGCGCTTCGACCAGTACATCAAGCTCGTGGCCCCCGCGGAATCCGGCGTGCGCCTGCCGGTATGCACCGACCGCGACGACCAGAAGTTCCTGGAGCTCGCGCGCGATGCCCAGGCCGATATCCTGATCACCAAGGACAAGGCTCTGCTCAAGCTGGCCAAGCGCCTGGCCAAGGCCGGCATGTTCAAGGTGATACAGCCGGAGAAGTGGAGTCTGGAAGCCTGACAGCGGCTGCGCTAGAATGGAAAAAATGTTCTTTTCCAAAGCGTGATGAAACAGCTGATTTCCCGCCTGCCGCACGTCGGCACCACCATTTTCTCGCGCATGTCGGCGCTGGCGGCCCAGTATGGCGCCGTCAACCTGGGCCAGGGATTCCCTGACTTCGCCTGCGATCCGAAGCTGGTCGACATGGTGACCGTGGCCATGCGCGAGGGCTACAACCAATATCCGACCGGCGTGGGCGCGCTGGAACTGCGCCAGGCGATCGCCGCGAAAATCGAAAGCGTTTACGGCCACCGTTACGACGTCAACACCGAAATCACCGTCACGCCGGGCGCGACCGAGGCGCTGACCACGGCCATCCTGTGCAGCGTGCATCCCGGCGATGAAGTGATCGTGATCGAGCCGGCATACGACAGCTACCAGCCTGCCATCGAACTGGCCGGCGGCGTACCGGTGCTGGTGCAGATGCAGCTGGAACCGCACGGCGGCTTCAGCATACCCTGGACCAAGGTGGAAGCCGCGATTTCCTCACGCACGCGCATGATCATCATCAACACGCCACACAATCCGACCGGCAGCGTGCTGCGCACGGCGGACATGGAAGCGCTGTGCGACATCGTGCGCGGCACCGACATCCTGCTGCTGTCGGACGAAGTGTATGAGCACATGGTGTATGACGGCCACCGCCACGAGTCGATGTGCCGCTACCCGGACCTGGCGGAGCGGGCCTTCGTGGTGTCCAGCTTCGGCAAGACCTATCACGTCACCGGCTGGAAGGTCGGCTACGTCGCCGCGCCCGCGATGCTGACGGTGGAATTCCGCAAGGTCCACCAGTACAACGTATTCTCGGTGAACACGCCCATGCAGCACGGCATTGCGAGCTACATGGCCGATCCGGCGCCCTATCTCGGGCTGCCATCGTTCTACCAGCACAAACGCGACCTGTTCCGCAAAGGCCTGGAAGGCAGCCGCTTCGAATTGCTGCCTGCCGACGGCACTTACTTCCAATGCGTGCGCTATGACCGCATTTCCTCGCGTTCGGAAGTGGAGTTTGCGGAATGGCTCACCACTGAAATCAAGGTTGCCGCAATCCCCGTATCGGCGTTCTACCGCGACGGCAAGGAATCCGGCATCGTGCGCTTCTGCTTTGCCAAGAAAGACGAGACGCTGGCGCTCGCATTGGAGCGGCTGGCGCGCGTATAAACCCGGGAAATCGATCATGAACCAGTACATGAACAGCCTGCAGGACCTCGGAATGGACGGTGCGGCACGGCTGGAGCCTCCGCCATCGGTACTGCATGAACTCAACGTCGCCAACAAGCGCCTGGAAAAACTGCTGGGCGACCTGCGCAACGAGCGCAACGCGGATGCCGACTTGCGCAATATCGCGCGCGAGGTGGTGCGCGCGGTTGAATTGAATCCCGACGTGGCACTGGCCTGCCTGTTCCTGAACCAGATCGCCGGCACTTACGCGGTGCGCCATTGCATCGAGACTGCCATCGTGGTGATCCTGGTCGCGCGCGGCCTGGGCAAGCCGGCGCAGGAAGTGCTGTCGCTGACGGCGGCCGCGCTGACCATGAATGTAGGCATGCTGCGGCACCACGACAACTTCCAGTGCAAGTCGGGGGCCCTCAACAGCGAGGAAATGGCCATCGTGCGGCGCCATCCCGAAGACAGCGCGGAAATGCTCAAGTACGCCGGCATCGAGGACGACGAATGGATCTCCTGCGTGCTGATGCACCATGAGAACGACGACGGCTCCGGCTACCCTGCCGGCATGACGCGCGAGCAGATTACGCAGAACGCGCGCCTGCTCAGCCTCGCCGACCGTTATTGCGCGCGCGTTTCGGCCCGCAACTACCGCTGCTCGATGCTGCCGAACGAGGCGCTCGAAAAGCTGCTGCACGACCCGGCGCATCCGGCCGATCCCGCGCTGGAGCAGCAATTCCACCGGCAGGTCGGCAAGTATCCGCCTGGCGTATTGGTACGGTTGGCCAACGGGGAAATGGGTGTGGTCACTGCCCGCGATTCAGGCGATGGCGTGCTGGAGGTGCATTGCATGCGCGACGCGTCGGGCAAAGCCTTGCCGGCCGCAATCCACCGCCGGACCAGTGAGCCCGAATGCGCCATCCTGCAAGCCCTGTCCGAAGACCAGGCGGACCTGCGCTTCAGCATGAAACAGATCTGGGGCGCCCAGGCCGCGCTTTGAACGCGCTTTAATTCAGCTGCTGCAGGCGACGTTCCACGAAGGCCTGCAGTTCCGGCGACAGGCGGCCGGTGTCGCGCGCACGCTGGAAGGCGACCCTTGCCTCCGCATTGCGCTTGTCGGCTTGCAGCGAAATGCCCATTCCCATCCACCATACGGCGTTGCCGGGTTGCAGGCGCACGGCGGCCTGGTAGTGGTCGGCCGCTTCCTTGTGGCGATTGGCACGCTGCAGGATGCCTGCCATCAGGGCGCGGTAGTCGGGGTTCGATTCCGCGTACGGCAGGCTGCGTTGCAGGGTGTCCAGCGCATTGCCGCCGTTTTCCAGTTGCAGCCGGGCCAGCAGCATCGCCATGTTCGCCTGGCGTGGATCGAGGCTGGTGGCGAACGTCAGGTGGCGAATGGCTTCCTGCGTGCGGCCGGCTTCAATCAGCAGGCTGACCAGCGTTTGCCTTGCCGCGTCATGGCGCGGGTACAGGTAGACGGCCTGCTCCAGCCCCGCCAGCGCTTCGCTGACGCGCGCATCCTGCAGCTTCGCGAGTGCACGGCGGTACTCGTTCTCCGCCTTCTGCTGCGAGCTCAGTCCCGCCTCCGCTCCACCGTCCCGCGCCGGCGCCATGCTCTCACCCAAAGCGCGTTCGCGCCGCTTGGCAGCTTGCCATTCCTCAGTGCGTACCGCTTTCGCGCCGGTTGGCCGCGCTGCGCCTGGGCGTGCATCGCTGCCTTGTCCGCTCACGGCGCGACCAGCTTTCGCACGGGCGGATTGCGCCGCATGCGCGTTCACCGCGTCGGCGGCCACGCGGCCGCCGTCATCGCCGCGCCGTGCCGTATCGCCAGCGGGCCGGGCACCGCGTGCAGCCGCATCTCTGATTTGTCCACGCGCGGCACCATTCGCCGCCGCACGACCCGCTGGCGCCACCTCGGCGCCTGCCAGGTCGCCGTCCCTGCTCCCGGCACGCTGCCCAGCCTCACCACTCGACAGTCCAGCGAGGGCGCGCGCATCGCCGGCCCGCCCAGACCCCGCGCGATTCGCCTTCGCATCGGCGGTTTGCGTTACCCGTGCTCCCGGCGGGCCGCCAACTCCGCCCCCGGTGCGATCCCCCGCACTCAGCGCGTTCTGTGCAGGTTCGCGCTGGATGGCCACCTGCCCCGCCGGCACGGCCTGCGGCGCTGGTGGGGCAACCGCTGGCGAGGCTGGCTGCTGGCCGCCGCGGAAATACTTCCACGCCGCGAACCCGCCGCCGCCCAGCACCGCCAGCGCCACCACCCCCGCGCCAATGGCCGCAGGAGAAAGCCCCGCGCGGCTGCCGTAACTGACAGGCCGCACTGCCGCCGAAGACCCGGTGCGTGCACCGTCGCCGCCGCGCGCATCCAGGTCCTGCAGCATCTTGTTGATCAGACTCATTTCAGTACCGCCCAGGCCACGCTGCCTGCCGCCATCAGCAGGCTGGCCGCAACAGCCAGCCATGGCCACGGCAAGCCGCGACCGGCGCCGAAGCCCGCACGCGCGCCGCCCTCGGAACGCCCTACCGTGTCCTGCGCCGCCAGTGCGACATGCTTCTTGTCCACCTGCTGCACACCCTCGCCGTAGGCCAGCATCATCGCCTTGTTCGCGACAATGTTGACCAGGCGCGGAATACCCTGGCTGGCCGCGAACAGCCGCTTCACCGCCGCCTGCGTGAACAGGCGCGACCCCGAATAACCCGCCACCCGCAAGCGGTGCGCCAGGTAGAAGTCCAGGTCATCGCGCGACAACGCGCCCATGTGGTAATGGAAGGTGATGCGCTGCGCCAGCTGGCGGATCGAATCCACCTCCAGGTGGCGGTTCAGTTCCGGCTGGCCGAACAGCACAATCTGCAACAGCTTGCGTTTTTCGGTTTCGAGATTGGTCAGCAAGCGCAGGGCTTCCAGGCTCTCGATCGGGATCGCCTGCGCTTCGTCCAGGCACAGAATGACCTGTTTGCCCTCGCGCGCAAGTTCCAGCAGCTTGTGCGTGATCGACTTCAGCATCTGGTGCTGGTCCACATCGCGCTCGAGCGGCACTTCCAGCTCGTCGGCCAGGGCCAGCATCAGCGTGCGCGGTTCAAGGTAAGGATTGGGGATGTACGCGGTCACAAAGCCTTCACCCACCGTCGCCAGGAATTTGCGGCACAACAGCGTCTTGCCCGTGCCCACCTCGCCGGTGATCTTGATGAAGCCTTCGCCGCTGCGGGCGGCAACCAGCAGCGTATTCAGCGCCTCCTGCGAATGGGCACTGGTGAAGAAATACGAGGTATCGGGCGTGATCCCGAACGGCAGCTCGCGCAGGCCGAAGTGCTGCCGGTACATCAGCGTGCTCCCTTGCGCGACGGGTCGAGGCCCTTGATACGGCGCTCGGCATTCAGCAAATCGTCCGCCCAGCTGGCATCGCTCTCCACAATGGTCGGCTTGATCAACACCACCAGCTCGCGCTTCTGCGTCATTTCCTGCTTGTTGCTGAACAAGCCGCCAATCACCGGCAAGCCGCCGACGCCCGGTACGCCCGAACGGTCGCTGGTCGAAGCCTGGCGCATCAAGCCGCCGATCGCCACCACCTGGCCATTCTGGCCGCGCACCATGCTGTCGAATTCGGAGGTGGTGGACGACGCCAGCGGCAGGTTCAGGCTGCCCGCGCTGCCCAGGTTGACCCCTTTGTTGACGGTGGAAACCTGGCTGACGGAAGGATGCACGTGCATCAGGATGTTGCCGTGTTCATCGATCTGCGGCGTCACATCCAGCACCACACCGGAGAAGAACGGCTGCAGCGTCACGTTCGGCGACACCGTGCCGTTACCGACGGCATTGGTGGACTGCGTGGTGCTGACGCCGGTCACGAAGAATTCGTCGGTACCGATCTTCAGCACCGCCTTCTGGTTATTGGTGGCCGTGATGCGGGGGCTGGACAGCACGTGTACCGTGCCTTGCGACTCCAGGAAGGAAATCAGCGCCGCGAAATTACTGGTCTGGAAAGCCAGGCCGAACAGCGAGCCTACCGCCCCGGCGCCAGCGATCAAGTCCGATCCGACGCGTGACGAAAGATCGGTCGCGGCATTGCCGATCGGGTCAACCGTGGTGGTACGGCCCGCGTTGCGCGGCAGCGCTTCCAGCGTCGTGCGCGGCTGCACCACGCCGCCCGTAATACGATGGTTGTTGCCGGTGCCGAACGCCGCCCAGTTCACGCCGGACTGGAAGCCGGCATTCAGTTCCACCTCCAGGATCTTCGCCTCCAGGATCACCTGGCGCTCGACGGAAAGCTGGGTCGCCCGCAGGTAGCGGTCGATCGCGCGCAGCTCCTCGGGCATCGCGCGCACTACGATCACGCCCGACTGCGGGCTGATCACCACGCTGCGGCCACCTTCCTTGCCGCCCACCAGCGCCTCCAGCGAAGCCTTCAACTCCTTCCAGAAGTCCGAGTCCGACGTGGTCAGCACATTACTCGCATCGCGCACCCGGCCGCCGTTGCCCTGGTTATCCTGGTTGTTATTGCCGTTGTTCTGGTTGTTCTGGTTATTCTGGTTGTTCTGGCTGTTGTTATTGTTGTTCGCCACATCGGACACGGAGGTCGAACTGACCCGCAGGTTCGACATGCCGCGGCGCTGCGCCGTCAGGTAATTCACCTGGAACATGCGGGTCTGGATCGTCAACGGACGGATATAGATGCGCGTGCCCTCGATCTTGTAGTCGTAGCCATACAGCTCCCGGATCGCGTCCAGCGCCTCCGTCAGCGTTACGTCGCGCAGGTTGGCGGTAATGGTGCCGCTCACTTCCGGATGCACCAGCATGTTGTAGCGCGTGCCCGCCACCAGCGAGTTGAAGAACTGCTGCGCCGGCACCTGGTTGAACGCGACGTTGAAGCGTTCTTCCATCACCGCATGCGCCTTCGGCAGCGCACCCGCCAGCTCGCTCACCGGCGGCAGCAAGGCATTGGCCACCGCGTCCGGTTGTTGTTGCTGGGCGGCTGACGGCCTGGCTGTCGCCGCCGCCATCTGCTCGCTGATCTTGTCATAGGTGTCGCGCGGCGGCGTGCTGCTGCATGCTGCCATGCCTGCCGCAACGGATACTGCTGCTGCCAGCTTGAGGAAGGTCTTCATTATCGTTCTCACTTCTTGCGGCTGCCCGCCGCGAGGGGAAATAACACGAGCGTCTCAGTCTTGTTGCCGCGGCGCAGGACGGCGACATTCGTCCCGACTTCTTCCAGCACCGCGTCACGGAACTTTTCGCCCTTACGTACAACCTCGCCATCGATGACCGCGACTTCGCGGCCTTCGTGCCCTTTGCCCACCAGAACCGATTGCAGCACAGGCTTGCGCGGACCGGCCGGCGCTGGCGGTGCCGCGCCTGGCGCCAGCTGCTGCAACGCTTCCGGCGGCGGACGGGTCGGGTCGGACAGCCCGGCATGCCCCTGCGCCAGCGCAGCCGATGGCGCTGCGACGGCCAGCATGGCGGAAAGCAGCAAACGGGCGGTCATAGGGTCATCCATTTCTCGTCCAGCCCCAGGGTGTACAGGGTCAGCGTCAGCGTCGAATTCGGATAGTTGCGGGCATCCAGCTGCGCGCGGCCCCAGAACAATTGCGATGGCAATCCCTCCAGCGCTTCCATGTAATCGAGCATATCGAGGTACCCCCCTTGCAGCACGACTTCCACGCCATGACGGTACAACAGCTCGCGCGGCTTCGGCGCATCCTTTGCAGCCGGCGCGCCTGCCGGCGCCACGGCGGATGCAACGGATTCGGCCCCGCCAACACCGGTGACCGGCAAGGTCCGCATGGATACCAGCTTCAACTTACCGTGCGAGCGCAGCAGCTGTTGCAACAGAAGGCTCATTTTTTCCGGCGCAACCAGCCCGCGCTGCATGGTGCGCAGCGAGCCGGTCATGGCCGCCGCCTGCTTGTTCGCCTCCGCCAACTGGCGCATCACCGCCAGGTCCGGGTTGTTCTCATAGGCAGCCATGCGCGCCAGGATATCGCTGTCGATTGTCTGCAACTGCTGGTCCTGCTGGCGGATCTGCATGGCCAGCAGCTTGTGGCGGGCAAAGATCGGTTCCAGCATCAGGGAATTCACCAGGTACAGCACCAGCGCCACCGCAGCCACGAATACCGCGATCCGCTCGCGCAGTGTCATGGCATCCATACGGCCGCTCAATTTGAGCCAGAGCGCCTTCATTTGCGCACCTCCGCGGGCTGCGACAAGAGCCGGAATTCGACGAACGGTTGCGGCGCCGCGGAAGCCGCCGCCGGCACCACGGCGCCGCCCGCCGGCGCGACCGCGCCAGGCTGCCCGATTTCCAGGCTGCCAAAAGTCTTCCCTTGCAGGACCGCTTCACGCGTCAGCCGCTGGATGTAGCCAGGCACCAGCTCCGCCTGCAACGCCCTGCCCTCCAGTGCAATGTCCTTGCCGGCGCCGACGATGTCAATACCAGTCAGCCAGACGCCATGCACGTCCTGGCGCGCAAAGGCGCGGAAGTATTCGGAATAGCCGGCCGTATTGCCGATGTCGCCGCGCTCCAGCACACCCTGCACATCCTGCAGTGCCCTCACTTCGGCCAGCTTGCGCGTCAGTTCATCTTCCAACGCCTTGCTCTTCTGGCGCGGCGGGAATTGGCGGATCACGTCGGCCAGCCGCGCCTCGCGCGCCGCCACTGCCAGCTTGCCTGCCGCCGCCCGCTTTTCCAGCTGGGACGTCTTCACCATGCCATACGCCACCAGGGCCAGCGCACCCGCCAGCACCAGGCCCAGGGTCTGCGCCATGTGCACGGCCGTGAAGATCTTCTTCTGCTTGAGGAAGATCGGGTTGAAGAGGTTGATCTGCTGGCTCACAGCACAAGCTCCTCATGGCGCAGCGCCGCTCCCAGCGTAAGGAAGTGGCGTACCTGTTCGCCGGTTGCCTGCAGTGCCGGCGCTTGCGACAGGTCGAACACATCGCCCAGTTCAAACGATTCGACCGGCATGTAGATGTTCGACGCCAGGAAGTCCTGCAGCGACGACACGCCGGTCGGCGCCACCATCAGCCGCGAAATGCTGATGAAGTGGTACTGCCGGTCGAAGTGGTCCAGGGAGCGCTGCAACTCCAGCGCGACCTTGTCGAAGGCGGCGTTGCGGCGGTCCGCATCCTCATCCCGCAGCACGGGCAGGCTCACTTCCAGGCGGCGTGCCAGGTAAAGCTCCTTGTTGAAGGTGACCGTCAGCAGTCCGCCCGTTTCATCGAAGGACAGCATGGCCAGGCCACGGCCCTCCGGCTCCAGCTGCGCCGAGATATTCCGCTGCGCCATTTCCGGGATGTCGATCACGCTCAGCGGCACCGCCGCTTCCCCAAACAAGTCCTGGCGCGCCTGGATCAGGCTATTGCGCGCCGCTACCGCGAACATCGAATGCGTTCGGCTGGCGCCGCTCTTGTCGACCGGGATGTCCAACACGTCGATGGTGGCATCATCGATATGGAAGTCCAGCATATCCTTCAGGCGCCAGCGCACAGCGGTTTTCAGCTCGTCCGGTGGCACATTGGGCGCCTCCACCTGCAGCACCTGGTATTCGCCGCCAGCCAGCAGGGTCGAATTGAGGAAATTGCCCGCATGGGCTTCGCGGCCCACGCGGCCCAGCAATTCGGCTGACAGGCTGGGCGTACCAGGATGGAATGCTGAAAGTTTGACAATTGGCTTGGCGGCAGCCTGCCGTTCCACCCTCGCCACGCAGACGCCGTCCGCGTGGAAAGATGTCACGAGCAAGCCCTCTTTTTTTCTTGCTTTAGAGAAAAACCCCATGCCACCCGTCTAAAAGAAATTTGTTACGCGAGGTTCGCGACGTAGATGGTTGATTATATTCAAGATTGCTTGACGCTTTTAGTAATTTTTCTCCAATGATCAAATTAATGGGGTAACAGTGTTACGCTCTTGACACAATCTCTTGCCGCATGGTCTGATTCCCTATGATTTTCGCCATGCAACTGCTACGGACCTGGCTATTGGCTGCCCTCCTTTCGTGGCTCGCGATCGGCCATGCCCTGGCAGCCAGCTACACTATTCCACAAGCGCTGACGAGTGCGCCGTTCAATTGCACGTTCAGTTCCGGCGCCTACGACTGCCCGGCCATCAGCCTGTCGCAACAAACCAACCTCTATCTCACCCAATCGACGACGATCAACGTCAATGGCGATTTCCTGGCCGGCCATCACCTCACCATTTCCGGCACCGGCAAACTGACGCTGGTTGTCGCGGGCAATTTCAGGCTGAGCCTGCAGTCCGATGTCGACATGGACTTGACGGTCGCGGGCACCGGTACGATGGAGCACCACACATCGCTCACGGGGAATGTGACCATCAGCGGCAATTTCTACGTCGACCACCATTCCCTGATCGACGGGAACGTGGTCGTCACAGGCAATATGACGCTGGGGAACAGGAGCTACGTCACCGGCACGTGTACGGTGGGCGGGGCGATCAAGCCCGCATCTTGCGGCGCCGCCACGCCGGTGGCCAAACTGCACCATATCCAGATCGTGCATGACGCAACAGGATTGACGTGTGCCCCTTCCACGATCACCATCCGCGCCTGCGCCAGCGCGGATTCCGGCGGCAGCTGCACCGCCTATGCCGAAGGCGTTTCCGGCACGATCCGCGCCACCAACGGCAGCGTGCAGGACATCGATTTCGACATCCCGGACGACAGTTCGCAAACTACCATCGCACTTTCCCAGGCAACGCCTGGGATCGTCACACTGTCATCGCCTGACCTTACCTATACCTGCTGGAACGGCACCTCCAACAGTTGCCAGATGGAGTTCGAGCAGGCGGGCTTCGTCTTCACCGATATTCCGAACCACTGGGCGGGCGTGCAGCAGAACTCCACCATCAGCGCCCTCTCCACCAAGCCTGGAGGAAAAGTGTGTGCGCCGACCTATACGCAAGAGGCGCCGGTCACGTTCCGCTGCACTTACGTCAACCCAACGTCGGGTTCTTCGATCACGCTGGCCTTCAACGGCAAGCCGGCGGAGATGTTCGCCTGCGGCACGGACAAGACCATCAACGTGCCGTTCAACGCCTCCGGGCAGGCCGCCTTTTCGCTTACCTATCCCGACGCCGGCAATATCACACTCACCGCGTTTGTCGGATCGAACATGAGTGGCCAGGACAGCTTCATCGCCGCGCCGGCATCGTTCAAGCTGGCCGTCGCGGACAACCCGGTCCAGGCAGGGAAATCCTTCCCCGTCATCGTCCAGGCCATGACCGCGCAGGCCAATGTGGTCGCGAAGAGCTTTGGTAAGGAGAGCACGCCGGAATCGGTGCAACTGGGTTACAAGCGCTGCCAGCCCAGCGCTGCGCATCCCAACGGCGGCGGCACGCCAAGCGATGGCGTATTCACGAGCACCAGCGCCGCCTTCACGAACGGCTCGGCCACCTATTCCGCGAAATGGACGGAAGTCGGCAACCTGGACCTGACCGCCCGGCTGGCAAGCAACAACTACCTTGGCAGCGGCCTGGCGCCCACCGGCATCCTTCCGCCCAGCACCAGTGCCTGCGGCAGCACCAATGGCGCGCTGACCTCAGTTCCACATCACTTCAAGACCGCCACAGGCCAGCCGGTCTACACCTACTCCGGACAGCCGATGAAAGTCATCGTGACGGGCCAGACGGAAGACAACCAGACGACATCGAACTACTACATTCCTCCCAGCGGCACGTCCGCCGTCAGGCCACTGACCCTGAGCGCATGGAATGGCGCCACAGAAAATCCCGGCCCTGGCTTATGGGATTCGACCAGCCTCGCCTTATCCGACTTGTCGAACGAAACCACGGCCGGCGCGGTAAGTTTCACGCGCACCTACACACTCGCGAATAAACTGACCGCCCCGGTCGATGCGACGATACGGGTGCGCGACGACTATGCCACCTCCGAAGGCTTCGGCGCAGGCGTAGAAACCGTGACCAATATCCGCAACGGCCGCCTCCGGCTGTCGAACGCCTTTGGCTCCGCCAAGCAGTCGCTATACGTACCTGTGACCGCCCAGTACTGGAGCGGCAACACGTGGATCCTGAACACTGACGACAACTCGACCCAAGTACCTGCCAGCTCGATCGCCCTGACGCAGAACGGCATTTCCGGCAGCACCGCTTCGCTGCAGCCGTCCTTCGCCGCGGGGCGTGGCACGATCCTGGTCACCAAGCCGACCAGCGGCACCTCAGGCACCGTCGACATCGCCCTCAATCTCGGCTCGACGGCGACAGACGTTTCCTGCCTCGCCGTCCATCCCTTGAGCACGGGCAGCGCCCAGCACTGGCTGCGCCACACATTCGGCAGCTGCGCTTCTCCTGCCGACCCATCGGCCCGCGCCACCTTCGGCGTCTACCCTGGCCAGACCAAGCGCACCATCTACGTCCGCGAGGCTTTCAATTGAAGGCGCGTGGCTACACCATTGTGGAGCTGGTCACCGTCATGGTCGTGCTGGGCGTGCTGTCCGCTTTCGCGATTCCGCGCCTGATGGGCAATGAATGGAACGGCATCTCCTGGCGGCAGGAAGTGCTGTCCGCCTTGCGCTACGCCCAGAAATCGGCGGTCGGCCACCGCCGCGTGGTGTGTGCCAATGTTCAAGCCGCCCAGGTCACCCTGAACATCGCAGCGGTGAATCCCGCCGCCAATTGCGCCCAGCCTTTCGCCTCACCAGACAACCAGCCTTACACGAGCCGCAACAGCGCTGTGGTAGCGGGCGGCCTGCTTGGGACCCTCTACTTCCAGCCAGACGGCCGCATCACAACTGACCTGGCCGGCACGTCTAACGTGGCCGCCGGCAGCAGCATCACCATCACCGAGGCGACCAGCATCCGGATCGACGGGGAGACGGGCTATGTCGATTAAGCGCCAGGCCGGCGTCACGCTGGTTGAAATGATCATCGCCATCGTCATCATCGGCGTTGGGCTGGCCGGCGTACTCGGCGCGCTGGCGCGCACTTCGATCTTCAGCGCGCATCCCATGGTCAACAAGCAGCTGGCCGCAATTGCTGAAGGGATGATGGAAGAGATTCTCTTGCAACCCTTCGACCTGGTGGGCGTTCCCGGCACCACTGCTTGCGCGCGCAATCAATTCGACGATGTGCGTGACTACAACAATTACAACAGCTCCACAATCTGCGACATCGATGGCACACCGGTCGCAGGCCTTCAGGGCTACCGCGTTTCCGTGACCGTACAGCTGTCGCCTACTCCTATTGCAGGCGTCCCCGCATCAGACATCCTGGTTGTGACTGTCACGGCATCCAACGCCAACCAGAATTACGTGCTCACCGGCTGGCGCACAAAATACGCGCAATGAAGATGAACAAGCAATCACGGGGCTTCACGCTGGTCGAACTGATCGTGGTCATGGTGGTGACGGGCGTGCTCGCGGGAATACTGGTCGTGTTCTTCCGCCCGGCCATGCAGAACTACCTGGCGGCCGGCCGCCGCGCGGAACTGACTGACATGGCGGATACGTCCATGCGGCGGATGACACGCGATATTCGCCTCGCGGTGCCACATTCCGTACGCCTGATCAACAACGGTGCCATTGAAATGATCCCGACCAGCATGGGTGGCCGATATCGTTCGGCGCCGGACACGAATTGGGATGCCCTCGAGGCGAACGATACGATGTCGCTGGACACAACCCAGGCGACGACTGGGTTCGACGTCCTGACGCCAATGCCGACGCGACCTGCCGCTGGTGATTTCATCGTCATCGGCAATCTTGATCCGTCGGAAGTGTATGCCGCCAACTCCCCGACCCGCGCGACCATCGCCACCGCGACCGCGCCGCCGGCATCCGGCGCCACGCCGGCGCCTACGTACACGCCGGGCACGGCCCGCATCACCTTCAATCCTGCGGCACGCTTCCCGGCTGGTTACGACGGCGGGCGATTCTTCGTCGTGCCTGCGGCACAGCGGGCGGTGAGCTATGTCTGCTCGGGCGTCACGGCGGCGGGTGGAGGAACGCTGTACCGCGTGTCCAACTATGGTTTCAATGCCGTCCCGACGGTGCCGTCGACTGTGGGCGCGGCGATCCTCGCCACGCATGTTTCGGCGTGCCAGTTTAACTACACGCCTGGCACGACACAGGAGCGCGGCCTTGCAACGATTGTGCTGTCTTTGACCGAGGATGGCGAGACGGTCACGCTGTCCTATTCAACCCACGTATCCAACGTCCCATGAAGAATTTGATGCGCAGGCAGGCCGGCTTTGGCTATATAGCGGCAATTGTGATTGTGGTGATACTCGCCATTCTCGCCACGGCTGCCGTGCGGTTGAATACGACGCAGCAGGCGTCGTCCAATCAGGATGTGCTGTCGGCGCGTGCGCTTCAGGCGGCGCGGGCGGGCAATGAGATTGGCCTTCACCGCGCGTTGGTTGGCGGTACGTGTGCGAATACCTTTGTCGGCTTGGCGAATGGGATGTCGGTGCAGGTGAACTGCAACGCCACCCGATACTTCGAAGGCGAGTCCGCGCCTGGCACGCCCATCGAAAAAATCATCTACGAGATTGACGCGGTCGCCTGCAACTCCACCACTGCTTGCCCTGGTCCAGCCTTGGTCACCACACCCGACTACGTCGAACGCCGCCGCGTCGTCACCGCGTGCATCCGCGCCGACAATTCGGACTGCTGAAAAACAAAAGCCAGGCATCGCGCCTGGCTTTTCGGACGGGTTCTGCTTAGCAGTTCGCAGCGGTAGGTGCACTCGATACAGTTGGCGCAGTACCAGCCGCATTTTGAGTAAAGCTAATAAAGCAAGTTAGGCCGGTCGGGTTGCCTGCAACGCTGTTCGGCACAATCTTGATTTCATTTGCTACAGTTGCCGGCAAATTGGCAGTCGCATTCGTCGGGCCAGGACCTACAATCGTATAGTCCGCGCTTGTGATGCCGGCCATAGTCATCAGGTTTACGGAGGCAGTCGGGTAACCACTTGTGTCGACCGGAACAGAAAGACCGTCCACGTTCACGGTGGTTGCACCAGAATTGCCGCCCGCTAGCCAGCGGCCGCGAATTAGCGCTACCGACGAAGAAAGCGCGCCCCGAGCACCATTCAGGCTGGCCACGCGGGCATCGCCGCCCAGGTTGATAAACCGCGGCAGCGCCGTTGCGGCGAGGATGCCGAGGATAACCATCACAACGATCAATTCGATCAGGGTAAAGCCAGACTGTTTTGGTGTCTGAATCTGTTTCATTAAGTCTCTCCGGATACTTGTGGTGTCGCGGTTTTTAGTCGTTTGTTTGCTCCAGGGTCACACCGCCAGGCCCCGGCCCTCCGTGGATATTGGTGATATTTGAAGGGTCTCGCGAAAATTTTACCTTGAAATTCAAGCGTTTCGCGGCGCTTTCTCCAAAAATTCCCCGATTATTTAACAAATACGACAAGGTTGCCGTCGATCGGTCAAAGTACCAATGCCCTTCCGGCACAGCGCCCGGCTTCGGCGCATCGAACTCGCCGGCGTAATTCGGCGGCTGCCGCTCCAGCCACGCCATCGGGTTCTGCTGCCGCAAACTGGCGAACTCGGCCTCGTTCCCCTTTAGATACAACGAAGCCGCCTTGCTAGCAAGGGCCGCACGCAAGCTTGTTACAACTTGCTCGACCGCAATGCGCTCCGCCTCGGCTTGGTAGAACTGCAATTT
Organism: uncultured Duganella sp.; assembly: GCA_966112955.1. Classification (GTDB taxonomy): domain Bacteria; phylum Pseudomonadota; class Gammaproteobacteria; order Burkholderiales; family Burkholderiaceae_D; genus Rugamonas. Next base: position 113 of record CBHWEO010000102.1, on the reverse strand, counting down.
GCGCAACAGCACGCCGGCCAGGACGGCAAAGATAATTGCCACAACGGCAAATTCGAAATACCCCGAGCCCCGCTGCCGCCACTGTTGCGGCAAAGCTACATTAGATGACTTGT
>CBHWEO010000101.1:0-17244 GCA_966112955.1 uncultured Duganella sp. | reverse complement strand
GCCAGCGCCTGCAGCAGCAGGGTCGACTTGCCGATGCCGGGGTCGCCGCCGATCAGCACCACGCCGCCCGCCACCAGGCCGCCGCCCAGCACGCGGTCGAATTCTTCAATGCCGGTGCCGAAGCGCGGCACGTCCAGCGCTTCGATATCCTGCAGCGACAGCACCGGCGCGGTCTGCGCCAGCGACTGGTGCGCGGATTGCGAGAAGCGGTTGGCACCAGCCGTTTCGACCACGGTTTCCACCATCGTGTTCCACTGGTGGCAGGACGAGCACTGCCCGGTCCACTTACTGCTGATGCCCCCGCACTCGCTGCAGGTGTAATTGGTTTTCGCCTTGGCCATGTCCCGAGTCCGATCCTTCAGGCCTCGACCACGCGCACGCGCGGCGCCAGGGCGCACATCAATTCATAGCCAATGGTGCCGGCAGCAGCCGCCACCTCGTCGATCGGCATGCCCTCGCCCCACAGCACCACCTTGCTGCCGACGCGGGCATGCGGCACGCCGGTAAGGTCGACGGTCAGCATGTCCATCGACACGCGGCCGACCAGGCGGGTACGCACCCCATCCACCAGGATCGGCGTATCGAGCGGCGCGTGGCGCGGGTAGCCGTCGGCATAGCCGCAGGCCACCACGCCGATGCGCATCGGCTGTTCGGCCTTGAAGCGGCTGCCGTAGCCGACGTAGTCACCGGGGCCGATGTCCTGCACGCCGATCAATTCGCTGGACAGGGTCATGGTGGGCTGCAGGCCGAATTCCTCGGCCGTCTTGCCGCCCGGGGTACCGCCATACAGCATGATGCCGGGGCGGATCCAGTCGGTCGCCAGCGTCGGGCCCAGGTCCGGCATGTGCAGGATGCCGGCCGAATTGCACAGGCTGCGCGGGCCCGGCAGGCCGGCCGCGCCTTCGTTGAAGCGGCGCACCTGTTCCGCCAGCGGCATGCACGGGTGGTGCAGTTCGTCGGCATTGGCGAAGTGCGTCATCAGGGTAATGCTGCCGACGTGCGGGATGGCGCGCAGGCGGGCATGGGCCGCGGCGTAGTCGGTCGGCTTGAAACCGAGGCGGTTCATGCCGGTGTTCATTTTCAGGTGGACGTTGACGGGGCGCGCCAGCTGCGTCCGCTCCAGCATTTCCAGCTGCTCGATACAGTGTACGGCACCCTCGATGCCGTGTTCGGACATGGCCCGCAGGTCGGCGGCGTCAAACCACCCTTCCAGCAGCAGGATCGGCTTGCTCCATCCCAGCTCGCGCAGGCGCACCGCGTAATCCGGCTCGATCAGGGCCAGGCCGTCGGCGGCCGCGAAGCCGCGCATGCCGCGCTCCAGTCCGTGGCCGTAGGCATTGGCCTTGACCACACCCCAGGCCTTGGCTCCCGGCGCGCAGGCTTTGGCGCGCGCCAGGTTATGTTGCATTGCAGCGAGATGAATCTGGGCGACGATGGGCCTTGGCATGTCAAAAACACCGGTCAAAAAGAATGCAGCATTTTACCTTTAGTGCCCGGCCAATGCAGGCCGAATTCTTTGGAAACCTTCCTTTCCATGGTATAAAGCATCCCGAGCTATTTTCCGGACCCCGTAATGAATCGTGGTTTTTATACCATCATGGCCGCGCAGTTCTTTTCGTCGCTGGCAGACAATGCGCTGCTCATCGTGGCGATCGACCTGCTGGTAACGATGCAAGCCCCGGCGTGGGTCACCCCTTTGCTGAAGCTGACATTTGTATTGTTTTACGTGCTGTTGGCAGCATTTGTCGGCGCGTTTGCCGACGCCCTGCCGAAGGGCCGGGTGATGTTCATCGCCAACCTGGTCAAGATTTTCGGCTGCGCCCTGATCTTCTACCATGTGCACCCGCTGGCCGCCTATGCGGTCGTGGGTTTTGGCGCCGCCATCTATTCGCCGGCCAAGTACGGCATCCTGACCGAACTGCTGCCGCCCGAAAAGCTGGTGGTGGCCAACGGCTGGATCGAAGGCCTGACCGTCAGCTCGATCATCCTCGGCATCGCCATGGGTGGCGCCCTGATTGGCGGCCCGGTATCGGCTGCACTGCACAACTTCGACATGCCGGGCATCGAGACCGGCCTCGATACCACCAGCGAAATTGCGCTGGCCGTGGTTGGCACCACCTACCTGTTGGCGGCCCTGTTCAACCTGCGCATCCCGGATACCGGCTATGTCTACGAACACCAGGAGCGCAACCCGCTGCGCCTGATCAGCGAATTCGCGGGCTGCTGCAGCATCCTGTGGCGCGACAAGCTGGGCCAGATTTCGCTGGCCGTGACCACCCTGTTCTGGGGCGCCGGGGCGACGCTGCAATTCATCGTGCTGGAATGGGCCAAGCAATCGCTGGGCATGACCCTGGACAAGGCCACCAGCACCATTGCCGTGGTGGCCGTCGGCGTCGCCCTGGGTGCCGGCATGTCGGCGCGCTTCATCACGCTGCGCAAGTCGCTGACCGTGATCCCGCTCGGCATTGCCATGGGCGTCATCGTGATGGGCATGATCTTCGTGCATGACGTGCGCCTGGCCTATCCGCTGCTGCTGATCGTCGGCGTGCTGTCCGGCTTCTTCGTGGTGCCGATGAATGCGCTGCTGCAGCACCGCGGCCACGTGCTCATGAGCGCGGGCCATTCGATCGCGGTGCAGAACTTCAATGAAAACCTGTCCATCCTGACCATGCTGGCGGTGTACTCGCTGATGGTCAAACTGCACCTGGGGCTGAATGCGATCATCGTGCTGTTTGGCCTGTTCGTGGCCGGCTCCATGCTGGGCATCATGCGCCTGCATGCGGCAAACCAGCGTGAGCACGATTCGCTCGCCCTGATCGGAGAGCACAAGCACTGAGCATGAAGCGCGGTTTCTACACCATCATGGCGGCGCAGTTCTTCTCGTCGCTGGGCGATTCTGCGTTGCTGATTGTCGCGATCTTCATGCTGGGGCTCATGAAGGCGCCGGCGTGGATGACGCCGATGCTGAAGGAAACCTTCGTCCTGTTCTACGTGCTGCTGGCGGCCTTCGTCGGCGCCTTTGCCGATGCCTTGCCCAAGGGCCGCGTCATGCTGATCGGGAACATGATCAAGATCTTCGGCTGCGCGCTGTTCTTTTACGACGTTCATCCCCTGGCCGCCTACGCGGTTGCGGGCCTGGGCGCGGCCATCTACTCGCCGGCCAAATACGGCATCCTCACCGAACTGCTGCCGCCCGAAAAACTGGTGGCGGCCAACGGCTGGATCGAGGGCCTGACCGTCAGTTCCATCATCCTCGGCACGGCGCTGGGCGGCGCGCTGATTGGCGGCCCGGTGTCGGCCACCCTGCTGGCCTTCGACATGCCTGGGATCGACACCGGCATGGATACCGTCGGCGAGATCGCACTGGCCTCGGTCGGCTTCATTTACCTGCTGGCGACGATTTTCAACCTGCGCATTCCGGACACCGGCTATGTGTATGAGCGCCAGGAGCGCAATCCCTTCCTCCTGGTACGCGATTTTGCCGATTGCTGCAGCATCCTGTGGCGCGACAAGCTGGGCCAGATTTCGCTGGCCGTCACAACCCTGTTCTGGGGCGCCGGCGCCACCCTGCAATTCATCGTGCTGGAATGGGCCAGGCAGCAGCTCGGCATGCCGCTCAACAAGGCCACCAGCACTGTCGCCATCGTGGTGGTTGGCGTTGCCGTCGGTGCGGTGCTGTCGGCGCGCTTCATCACCTTGCGCAAGGCGCTGTCGGTCATTCCGCTCGGGATTGCCATGGGTGTCATCGTGATGTCGATGATCTTCGTGCACGACGTGCGGCTGGCGTATGTGCTGCTGCTGGTAGTCGGCGGGCTGTCGGGCTTCTTCGTGGTGCCCATGAACGCCTTGTTGCAGCACCGTGGCCATGTGCTGATGAGCGCGGGGCACTCGATCGCGGTACAGAACTTCAATGAGAACCTGTCCATCCTGACCATGCTGGCCATGTATGCCGGGATGGTCAGGCTGGGGCTGGGGCTGAACACCATCATCGTCCTGTTCGGGCTGTTCCTCGCGGGCTCGATGCTGGCCATCATGGTGCTGCATGCGGCCAACCAGCGCGTGCAGGATTCGCTCGCGCTGATCGGCGAGCACAGACACTAGGCGGGCAAGGTCCCGCCGCTGCGGCGTGCCTGGGCCCTTGCACGCCAGTCGTCCGGCACCACGAAGCCGCGCTCCACCTCCTCCAGCCAGCCGCCCTGCTCTTCCACCGTCGTCACCAGCACGGGGCCGGGGTCGCTGCTGAATTTTTCCTCCAGCACGGCCAGCAATGCGCCCAGTTCGAGCGGTGCGGGCGTCGGCGTGCTTTCGCTGCGCGCGGCCGGCACGCGCAGGGGCGCCAGCCATTGCAGGCGCGGCATCACGATGAATTGCCGGCCCGGCGCGCCGGCCTGTTCGCTCCAGCTGCGCCAGACGCCGCGGCAGTGGTCGGGCGAAATGCCTTCGATCCGCGGCGCCGGCTCGCCCGCGTGATAGAACAACCAGCCTTTCACAAGGGCTTGCGCGGCGCCGACCGGCGCCGGCAGCACTTGCTGTGCGGCCGGGTGCCGGGACAGCTGCAGCTGCGCGTTGAAGATCTTGCGCATCTTCAGCCCGAGGGTGTCGGCCAGGTTGGGGCCGACCAGGCGGTTGTAGTTGCCTCGGTCCGCCGCCGCGGGATCAGGATCGCCGTCCAGCAGGTAGAACTTGGTGGCGAACTCGATGTGGCGCAGTGCGCCATCCGGCGCGTCGCGCAGCAGGAAGTCGAATTCGCCGATGGTGCCGTTCTTGCCGTCGCGGACTTGCAGGCCGTGGGCGGCCAGCATGCCTTGCTGGGCGAAGTAGAACGCCATCAGCTTTTCGGCGTACAGGCCGAGGCGCGAGTAGAAGCGGTTGCCGAGCGCGGCGTCCAGCGGGGATGGGTCGGCGTCGAGGTCGTCCAGCCAGTTGGCCACGGCTGGGCCGATGGGGCCCAGCGTGGCGATCCGGCCTTGCCAGTGCGGGCTGCGCGGGTCCAGCAGGTCGGGGGAATCCAGCAGCCAGGCCAGCGCGCGGACGTGGGGCCGCGTGAGGTGGCCCCATCTCCGGTGGAAGCTTCTAGCGTCGGCCGGCATGGGCGGCTTTGGCCAGACACAGGTCCTGCCATGCCTTGGCTTTCTCTTCCGGCTTTTTCAGCAGGTCGGCCGGGTGGTAGGTGGCAACCACCGGCACGCTGCCGTGCATCAGGATGCGGCCACGCGCGGCGGCGCCCAGCAAGCCTTTGCCGGTGCTGTGACCGAAGGCGACGATCACTTTCGCTTGCGTCAGCGCCAGCTCGCGCTGCAGGTAGGGACGGCAGGCGGCCAGTTCCTCCGCCGTTGGGCCGTGCGGGGCGTGGCATTTCACCAGGCTGGTGAGGTAGGCGCCTTGTTCCGTGCTCTGGCCGACGGCTTTCAGCATGTTGTCCAGCAGGTAGCCGGGGTCGCCGGCGAACTGGTAGCCTTCCGTGTCTTCGGCCTGGCCTGGAGCCGTGTCGAGGGCGATCCAGGTGGCCTGTTCGTCGCCACGTCCTACGATGGCTTGCTGGCGCGTTTCGCAGCGGGCGCAGCGTGTGCAGCTCGCCACTGCGGCTTGCAGGGCGGGCCACTCCATATGCGCGATCTGGTCGTCGGTCGCGCGGCCTGCCGGTGCGGCGGGCGCGCCGGCTGCGGTGGAGGGCTGGTCGTCATCGAACCAGGTGGGCGGTTCGTCCATCGGCACGTCGTCGTAGGGCGGCGCGTCGTACGCTGCCGATGCGGGCGGGGCGCTGGCCGGGTGCGCCTGGGGCGCCGCCGGGCGCATTGGTTGCGGGGCTGGGCGAGCCATCGGCGTGGCCGGGGCGGGCCGTGGCGCCTGCGCGGCCTCAGGCTGCTCGGGGGCCGCCACTTTCTTGCGCTGCGGCTTGTATTCGGGCGTTGGTGCGTCGTCAAACCAGGACATGTCCTCGCCGGTCGAGGCGATGCTTGGCGTGCCGGGTACGCGCGCCGGCGCGAGCGGTGCAGCCGACGCGGCGGCGACAGCAGGCTGCTGGTCGGCGCGCGCACCTTGGCGGCCTTCAGGCGTGGCGTCCGCGGGGCCATGCGCGGACCGCTGGGCGCTGCCGCCGGCCTGCGTCGCACCATGTGCGGCGTGCGGGGCTGCGGCGGCTGGCTGGGTGGCCTGCGCGGTTTGTTGGACGGCGGCGGGGACGGGCTGCGCGGGCGCTGGCATGGGCTCGGCGGCCGGCGCGAAGGCCTCGGCGGCCGCGGCGGCGTCGGCGGACGCGGGGCGATTGCGCAGGCGCCACTGCGGCCCCACGCCCATCTCCTCCAAAAACACGGCGTTACGACGATCGTTCATAAGCCAAAACGCATCACGATAGCGTCCTCGCGGGTTGAGTTAGCGGCGGGATAGTAGCCCTTGCGGCGGCCGATTTCGGCAAAGCCGTAGCGCTGGTAGATCTCGAGCGCGCGGACGTTGGAGGGCCGCACCTCCAGCAGGATCGACTCCATCCCCAGCCCGCGCGACAAGGCCACGGCCTGGTTCACCAGCAGGCGCCCCACGCCCTTGCCCTGCCAGGCGCGCGACACCGCCACGTTCAGCAGGTGCGCCTCGTCGACCACGCCCATCACCAGGAAATATCCCATCAGCTCGCCCTCCTGCGAGCGCAGCACCCAGGCGTGATACCCCTGCGACAGCGAGTCGGAAAAATTCGCGCGGCTCCAGGGATAGGGATACACCTCCTGCTCCACCGCCACCACCTCATCGAGGTCGCTCTCCTGCATCGGCTCGTAAACCAGCCGCGCCAGGTCCCATGCCTGCTGCTTCATGCCTGCGACGCCTTCATCTCTTCACGTTCCGCCTTGGTGTAGGCGACCTTGTTGCGCAGGTAGAGCGGCTGCGCCTGGGCTGCCGGTACGGCATGACCGGCGGCGAAGGCCGCGCGGCCCAGCTGCGCAACCTGCACGGCGTGCGGCATGATGCTGCCGTCCGCGCTTTCGGCAAAGGCCTTGCCGGCAAACGCTTCGGCATAGGCGGCGAAACCGTTGCCGCAGGCGAGTGCCGGACCGGCGGGAACAACGTCCCCCGGCGCCGACAGGGCCGGCGGCAGCACCGCAACCGGCAGGCCGCCTTCAAAACGGTACTGGGCCCAATACACCTCGTTCATGCGCGCATCGAGTACGGTCAGCACTTCGGCTGCGGCGCCCGTTTCGCCGTGGCGTTCGCGGCAAGCCAGCGCCATGGCGTCGAGGGTCACGATCGGCAGCAGCGGCAGGCCGGCGCCGAAGCCCAGGCCTTGCGCGATGCCACAGGCGGTGCGCACGCCGGTGAAGGAACCCGGCCCGGCGCCATAGGCAATCGCGTCGCAATCGCGCAGGACAATGCCTGCCTCCGCCAGCAATTCCTGGATCATGGGCAGCACAGCCTGGGAATGGGTGCGCACGCCGGACGATTCGCGGAAATAAACACGCTCCCCGCGCAGCACGGCGCAGGAAGCCATTTCGGAGGATGTTTCGATTGCAAGAATGGTAGCCATGGCCGGTATTTTACCCTGTGGGCATGTACAATAGCACCCCATGCACAGCACTACCCTACATGCCGACAACCGCGCCGAAGTGGCCGCCGCGCTGGCACAGGACCACCTGGTGGTGGCCTGCCTGTGCGCCGCCTGGTGCGGCACCTGCGCGTCCTACCGCGCGGTCTTCGAGGAACTGGCAAGCCGCCATCCCGACAAGTATTTCCTCTGGGTCGATATCGAAGACCACGCCGACCTGGTAGGTGACCTCGATGTCGAAAACTTCCCCACCCTGCTGGTCCAGCGACACGAGCATGTAGCCTTCTTCGGCACCATGCTGCCCGATCCGAAGGTGGCGCACCGCCTGATCGAATGCCTGGCGGCCCTCAGCGATGAAGAACTGGCGCGCCAGGCCGCGTCCACGCCGGAACGCCGCCAATGGCAGCAGGAGTGCAACTTGCGCGCCTTGCTCGGCGAGGGGGCCTAGGCCAGTCTCAGGGGCAGGCTGCGCAGGCGCTGGCCCGTCAGCGCGAACACCGCGTTGGCCACGGCCGGCGCGATCGGCGGCGTGGCCGGTTCGCCGACGCCTTCCGGCGGCTCGGTGCTCAGCATGATCACGGTTTCCACCAGCGGCACTTCGTTCATGCGCAGCACCGGATAATCGGCAAAGTTGCTTTGCACGACCTTGCCATCCTTGATGGTGATTTCCCCGCCCAGCGCTGCCGACAGGCCGTACACCACCGCCGACTCCACCTGCTGCGCGATGATATTCGGGTTGACCGCAATGCCGCAGTCGATGGCGCACACCACGCGGTGCACGCGAATCTGCTTGTCCTGTACCGACACTTCCGCCACCTGCGCCACGATGGTGCCGAACGACTGGTGCAGCGCCACCCCGTGCGCGCGCCCTTCCGGCGCCTTGCCGGCCTTGGCGACGGCGGCATTCAGCACCGCCGTGTGGCGCGGATGTTCCAGCAGCATGGTGCGGCGGAATTCCACCGGATCCTTGCCGGCCGCACTGGCCATTTCGTCGACGAAGCTCTCCTTGAAGAAGGCGTTCTGCGAGTGCCCCACCGAGCGCCAGTTCCCCAGCGGGACCGCGCCATCAACCACCACGTGGCTGATCAACTGGTTGGGAATCTCGTACTGCATGTCGTACACGCCTTCGGCGGTGGAGCGGTCCGGCCCCGCGCCCGGCAGGCCCAGGTTGCGCTTGGTGAACTGGTGGGTCAGCGCGCCGCCGGCCGTCTTGGCTTCCCAGGCGATGATATTGCCGGCGCCATCCAGGCCGGCCGTCATGCGCGCCAGTGCGGCCGGGCGGTAGACGTCGTGCGTGGTGTCGTCTTCGCGCGTCCAGATCACCTGCACCGGCAAGCCTTTCGACTCGCGCGCGATGGCAACCGCCTGCGCCACCATGTCCGCTTCCAGCCGGCGGCCGAAGCCGCCGCCCAGCAGGAATTCGTGCAGCACCACGTTCGCTTCGCTGACGCCGCCGACGCGTGCCGCGGCACGCCGCGCGAAGGTGGGCGCCTGGGTGCCCAGCCACACCGTCACCTTGCCATCCTTTACCTGGGCCGTGCAGTTGATCGGCTCCATGCAGGCGTGCGCCAGGTAGGGCACGCGGTACACCGACTTGATGGTGCGCAGGGCATTGGCGGCATGCGACATGTCGCCGCGCTTGTGGTAGCTGTCGCCATCCTCGTTGTCCAGCGCGTTGGCGAGCGAGGTGTAGATCGCCTCGCTCGACAGCCTGCCGTTGCCGCCTTCATCCCAGCGGATCGGCAACGCGGCGGCAGCCTGCTTCGCCTGCCAGAAGGTGCGCGCGACCACCGCGACACCGGCGCCGGCGCCGTAGTTCTCTTCAATCGCGTTGGAAAAGTCGATCACGGACAGCACGCCCGGCATCTTCACCACGTCGGTCGGCGTGATGCCGGCGATCCTGCCGCCGAGCACGGGCGACATGCGCACCGCCGCGTACACCATGCCTTCCGGGCGCGCATCGATGCCGTACATGGCCGCGCCCTCAACCTTGATGCGCGAATCGCGGCGCGGCGCGCTGGAGCCGACCAGGCGGAAGCTGTGCGGGTCCTTCAGCGTCACCTTGCCCGGCTGGCCCAGGGCCGCGCGGGCTGCAATGGCGCCGTAATTCATCGTTTTCTTGCTGATGTCGTGGTACAGCACCCCGTTTTCCGTGCGCACCTGTTCAGGCGGCACCTTCCATTCCAGGGCCGCCTGCGCCACCAGCATGGCGCGCGCCGTGGCCGCCGCCTCGCGCATCGCCAGCCAGGCATCCTTCACGCTGGACGAGCCGCCGGTGATCACCACACCCAGTTCGCGCGCCACCTTGCCCAGCATCCAGGTGGCGAAGGCGTGCGCACGGCCCGTGTCGTCCGGGTGGAAGGGGAAGGTTTCGCGCATCACGGCCACGTTGCCGTAGATCTTGTCGGCCGGGGCCTGCACCAGGCTGACCGCGTCCAGGCCGACGTCCAGTTCTTCCGCCACCAGCATCGGCAGCGCGGTATGCACGCCCTGCCCCATCTCGGCGCGCGGCATGGCCAACTGCACCGTGCCGTCGGGCCCAATGGCGATCCAGCCATTCAGGGCCACCGCGCCGTTTTCCAGCGGCAGCGGCTCCTTGCCGCGCAGGCGCTGGCGCGGCGGCATCACGCCCCAGCCAACCAGCATGGCGCCGGCCATGGCCACGCCCCCCAGCAGGAAACGGCGGCGGGAAAACTGTTTGGGTCTCAGCATTGCATCCTCGTCATGGCAGCCAACGCTGCAGCAAATCGTCCGGCATCACCGGACGGCTGTAATAGTAGCCCTGCGCCTGGTTGCAGCCGTGGCGCAGCAGGAAGGCCGCCTGCTGCTCCGTCTCCACGCCTTCGGCGATCACGGACAGGTTCATGCTGCGGCCCAGCTGGATGATGGCGATGGCGATCGCTTCGTCGTTGACGTCGGTCGAAATATCCTTGATGAAGGAGCGGTCGATCTTCAGCGTCTGCACCGGCATCTGCTTCAGGTAGGCCAGCGAAGAATAGCCGGTGCCGAAATCGTCGATCGCCAGCGACACGCCGACCGCGTGCAGGTCGTTGATGAAGGCCAGCGCATCGCCGGTATTCATGATCACCGATTCGGTGACTTCCAGCTGCAGGCGATGCGGCTCCAGGCCGGTCTCGCGCAGGATGTCGGACACCGTGGCCACCATGCTGCCGCGTTCGAACTGCTTGGCCGACAGGTTGACGGCGATCTTCGGCACCACCAGCCCCGCCTCCTGCCAGCGCACCATCTGGCGGCAGGCCTCGTACAGCACCCATTGGCCCAACTGGTTGATGAAGCCAGTGTCCTCGGCCAGCGGGATGAAGCGGTGCGGCGGCACCAGGCCCAGCTCCGGATGGTTCCAGCGCACCAGCGCTTCCACGCCCAGCAGCTTGCCGGTGTCGATCTCCACCTGCGGCTGGTAGTTGAGGAACACTTCCTCTTTCTCGATCGAGCGGCGCAGGTAGGTTTCCAGGCGCAGGCGCTCCACGCCCTCGCCCGTCATGGACGGCTGGTAGAAGCGGTAGCCGTTGCGGCCGCGCGCCTTGGCCTGGTACATGGCCACATCGGCGTTGCGGATCAGCATATTGAGGTCGCTGGCGTCGGTCGGGAACAGCGAAATGCCGACCGAGCAAGTCACGAACAATTCATGCCCGGCCACCATGAAAGGATGCTCAAACATGGCTACCAGCTTTTCCGCCACCTGGCCGGCGCCGTACTGGCCCTCCACGTCCTCCAGCAGGACGATGAACTCGTCGCCGCCCAGGCGCGCCAGGGTGTCGCCTTCGCGCAGCTTGTCCGACAGCGCGTGCGCCACCTGTTTCAGCAGCTCGTCGCCGATATGGTGGCCCAGCGTGTCGTTGACGTTCTTGAAGCGGTCCAGGTCGATGAACAGCAGCGCCAGCTGCTCGTTGCCGCGCGTGGCGCGCTGGATGGCATGCTGCAGGCGGTCGTGGAACAGCAGGCGGTTCGGCAACTGGGTGAGCGGGTCGTGGTGGGCCAGGTGGTCCAGCTTTTCCTGCGATTCCTTGACCATGGTGATGTCGCTGAACACGCCGACATAGTGGGTGGTGATGCCGCGCGTGTCGCGCACGGCGGTCAGGGTCAGCCACTCCAGGTACAACTCGCCGCTCTTGCGCATGCTCCAGATTTCGCCGCGCCAGTAGCCATGCTCCACCAGCTCCTTCCACAGTTCGGCGTGGAAGGCTTCGTCGTGGCGTTCGGAGCGCGTCAGGCTGCGGTCGCGGCCCAGGGCTTCCGCTTCGGTGTAGCCGGTGATTTGCGTGAAAGCCGGGTTCACGGCCACGATGGTGCCCTTGTCGTCGATCACCATCACGCCGTCGGCAATGTGTTCCAGCACGGTGGCGGACAGGCGCAGCTTTTCTTCCGCCTCCTTGCGGGCGCTGATGTCGGCGTAGACCCAGATCGAGCCTTCGTTCGGGCGGTTCTGGTCGATGGCGCAGCCGGACACCATGCACCAGAACAGCGAACCGTCCTTGCGGCGGTAATTGCGCTCCTCGCTGAAGTACTCCCCGCTGCCCAGGGTGGAATACTGGCGCGCGCCGGCCGACTCGTAATCGAAGGCGGTCGGGAACACGATGGCGGTGGAGGCGCCGATCATCTGGCCCGGCTCGTAGCCGAACAGCTCTTCGCAGCGGCGGTTGACGGAGACGATGGTGCGGTGGCGCACGAACATCACGCCGAACATCACGTTGTCCAGGATGGCGCTCTGCTCGGCCAGCAGCGCTTCGATGCGCATTTCATTGTGCTTGCGCTGGCTGATGTCGGAAATGATGCCGTCCACCCACGGCGCGCCGCCCGCGTCGGCCGGTTGCGGCTGGCCATTCTCGGCCACCCAGCGCTCGGTGCCGGTGGAATCGATGATGCGGTATTCGATTTCGTAGGGCTTGCAGTCCTGGATCGCCTGCACCACCACACGGCGCTGGCGCTTGCGGTCTTCCGGGCAGATCAGGTTGGCCCAGGCATGCGTGGTGCTGCGCATGAACTGCGCCGCCGAGTAGCCGGAAATTTCTTCGATGGCGTCCGACACGAAATCGATCGGGCCATCGGGACGGAAACGGAACACGGCGCCCGGCACCTGCGTCACGATGGTGCGGAAGCGCTCTTCGCGCTGGGCGATGTCTTCGAACAGGTGCTTGATCGCCACGCGCATCTGGTCCAGCTGGCCGGCCAGGCGGCCCAGCTCATCGCTGCCGCGCAATTCCATGCGGGTTTCGAAGTCGCCGTGCGACAGGCGGTCGGAGAAGCGCATCAGCTTGCGCAGCGGTTTCAGCAGGCGCTGGTTCAGGAACAGCACGATCAGCAGCAGCGACACGGTCAGCTGCGCCGCCAGCACGAAGACATAGGACAGCTGCTTCTCGCGCAATTCCTGCTGGCTGCGGGCGTCGTCCATTTCAACCAGGATCTTGCCGATCTTCTCGCCGCGCACCAGGATTTCGCGTTCAGCGCGCACCACGTTGCCGATGGCGCGCTTGGGCGCCTCCACCTCCATGAACTGGGTATCGGCCTGGCCGGTGACCTGCACCTTCAGCACCGAGCGGTCGCGCATCACGGATTCGACCAGCGAGTGGGCCGATTCCGCGTTCATGTTCCACAGGGATTCCTGCATCCCGAGCGCCAGGATGTCGGCATTGCGCTGCAGGGATTCGTTGAGTGCGGCGCGCGCGGTCTGCTGCTCGTGCACGCCGATCAGCAGGTAAGAGCCGATAATCGCCGGAATCACCAGGCCGCCGAATACCACCAGTAACAAGGCACCATAAATGGACAAGCCATACAGTGCGCTCAGGCGGGACCTTAATTTGTTATAAAAATTCCGAGCCATCAAGCGGGTCTGGTGGAAAAGATTATCCAGCAGCAATTATGCACGTAACTTGGTATGATCGCCACTCTATATCAGAGGAGTTTCACTATGTCGTTTTCCATGTATTCCGCTTCGATCCCCGTGTTCCGCCAGATCCTGGGCAGCCTGCACGCCATCCTGGACAAGGCGGAAGCCCACATCGAGGAAAAGAAGATCGACCCGACCGCCTTGCTGCAGTTCCGCCTGTTCCCGGACATGCTGCCGTTCACGCGCCAGATCCAGATTGCCTGCGATTTCGCCAAGGGCGCGGGCGCCCGCCTGGCCGGCGCGGATGTGCCGTCCTATGAGGATACGGAAAAGACCATTGGTGAGCTGAAACTGCGCATCCAGCGCACGCTGGCGTTCCTCGATTCGCTGCCGCGCCAGGCCATCGAAGATTCGGCCCAGCGCGCGGTAACTACCGGTAGCGGCGAGAAAACCAAGCAATGGGTGGGGCAGGAATACCTGGTGCACTATGCGCTGCCGCATTTCTACTTCCATGCGACCACGGCGTACAACATCCTGCGCCATAACGGGCTGGAGATTGGGAAGAAGGATTTTATCGGTTCCTGGAAGGCTGAGTAAGACCGGAAAACCTGGAAACCGGACAACCGGGGTCCGGCCTACCGGGCCGTACCCCGGTTGTCCGGTGTGCCCGGTTTTTAGCTGTTCCGCCGCGGATACCCCTGCGCCAGGATCCGCTGCCACACCTTCTCCTTCTCCTCGGCGCTCATGCCAACCCAATGGGCCACCTCGATATACGTGCGCCCACAGCCGCGGCAAATCTCGTCAAAGGTGGTCGAACAGACCGCCACGCAAGGCGTATCCGGCCGCTCGGGGACTTTATCTTCCGCCATCACTTCACCTGCAAGCCCAGCTTGTCCCAGCCCTCATGGCCGAGCTGCTCCATGGTCTCGATATTCTTCTCGAAAATTTCAGATGCCTCGGGGAAAGCCTCCACCGCGCGGTCGATCGATGCCTCGCGCAACAGGTGCAGGGTCGGGTAAGGCGAACGGTTGGTGTAATTCGAGATGTCGTTCTTGTCCGTATCGGCGAACTGGTACTCGGGGTGGAAGCTGGCCACCTGCAGCTCGCCATCCAGCTTCAGCTCTTCCAGCGCGGCATCGGCCACGTCCAGGAATTCGTTGAAATCCTCGAAATCCTGCAACACCAGCGGATGGATCAGCAGGGTCGTATCGACCACTTCCGGATCCTCCCCGGCCAGGAATTCCAGCTCCTTGACCAGGTCTTCCAGCAATTCTTCGGGCGTGGCCGCCTCCGACACCACATAGCGCACCTGCTTCTTCACGTGCACGGCTTTGGCAAAGGGGCACAGGTTCAGGCCGATCACCGCCTTCTCCAGCCATTGCTCGGTTGCCGCGATCACGGCCTCGTAATCCACCGGGGTATTGCTCATCTATAGATCCAGAAATCGTTATCCAAGGCGCCAATTATATAGCTTGTTCGACATAATTATCCAAGAAAATCAGGCACATAGCGAATTTTTCCTTGACGCGGCTGGCTTTCCTCCTTACACTCCGGCCTTAGATAGTCCGTCCATTGTTTCTTGACGACAACAGCGAAACACTATGCAAGATAGACTCAAACACGCTGTCCTGATCGCCCTGGCGCTGAGCGCTGCGGTCCCGGCAGCCTCCTCCCTGGCAGCGACGGAAACCACCAAATCCGTGGTCCTGCAGCCTGCCGTCGAAGAATACAAGGAAACCGACGTCTGGGGCCGCATCCGCTCCGGCTACGCCATTCCCGACGTGAACAATGCCCTGGTGGCCAAGCACATCAAGTGGTATGCCGACCGCCAGGATTACATCGACCGCACCACGGCGCGCGCCTCGCTCTACCTCTACCACGTGGTGGAAGAGCTGGAAAAGCGCGGCATGCCGACCGAACTGGCCCTGCTGCCCTTCATCGAATCGGCCTTCAACCCGCAAGCCCTGTCCACCGCCAACGCGGCCGGCCTGTGGCAGTTCGTGCCGGGCACCGGCCGCGACTACGACCTGAAGCAGAATTCCTTCAAGGATGACCGCCGCTCGGTGCTGGCCTCGACCGACGCCGCCCTGAGCTACCTGCAGCGCCTGTATACCATGTTCGGCGACTGGCACCTGGCTCTGGCCGCCTACAACTGGGGCGAAGGCAATGTGCAGAAGGCCATCAAGCGCAACCAGGCAGCCGGCAAGCCGACCGATTTCGAAAGCCTGGCCGAACAGATGCCGGCCGAAACCCGCAACTACGTGCCCAAGCTGCAGGCGGTGAAGAATATCGTCGCCAACCCGGCCCAGTATGCCGTGCACCTGCCGGTGATCGACAACGAGCCGTATTTCACCGCGATCGACAAGACCCGCGACATCGACCTGGTGCTGGCCGCCAAGCTGGCCGAGATCTCGGTCGACGAATTCAAGGCCCTGAATCCGCAGTTCAAGAAGCCCGTCATCACCGGCAATGAGCAGACCAAGATCCTGCTGCCGGCCGAGAAGGCTGCCAAATTCGCCGAAAACCTGGCTTCCTGGACGCGCGCCCTGTCCAGCTGGACCACCCACAAGATCACCAGCGCCCGTGAGAACATCGTTTCGCTGGCCCGCAAGTTCGGCACCACGCCGGACGCGATCCGCCAGGCCAACAATATTCCGCAGCAATCGGTGCTGAAAGCCGGCTCCACCATCCTGGTGCCGAAGATTTCCGCCGCCGTCGGTAACGACATCCCGGCCGACGTGATCGAAAACGCCGCCCTGGCTGTCGAAGCCGAGCGCGCCGCGCCAAAACGCAGCAATTACCGCCAGGCTTCCTCCACCCACGGAGACTCCAAGCCGGCGGTCAGCATGGTCAAGGCACGCGTCAAGCGTGATGAAGCCGGCAAATCCAAGACCCGCCGCAATAACTGATCCGCAGTCCGCCCCCTTGCCAAACTTGCAGGTGGGGCGGCCGCGCGT
This sequence comes from uncultured Duganella sp., assembly GCA_966112955.1. Classification (GTDB taxonomy): domain Bacteria; phylum Pseudomonadota; class Gammaproteobacteria; order Burkholderiales; family Burkholderiaceae_D; genus Rugamonas. The sequence continues at coordinate 914 of CBHWEO010000101.1, read as the reverse complement.
TTACAATCCCGTTCTTGCGGTATAACCCCATTGGAGTAGATATGGCTTTCTTGCAAGGCAAAAAAATCCTGATTACTGGCGTGCTGTCCAACCGTTCCATCGCTTACGGCATCGCCAAGGCTGCCCACCGCGAAGGCGCCGAACTGGCTTTCACCTACGTTGGCGAACGCTTCAAAGACCGCATCACTGAATTCGCTGCCGAATTCGACAGCAAGCTGGTCTTCGACTGCGACGTGACCAGCGACGAACAGATCGCCAACCTGTTCACCGACCTGGCCAAGTCCTGGGACCGCCTGGACGGCTTCGTGCACGCCATCGGCTTCGCCCCGCGTGAAGCGATCGCCGGCGAATTCCTGGACGGCCTGACCCGCGAAAACTTCCGCGTGGCCCACGACATCTCGGCCTACAGCTTCCCGGCCATGGTGAAGGCCGCCCTGCCCCTGCTGAAGCCAGGCTCCTCCGTGCTGACCCTGTCCTACCTCGGCGCGGTGCGCGCGATCCCTTACTACAACACCATGGGCCTGGCCAAGGCATCGCTGGAAGCTTCCGTGCGTTACCTGGCGGAGAACCTGGGCCAGCACGGCATCCGCTCCAACGGCATTTCCGCCGGCCCGATCAAGACCCTGGCCGCTTCCGGCATCAAGGACTTCGGCAAGCTGCTCGGCTTCGCCTCGTCGCACGCCCCGCTGCGCCGCAACGTGACCATTGAAGAAGTGGGCAATGCCGCGGCCTTCCTGCTGTCCGACCTGTCGTCCGGCATCACCGGCGACATCATGTACGTCGACGGCGGCTTCTCGCACGTGATGGGCCTGAACGCGAGCGATTACCAGTAACCTGCCGCGCCCCCCGCAAAAAGCCGCCTCCGGGCGGCTTTTGTTTTTAAAGTCGGGGTCAGCTCTGGCAATCGGACACGG
>CBHWEO010000100.1:0-17282 GCA_966112955.1 uncultured Duganella sp. | reverse complement strand
AATGCAGGCTGATCATGCCTTTCTCCAGCATGCGCTCCAGGGTCTTGCGCGTGGATGAGTAGGACCAGGCCAGTTCCTCCTCCACGCGTTCATGGATTTCCCGGGCGCTGAGCGGGTGCTGCTTCCACAGTGCCTTGAGCAGGGTCAGTTCGGTAATGGATGGAATGGCCATACAGGTCTCCTTGTGACGTATGACGGCATTGTGCGACAAGTGTCGCGCGCTGGCAAGGAGTTTATGCGACAAGTGTCACATAATGTATCATTGGGTATATGAAGAAACTTGCAATTCTTATCACAATGCTTGCCGCCTTGGCGGCTTGCGCCGACAAGCGGTTGACTGAGGCGGAAGTCCGGAACGTCATGGGCGATATGGAAAACTCGGTGCAGCGCCACGACGCCGAGCGGCTAATGGCCAATTTCGCACCCAATGCGCTGATCATGGTGTCGATGCCCGGCACCGGCGGCGGGCTGTCGCGCATGAGCGTAAGCGAGTACAAGACCATGCTGGAAGGCCTGTGGAAAGTCCAGCTGCAATCGACCTATGAAGTCAGCAACCGCGAAGTGACGGTGTCGGCCAACGGCCACAGCGCCACCGCGCGCAACCTGGCGAAGGAAGTCGTGCTGCTGCCCGGCGAGCGCATGGAGTCGCTCAGCAAGCAGAAAGCCGAGATCGCGCTGGTCAACGGCGTGCCGCGCATCGTTTCGCTGACGGCGGAAGTCGAATCACTGGTCGCCACACCGACAGGGCGGGATTGACCTGATGCGGCGGGCGTGGCGCAACACTTCGGCCGCGTCCAGCGGGCCGCCATGGCCCATGTAGAAACGCTGCGCGCCGGCCTGCACCAGGCGTTCCAGTTCGCGGGACACGGTATGCGGGTCGTCCTCGAACGGCGGGCGCTTGGCGCGTCCGGTGCGCACAATGCCGCCCAGCAGGATGCCCGACGCAAGCAGGTCGCCGACCAGGGCATCCTGCGATTCCAGTTGCACCGCCAGCGATCCCGCGGTATGGCCGGCCGTATGGCGCACCACGCCGCGCACGCCCCACGGCGCAAGGCTCATCGCTTCGGTGCCATCGAGCAGGATGTCCGGCGCAAAGCCCGTATAAGGCTCGAACATCAGCCGCGTCCTGAGGAACAGCCTGCCGAACCAGCCGGTGGGGCAGAAGCGCATCTGTTCCCGCCTGCCGTAGAACGCCGCGTCGCCGCGGTGGGCGACGATGGGCGCGCCGGACAGCTCGCGCAGGCGCGCCGCGCTGCCCGCGTGGTCGACGTGGGCATGGGTGACGATAATGAGCCGCAGGTTGCGCAGGGCGAGGCCATGGCGGCGCATCGCGCGCTCGATCTTGTGTTCCGATCCGGGCAGGCCGGTGTCCACCAGCACGCAGCTGCGGCCTTGTATGATGAGGTGCGCGTTGACCATGCCGAACGGCAGGATGGGGATACGAATGATGTGGGCGGTTTGCATGGCGGCATACTGCCCAATCGGCGCGCGGCCCACAAGAAGGCACTTTTTGGTGCCCTGCTTTCCCTAAGGTGAGTAATGAAGAAGCAATGGCACATTGAAAACCCGGCGGGCTGCCCGATGGCGGCGACCATGAATGTCCTCGGCGGCAAATGGAAGCCCATGATCCTGCACATGCTGATGTCCGGCACCATGCGCTACGCGGAGCTGAAGCGCAACATCCCGCCGGTGAGCCAGAAGATGCTGACGCAGCAGCTGCGCGAGCTGGAAGCCGACGGCATCGTGACGCGCACCGTCTATCCCGAAGTGCCGCCGAAAGTGGAATACGCCCTGAGTGCGCGCGGGGAAACGCTCAGGGGTGTGCTGGAAGCGCTGTATGCCTGGGGACAGGCGCGTTAAACCTTGAGGAATTCTTCGCGGCCGCCGAGCCAGCGTTCGAGGTGGGCTTCCACCGTTGCCGTGTTGGCGGGCGTCGCGTCGTGCAACAGGGCATGCGCGACGTCGCGTGCCTGGTCCACCAGCCAGCCGTCGGTTTCCAGGTCGGCGAAGCGCAGCATGGCCTGGCCGGACTGGCGCGCGCCGAGGAATTCGCCGGGGCCGCGGATTTCCAGGTCGCGCCGGGCGATCTCGAAACCGTCCGTGGTTTCGCGCATGGTCATCAGGCGCTGCTTGGCCACCGGGCCCAGCGGGCTTTGGTAGAGCAGCAGGCAGACCGAGGCCGCCGAGCCGCGCCCCACGCGGCCGCGCAACTGGTGCAGCTGCGACAGGCCGAAACGCTCGGCGTGCTCGATCACCATCAGCGAGGAATTCGGTACGTCGACGCCGACCTCGATCACGGTGGTGGCCACCAGCACGTGGATCTCGCCGGCGGCGAAGGCATCCATCACTTCCGCTTTCTCGGCCGGCTTGAGGCGGCCGTGCACCAGGCCGACGCGCAGGTCGGGCAGGGCGGCGGCCAGCGTTTCGTAGGTTTCGGTCGCGGTCTGCAGCTGCAGCGCTTCCGATTCTTCGATCAGCGGGCAGACCCAGTACGCCTGGCGGCCTTCCAGCGCCGCCGCATGCACGCGGGCGATCACTTCATCGCGGCGGTTCTGGTCCACCACGGCGGTCACGATCGGCGTGCGGCCGGGAGGCAGCTCGTCGATCACCGACACTTCCAGGTCGGCGTAATAGGTCATGGCCAGCGTGCGCGGGATCGGCGTGGCGGACATCATCAGCTGGTGCGGCACGTTGTCGCCATTGCCCTTGTTGCGCAAGGTCAGGCGCTGGCCGACGCCGAAGCGGTGCTGCTCGTCCACGATTACCAGGCCCAGTTTCGCGAACTGCACCGTATCCTGGATGATGGCGTGGGTGCCGATCACCAGCTGCGCCTCGCCCGATTCCACCAGCGCGTAGGCGGCTTCCTTTTCCTTTTTCTTCAGGCTGCCCGTCAGCCAGGCCACCTTCACGCCCAGCGGTTCGAGCCAGGCGGCGATCTTGCGGAAATGCTGGTCGGCCAGGATTTCGGTCGGCGCCATCAGCGCGGCCTGGTAGCCGCTGTCGATGGCCTGCGCGGCGGACAGCGCGGCCACGATGGTCTTGCCGCTGCCGACGTCGCCCTGCAGCAGGCGCTGCATCGGGTAGGGCTGTTTCAGGTCGGCGCGGATCTCCTTCAGCACGCGCTGCTGGGCGCGCGTCAGCTTGAACGGCAGCGACGCTTCGAAGGCGGCCGACAGCGCGCCCATCTTGCCCAGCACGGCGGCGCCCTTCTTGCGGCGCGCGCGCTGGGCGCGCTTCAGCGAGAGCTGCTGCGCCAGCAATTCGTCGAACTTGACGCGGGTCCAGGCCGGATGGGTGCGGTCGATCAGCGCGTTCTCGTCGATGTGCGGCGGCGGGTAGTGCAGGGTGCGCACGGCCGTTTCGAGCGGATGCAGGCGCATCGCCTTCAGCACCTCCGGCGGCAGGGTGTCGGTCCAGTCGACGCGCTTCATGGCGTCGGCAATCGCGCGGCGCAGCACCAGCTGGGACAGGCCTTCGCCGGACGGGTAGACCGGCGTCAGGGAGGTCGGCAGCGGCGCGCCCTCGTTCACGATCTTGTAGGCCGGGTGCACCATCTCGGCGCCGAAGAAGCCGTGCCGCACCTCGCCGCGCGCGCGCACCCGGGTGCCCTCGGCCAGCTGCTTGACCTGGCTGCCGTAGAAATTCATGAAGCGCAGCTGGATGTCGCCCGTCTCGTCGGCGATATGCACCAGCAGCTGGCGGCGCGGCTTGTAGGCGATTTCATTGGACGTCACCACGCCTTCCACCTGCGACACCTCGCCGCCGCGCAGGCAGGCTTCGCGGATGGTCAGCACCTCCGTCTCATCCTCGTAGCGCATGGGCAGGTGCAGCACCAGGTCCATGTCCGTGCGCAGGCCAAGCTTGGCGAGCTTGCTCTCGGCGGTGGCGGCTGGCTTTTTTGCTGCGTCGGGCTTTTTTTGCTTCGTTTCCGGCATCTTTGCGTGAATTTTGGGCAGGTGTCGTAAAATAGAGGGTTGCCCAACAGTTTTAGTAGTCCGTCAATGTACTCGCTATCCGATTTCGATTTTAACTTGCCGCCAGAGCGTATTGCGCAATTTCCGCTGCCGGACCGCAGCGCCTCGCGCCTCCTGCACGTGGATGGCAAGACCCTGCACGACCGTCAGTTCACCGACATCGTCGACCAGCTGCAAGCCGGCGACCTGCTGGTGATGAACAATACCCGCGTGCTGAAAGCCCGTTTCTTTGGCGTCAAGGATACCGGCGGCAAAGTCGAAGCCCTGGTCGAGCGCGTGCTCGACACCCGCACCGTGCTGGCCCAGCTGCGCGCCTCCAAGTCGCCCGGCCCCGGCGTGAAGATTCGCCTGGCCGACGCCTTCGACGTCACGGTGGGCGAGCGCGCCGGCGAATTCTTCACCCTGCATTTCGAGGCCGACGTGTTCGACCTGATCGAGCAATACGGCCGCCTGCCGCTGCCGCCCTACATCGAGCACGCGCCGGGCGAAGTGGACGAGAACCGCTACCAGACCGTGTTCAACAAGGTGCCGGGCGCGGTGGCCGCGCCGACGGCCGGCCTGCACTTCGACCAGCCGCTGCTGGACAAGCTGCGCGCCAAGGGCGTGCAGTTCGCCTATGTGACCCTGCACGTGGGCGCCGGCACCTTCCAGCCGGTGCGCACCGAGAACCTGGCCGAGCACAAGATGCACACCGAGTGGTACACCATGCCGCAGGAGACGGTCGACGCGGTGCGCGAAGCGCGCGCCGCCGGGCGCGACGTGGTCGCCGTCGGCACCACCTCGCTGCGCGCGCTGGAATCGGCCTCGCAGTCGGGCCAGCTGGAAGCCGGCAGCGCCGACACCTCGCTGTTCATCACGCCGGGCTACCGGTTCCGGACCGTGACGCGCCTGGTCACCAACTTCCACCTGCCGAAGTCCACCCTGCTGATGCTGGTGAGCGCTTTCGCCGGCTTTACCGAGATCCGCCACGCCTACCAGCACGCGATCGCGAACGAATACCGCTTCTTCAGCTATGGCGACGCCATGCTGCTGACGACGCACAACAGAGCATAAGGAATCCCGATGCTGGAATTTAAACTCATCAAGAAAGACGCCACCGGCAAGACCCACGCCCGGCGCGGCACCGTCAAGCTCAATCACGGCGAGGTGCAGACCCCGATCTTCATGCCGGTCGGTACCTACGGCTCGGTCAAGGCCATGTCGCCGCTGGAACTGAAGGAAATCGGCGCCCAGATCATCCTCGGCAACACCTTCCACCTGTGGCTGCGCCCGGGCAACGATGTGATGTCCAAGTTCGGCGGCCTGCACGGCTTCATGGGCTGGGACAAGCCGATCCTGACCGACTCCGGCGGCTTCCAGGTGTTCTCCCTGGGCGAAATGCGCAAGATCACCGAGGACGGCGTGACCTTCAACTCGCCCATCAACGGCGACAAGCTGTTCCTGTCGCCGGAAATCTCGATGCAGATCCAGCGCGTGCTGAATTCCGACATCGTGATGCAGTTTGACGAGTGCACACCGTACGAAATCGACGGCCGCCCGGCCACACTGGAAGAAGCGGCCAAGTCGATGCGCATGTCCCTGCGCTGGGCCCAGCGCTCGATGAACGAATTCAAGGCCGGCGAAAACCCGAACGCGCTGTTCGGCATCGTGCAGGGCGGCATGTACGAAAGCCTGCGCGATGAATCGCTGGCAGGGCTCCAGGAAATCGACTTCCCCGGCCTGGCCATCGGCGGCCTGTCGGTGGGCGAGCCGAAGGAAGACATGATGCGCATCCTGGCGCACGTCGGCCCGCGCCTGCCGGAGCACAAGCCGCATTACCTGATGGGTGTCGGCACGCCGGAAGACCTGGTCAACGGCGTGGCTAACGGGGTCGACATGTTCGACTGCGTGATGCCGACCCGGAATGCCCGCAACGGCTGGATCTTCACCCGCTTCGGCGACATCAAGATCAAGAACGCCCGTTACAAGGATGACAAGGAACCGCTGGACCCGACCTGCTCCTGCTACGCCTGCCGCAACTTCAGCCGCGCCTACCTGCACCACCTGCACCGGGCGCAGGAAATCCTGGGGGCGCGCCTGAACACCATCCACAACCTGCATTACTACCTCGACATCATGCAGCAGATGCGCGATGCCCTGGATGCGGACCGCTTCCCGGACTGGGTGCAGCAATTCCATGCCGACCGGGCGCGTGGTATTTAAAAAACGGCAACCCGCCTATATATAGGTGTGCAGCGGACGCAGTGCTAGAATACACCGCTTGATTTTTCCCTAACTAAGAACTTGGAGTCGCCGTGTTCATTTCCAACGCATACGCCCAAACCGCAGCCGACGCCGGCGCCATGGGCAACCTGACCACCTTCGCACCACTGATCCTGATGTTCGTGGTGATGTACTTCCTGATGATTCGCCCGCAGCAAAAGCGCGCGAAGGAACAGAAAGCCATGATGGAAGCGCTGGCCAAGGGTGACGAAGTGGTCACCATCGGCGGCGTCCTGGGCAAAGTGTCCAAGGTGACCGACCAGCACGTGACCCTCGAAGTCGCCAGCGGCACCGAAATCGTGGTGCAGAAGCACGCCGTATCCTCCCTGCTGCCGAAAGGCACCCTGAAGGGCCTGTGATAACCAGCGTGGGCGGCGCGAAACCGCCCACGCCTGAACGCTGAAGACTATGAATCGTTATCCAACCTGGAAATACATCCTTATTGTCGTGGTGGTGCTGCTGGGCGCCTTCTTCACGGCGCCCAATTACTTCGGCGAATCGCCTGCGCTGCAGGTCACCAGCGGCAAGTCCACCGTGAAGGTGACGCCGGCCCTGGCCACCCAGGTCGAAACCCTGCTGAAGCAAGCCAACATCAAGACTGAAGGCGTGGCGCTGGACGGCTCCGGCCTGCACGCTTCCGTGCGCGCCCGCTTCGCCGACACCGACACCCAGTTCAAGGCCCGCCTGGCGCTGGAAAAAGGCTTGAACGCCGACCCGACCGACCCGACCTACATCGTCACGGTCAACCTGGTGTCGAACACCCCGCAATGGATGCAGGCGCTGTACGCCAAGCCGATGTACCTGGGCCTGGACTTGCGCGGCGGCGTGCACTTCCTGATGCAGGTCGACACCAAGGCTGCGCTGAGCAAGCGCATCCAGGGCATGCAGGCCGCCATCAAGGGCCAGCTGCGCGACAAGAATATCCGCCATGCCGGTATCGACCGCGCCGGCGACGCCATCGTGGTCAAGTTCCGTGAAGATGCCATCCGCCAGCAGGCCAAGGCCCTGATCCAGGAACAGCAGCCGGACCTGAACGTGGCCGAAGCCACCGAAGGCGACGAACTGCGCCTGGTGGCGACCCTGAAGCCGGCCGCCCTGAAAGCCACCCTGGACAACGGCGTGCAGCAGAACATCGCCACCCTGGCCAAGCGCGTCAACGAACTGGGCGTGTCCGAACCGGTGATCCAGCAGCAGGGCCCCGACCGCATCGTGGTGCAGCTGCCGGGCGTACAGGATGCCGCGCGCGCCAAGGACATCATCGGCCGTACCGCCACCCTGGAAGTGCGCATGGTCGACGAGAGCGTGACCCCGGGCACCGAGCTGACTGCGGCCATCCCGTACAACTCCGAGCTGTTCACCGTCGGCAAGGGCACCCCTGTCGTGCTGTCCAAGGACGTGGTGCTGACCGGCGACTACATCTCCAGCGCCACCGCCACCCTGGATTCGCAGAACCAGCAGCCGGCCGTGCGCATCGACCTGAACGGCGACGGCGGCCGCAAGATCCGCGAAGCCACCCGCGACCGCGTCGGCAAGAAGATGGCCATCGTGCTGTTCGAGAAGAAGAAGGCCGAAGTGCTGTCGGTGGCGACCATCCAGAGCGAACTGGGTTCCACCTTCAACATCACCGGCATGGGCAGCATGGAAAACTCGGCCGAACTGGCGCTGCTGCTGCGCGCCGGTGCACTGTACGCGCCGATGGAAGTGATCGAGCAGCGTACCGTGGGCCCGGCACTGGGCAAGGAAAACATCGAGCGCGGCTTCCACTCCACGATGTACGGCTTTGCCGCCATCGCCGTCTTCATGATCGTCTATTACATGATGTTCGGCGCCTTCAGCGTGCTGGCGCTGGCGGTCAACCTGCTGCTGCTGATCGCTGTGCTGTCGCGCCTGCAGGCCACGCTGACGCTGCCTGGTATCGCGGCAATCGCGCTGGCGCTGGGTATGGCAATCGACGCCAACGTGCTGATCAACGAGCGTATCCGCGAAGAGCTGCGCAACGGCGCCAACCCGCAGGCCGCCATTTCCGCTGGCTTCGAGCACGCCTGGCACACCATCCTGGACTCCAACGTGACCACCCTGATCGTGGGTATCGCGCTGCTGGTATTCGGTTCCGGTGCGGTGCGCGGCTTCGCCGTGGTACACAGCCTGGGCATCCTGACCTCGATGTTCTCCGCGGTCTTCGTGTCGCGCGGCGTGGTGAACCTGTGGTACGGCCGCAAGAAGAAACTGCAGTCGCTGTCGATCGGCACCGTCTGGAAACCAGCGAATTAAGGCGAACTAAGGAACAACGATGGAATTTTTCCGCATCCGTAAAGACATCCCCTTCATGCGCCACGCGTTGGTCTTCAACGTGATTTCGGCGCTGACCTTCGTGGCGGCAGTGTTTTTCCTGGCCACCAAGGGCCTGAACTTCTCGGTGGAGTTCACCGGCGGCACCGTGATGGAAGTGAAGTACCCGCAGGCAGCGCACCTGGACAAGGTACGCGAGACGCTGACCAGTCTGGGCTACCACCCTGAAGTGACCAGCATCGACACCGCGCAGGACGCCATGATCCGCCTGCCGAACGTGAAGGGCACTTCTTCCGCCGATACCGCGGCGCGCGTGTTCGGCGAGCTGTGCAAGTCCGAGCAGGGCACCGTCAAGCAGGTCGACAAGGTGACCGACAAGGGCGCGCATGAGCTGAAGAGCGCCTGTGTCCACGCCGACGGTTCCGAAGGCGTGTCGCTGCAGAAGGTGGAATTCGTCGGCCCGCAGGTCGGCGAGGAACTGGCGGCCGACGGCCTGAACGCGCTGATCATGGTGGTCGTCGGCGTGATGATCTACCTGGCGGTCCGCTTCGAATGGAAATTCGCCGTGGCCGCGATCATCGCCAACTTGCACGACGTGGTGATCATCCTGGGCTTCTTCGCCTTCTTCCGGTGGGAATTCTCGCTGACCGTGCTGGCGGCCGTGCTGGCCGTGCTGGGTTACTCGGTCAACGAATCGGTGGTTATCTTCGACCGGATCCGCGAGAACTTCCGCAAGCAGCGCAAGATGAGCGTGCATGAAGTGATCGACAACGCGATCACCTCCACCATCTCGCGTACCATCATCACCCACGGCTGTACCCAGATGATGGTGCTGTCGATGCTGTTCCTGGGCGGCCCGACCCTGTATTACTTCGCGATCGCACTGACCATCGGTATCTGCTTCGGCATCTACTCCTCGGTGTTCGTGGCGGCTGCCGTGGCCATGTGGCTGGGCGTCAAGCGCGAAGACCTGATCAAGCCGGTCAAGGAAAAGGACGAGACCGACGGCGCCGTGGTGTAAGCCGCCTTTCTCCCTCAAAAAAGCAGCCTGCGGGCTGCTTTTTTTATTGACATAACGAAACTACCTGATTACACTGGCCCTCGATTGTTAGCGCTAACAACCCCTGTGGCCATGTAGCGCTCCCGGTCCGATGGCAGGTTGGGCGCCAGTCCAGCTTGTTTTATTGCGCGGGTTTGGCCGGTACGCCGGGCCCGCGCACCCTTTTCGGGTCCAGGATCGCCGCCACCAGCGCGGCCGGCGCCTGGCCGATATCGAGCTGCAGGCCCCGTTCATCGTCCTGCAGCGGTTCCAGCGTGGCCAGCTGGCTGTCCAGCAGCGACAGCGGCATGTAGTGGCCTTCGCGCGCTTGCATGCGCTGCGCGATCAATTCCCGTTCGCCCGTCAGGTGGGCAAAGCGCAAGCCCGGATCGGCTTCCCGCAAGCGGTCGCGGTAGCGGCGTTTCAGCGCCGAGCAAGACAGCACCACGCCTTCGCCGGACGCCACCGCCTGCCGGATCACGGCCGCCAGCCGTGCCAGCCATGCCGCGCGGTCGTCGTCGGTCAGGGGAATCCCGGCCGTCATTTTGGCCACGTTGGCGGGCGGGTGGAAGCTGTCGCCTTCGATGAAGCGCACGCCCAGCTCCTGCGCCAGCAGCTTGCCCACCAGGCTCTTGCCGCTGCCGCACACCCCCATCATGACCCAACGGTTCAAGCGCTCTCCCGCGCCATCACGGTAAAGCCGAGGTCGATGCGCTGCGCCGGCACCTCGGTGCCGCGGATGCGAGCCAGCAGCAGGCTGGCCGCCTCGAAGCCGGTCTGGTACAGCGGCGTGCCGACCGTGGTGACGGAAGGCTTCATCCAGGCCGAGGCCGGCAAGTCGTTGAAGCCGCAGATCGCCAGCTGCTCCGGCACCTTGATGCCGCGCCGCAAGCACTGGAAGATGGCGCCGTGCGCCAGGTCGTCGTTGCAGCAGAAGATGGCGTCCAGGCCGGGCATGCTGGCCTGCATGCGCCCCACCAGTTCGGCGCCCAGCGCGATGGTGGACGGTTCGGGGCACATCAGTTCCAACGCCGGGTCGGCCAGGCCGGCTTCCTCCATGGCCTTGCGGTAGCCTTCGGCGCGCTTCAGGGTGCGCTCGTCGAGCTGGGCCGCCATGTAGCCGATGCGCTTGCGGCCCTTGTCGAGCAGGTAGCGCGTCATGGTGTAGCCGGCGTCCACCTGCGAGAAGCCGACCGACATCACGCCGGGATCGGGCGACAGGTCCATCATCGACACCACCGGCACACGCGAGGTGGCCAGCATCTGCTCCATGCGCGGGCTGTGGGTCAGGCCGCACAGCAGGATGCCGTCGGGGTTCGACTGCAAATAGGTCAGCATCAGCTTCTCTTCCTCGGCATCCGAGTAGCGCGTGTTGCCGATCAGGATCTGGTAGTTGCAGGGATCGAGCGCATCCTGGATGCCCGCCAGCACCGCCGTGAATACGGTATTGGCCAGCGACGGCACCAGTACCACGATGACGCGCGACTGCGCCGAGGCCAGCGCCCGCGCGGCGCGGTTCGGCACGTAGCCCAGTTCCAGCACCGCCTTGTCGACGCGCTCGCGCAGGACGGCGGAAACCAGCTCGGGCTGGTTGATGGCGCGCGACGCCGTCATCGGCGCCACGCCGGCGCGTGCAGCCACGTCGGACAGGGTCACCTTGCCGAGGGCGCGGCTTCTGGTGGAGGGGCTTTTGGCAGGAGGATTCTTCGTCATAGTTGCATTATAACTATGTTAAGCTGCTGGCCTCATAAAAAGGGAGTCGCAATGAGCCGCACCGGCCGCTTGTTCCAGCTGATGGATGCCTTGCGCGGCAGCCGCCGTCCCGTCACGGCAGCCGCGCTGGCGGAACAGCTGGGCGTATCCGAACGCACCATTTACCGCGACATGCAGACCCTGGCCGAGCTGGGCGCCCCGGTGGAAGGCTCGGCCGGCCTGGGTTACCTGCTGCGCAGCGGCGTCTTCCTGCCGCCGCTGATGTTCGACGTGGACGAACTGGAAGCGCTGGTGCTGGGCGCGCGCTGGGTGCGGCGCCAGGGCGACCCGGTGCTGGCGCAGGCCGCCGCCAACGCACTGGCCAAGATCGCCACCGCCACGCCCAAGGACCTGCGCGACGACATGGCCGACACCAGCCTGTGGGTGCCGCTGGTGCGCGACACCCCCGAGCATGATGCCTTCGTGCTGCCGGCGCGCGAAGCGATCCGGCGCCAGCACAAGATGCGCATCCACTACAAGGACGAGCAGGGCGCCTGCTCCGAGCGCACCGTGTGGCCGTTCGCGCTGGCCTTCTTCGACGGCCGCCGCCTGCTGGCGGCCTGGTGCGAGATGCGCCAGGCCAACCGCCACTTCCGCATCGACCGCATCGCGCGCGCCGAGCCGCTGGCCGAACGCTATCCCAAACCGCGCCACGAATTGCTCAAGCTGTGGCGCGAGGAAAACGCGATCGTTGAAGACTCCTGACAGGAACTGTCAGGAGCCCTTGGTTACCATGTGCGCATTCGATCAACCCACCAAGGAGTTTCACGATGCGCCTCTACCACAACCCGCTGTCTTCCAACGCCCGCCGCGTATTGCTGACTGCAAGCCACCTGGGCATCAAGCTCGAGGAAGTGTTCATCGACCTGGGCAACGAAGAAGCGCGCAAGCGCCTGAAGGAAGTGAATATCTGCGGCAAGGTGCCGGTGCTGGAGGATGACGGCTTCCTGCTGTGGGAATCCTGCGCCATCATGCAGTACCTGGCCGACAAGCAAGGCGCCGAGGCGCTGTATCCGAAAGAGTTGAAGGCGCGCGCCGACGTCAACCGCTGGATGTTCTTCGCGGCCCAGCACTTTGCGCCGGCGATCGGCGTCTTTACCTGGGAGCGCCTGTGGAAGAAATTCGTCACCGGCCAGGGCCCGGACCCGGTGGAAATCGCCAAGGGCGAGGAGGAACTCCACCAGCATGCGGCCGTACTGGACCAGCACCTGGCCACCCACCAATGGATGAGCGGCAATGCGCTGACCCTGGCCGACTACGCGGTGGCGGCACCCTTGATGTACATCAGCCGCGCCAATATTCCGGTTGAGAAATACACCCACCTGCTGGCCTGGTTCGGCCGCATGCAGCAGCTGCCGGCATGGCAGCAGACCGAGAGCCCATGGCCTTTTTAAAGTTTGTGTGAAGTGACGCACAGAGTGTGGCCGGTCCGGAAACTAAGATGGAACCGTCTCTTTCAGGACATCCCTAGTTTTGGACTTGGCCCACTCTCCGGAGTGGGCATTTTTTTTCTGAAAGGGATTCCATGAAATCCGTCCCCGTACTGGATTCCAGCATCGCCTATCGCGAATCGGGCGAGCGCGGCGACCATGCCGTCGTCTTCTTGCACGGCAATCCAACGCATTCCTTCATCTGGCGCGGCATCTTGCCGCATGTGGCCGGCAAAGCCTGGTGCCTGGCGCCGGACCTGATCGGTTTTGGCGCCTCCGGCAAGCCGGATATCGCCTACAGTTTCCTCGAACACGCGGCCTACCTGGAAGGCTTCCTGCAACGGATGGAGGTGGAGCAGTTCACCCTGGTCGGCCAGGACTGGGGCGGGGCGCTGGCGATCCATCTGGCGGCGCGCTATCCGGCCAAGGTGCGCGGCGTGGCGCTGATGGAGTTCGTGCGCCCCAGCCCGACCTGGGAAGACTTCCATCCGCTGGAACAGGCGCGCGAACGCTTCAGGCAGATGCGCGCGCCGGGCAGCGGCGAAGAGTTCGTGCTGCAGCAGAATTTCTTCATCGAGCAGATGCTGCCGAAAGGTTCGCTGCGCCCGCTCACCGCGGAAGAGATGGATGCCTACCGCGCACCGTTCCCAACGCCCGCATCGCGCAAGCCCATGCTGGCCTTCCCGCGCATGATGCCGATTGCCGGCGAACCGGCCGACGTCTACCAGCTGGTCGAGCGCAACGAAGCCATCATGGCCACGGCCCAATATCCCAAGCTGATCCTGTTCAGCCCGAACGGCGTGCTGACCCCGCGCGCCGTGGCCGAACGCTACGCCGCCAGGTTCGCCAACTGCCAGCTGGTGGAGCTGGGCGAAGGCACCCACAACATCCAGGAAGACCACCCCGACGCCATCGGCCGCGCCATCGCGGCCTGGCTTCCTACCAAGACGCAAGAAATGTAAGCATCCAACAGTTGGCGCGCGCCGCACGGCGCGCGCTTGCCCTCGCCAGGCGGACTCGTTAGAGTGGCAGCAGCCGAGAGGGGGGCCGAGAAGCCCACACCCCCACTTCCGCCCCCAGAGCCGGTCGACCGCTGGCAAGCCATGCGCCAGAAGGCTTTCAAATCAGTACCCGAAAGCGGCCGCACCATCACCTACCTTGGCAAGAAATTCCACGTCTACCCCAACACGTTCTGGCCCTTCCTCGACAGCCAGCCGCTGGTGCGCAACTTCCGCATCAAGCCCGGCGAGAGCGTGCTCGATGTCGGCACCGGCTCCGGCGTGATCGCCATCTTCGCCTGCTACCAGCAGGCCTCGCGCGTGCTGGCGCTGGACGTCAACCCGGCCGCCATCCGCAGCGCGCGCCGCAACGCGCAAGCCCACGGCTTCGGCGGCGTGATGGAAGTGCGCCGCTCCGACCTGTTCGACAAGGTGGGCGACGAGCGCTTCGACGTGATCACCGCCAACCTGCCGTTCCGCGACAAGCCGGCGCCGGACGTGGTGGCGCGCTCGCAGTGGGACACGGACTTCCGCACCAACACGCGCTTCTTCGAACAGGCCGCGCGCTACCTCAAGCCCGGCGGCCGCATCTACTTCGCGCATTCGAACTTCGGCGCGGTGGACGAAGTGCGGCGCCTGGCGAAGCAGAACGGCTTCAGTATCCGGCTGATGGCCCGCAGCGCGGCGGAACGCGACCAGGAGCGCCAGTTCTTCGCCTTCCTGATCAAACCTGTGGAAGGGCATGGAAGGCTTGCTTGACGCTATCCGCCGGCTGCGGGCCGTGCCGCATGCGCCCTGGCGCATGAAGGTGAAGCGGGTCGCGGTCATCCTGACCAGTTCGCGCTCGGGATCCACGCTGTTCAAGGCGGCCCTGGCGCGCCATCCCGGCATCGCCAGCCTGGATGGCGAAGCGGAACCCTTCCTGGCCTTGAGCGGCAACGGCTTCGGCTACGACCCCGCGTGCAGCAGCGACGCCATCGCCAGCCTGCGCAACGCCGACGCGCTGGCCGACGAAATCTTCGACAGCCTGTCCGTGCCCCACCAAAGCCTGGCGCCGCTGCCCGAGTTGAAGGCACGCTGGCGCAAGCGATTGCTGCTGCAGTTCCCCGCCCTGTTTGCGGAGCCGGCGGCCCATGCGCAGCTGGAACGGGCGCTGGACGAAGCGCTGTTGCCCAGCCAGTCGGCTGCCGCGCCCAATGAGCGGCAGCTGCAGCGCGCCGTGCTGGGGGCCGTGTACTGGCGCGAGCCGTGGCGTCTCGACTACTACGATGGCGCCCAGGGGCCGGGCGAGCGGCGGCCATTCGGCGAGGCGGCCAAGATCGAGGAACCGCCGTTCGTTTCGCCGGCCATGTACGCCAGGCATTTCACCGAAAGCGATGCGGCTGACAAGGTACTGCTGTTCAAGACCCCGTCGGATGCCTACCGCATCGGCCTGTACGAACAGCTGTTCCCCAACGCCCAGGTGCGCTACCTGCACCTGGCGCGCAGCTTCGCCGCCAGCGTCAACGGCTTGATGGACGGCTGGCTCTCGCCCACCGGCTTCCACGCCCACGACATGCAGCGGCACGGGGTGACGCTCGGCATAAGCGGCTATTCGGAGCAATGCGCGGGCGGCCACCGCTGGTGGAAGTTCGACCTGCCGCCGGGCTGGCGCGGCTATGTATCCGCGCCGCTGGAGGAAGTCTGCCTGCACCAGTGGCTGTCCTGCCACCGCGCCATCCTGGACAGCGGGGTGGCCGCGCTGCCGCTGCGTTTCGAATCCTTCCTGGCCGATCCGGCCGGCGTGCTGGCGCGGGCCTGCGAATGGCTTGGCCTGCCGCCGCTGGCGCAGGCGCCGGAGCTGGCGGTGACCATGGCCACCGAGGCGCCCGCGCCCGGCCGCTGGCGCAAGCGCGCCCACCAGCTGCTGCCGCTGGCGCAGCGGCCGGAAGTGGCCGGCATGATGCATGCGCTGGGCTATGGCCAGGCGCCGGAGCAGTGGCCATGATCCGCCGCCTGCTGGTGCCTTACCTGATGGGCAAGCGGCGCGACGGCTTGCAGCGCGTACAGGCGCTCGACGCGCGGCCATGGACCGTGCTGCGCTCCCCGCTGTCGACGGCCACCGAGCTGCCGGACAAGGACGAACAGATGCGCAGCATGGGCCGCGTCTATGCCGAACTGGCGCGCGAGGTGGCGGCAGCGGCGGCGGCCGGCGACCTCCCCGTCAGCATCGCCGGCGATTGCGTCTCGACCATGGGCGTGATGGCCGGCCTGCAGCGCGCCGGACGTATGCCGCAGCGCATGCTGTGGCTGGACGCGCACGGCGATTTCCACACCTGGGGCACCACCCAGACCCAGTACCTGGGCGGCATGCCGCTGGCCATGCTGGTGGGGCGGCCGGACCGGCGCCAGCACCGGCGCGACAGCATCACAGCCTTGCGCCAGGCGGTGGGGGCGCAGCCCTATCCGGAAGAGCGGGTGGTGCTGTCCGACGCGCGCGACCTCGACCCGGGCGAAGACGAAGCGCTGGCGCAATCGGCCATCGTGCGCTGCCCGCTGGACGACGTGCTGCAACACCTGTCGCCGCAGGAAACGCTGTACATCCACTTCGACACCGACGTGCTGGACGAAGCGCAGCGCATGCCGGCGCTGAAATACCACGTCCCCTCCGGGCCGCGCCTGGAGGACATGGCAGCGCTGTTCCGCCGCCTGCGCGGCTACCCCTTGCTGGCGGTGTCGGTATCGGCGTGGCACGCGGAGCTGGACGAAGGCGACCAGGCTGCGCGCACCTGCCTGGCGCTGCTGGACGAGCTGCTGCCCGGCGTCCACAGCACGCCGCGCGAACGCAGCGCTTCCAGCACCATGTCGACGCAGGCCGGCAGCGGGCTGCGCGCCGTATCGAGCGACAGTTCCGGCGCCAGCGGCGCTTCGTAAGGCGCCGACACGCCGGTGAACTGCGGCAGCTCGCCGGCGCGGGCACGCCGGTACAGGCCCTTGACGTCGCGCTGCTCGCACACTTCCAGCGGACACTTGCACCAGGTTTCGATGAAATCGCCCTCGGCCTGGATGGCACGCACGCGTTCGCGGTCCGCGCGCAATGGGGAGATGAAGGCCGCCAGCACGATCATCCCGGCATCGGCAAACAGGCGGGCGACCTCGCCGGCGCGGCGCAGGTTTTCGCTGCGGTCCTGCGGCGAAAAGCCGAGGCCCGCGCACAGGCCCTGGCGCAGGCGGTCGCCGTCCAGTACCACGGCCTGGCAGCCGGCCTGGAACAGGCGCTGCTCGACCGCGTGCGCCAGCGTGGTCTTGCCGGCGCCGGACAAGCCGGTGAACCACACCACCGCGCCGCGATGGCCGTGCGTCTGCTCGCGCTGCCGGCGCGAAACGTGGAGGGAGTCCATGACAGGACTATATACCGAAAGCCGGGGTCAGCTTAGGCTTCCGGTTTGAAAGTCGGGGTGCGGGGGGGGGGTTGGGGGGTTTTTGGGGGGGGGGGGGGGGGGTTTTGGGGGTGGGGGGGGGGGGGGCGGGGTGGAGTGGGGGGGGGGGGGGGGGGGGG
>CBHWEO010000099.1:0-17386 GCA_966112955.1 uncultured Duganella sp. | reverse complement strand
ATCGGCAAGCTGGCATCCGGCCAGGTCGATCCGGCGCATGAAGCCAAGGCGCTGGACGATATCGCCCAGAACGTGGGCGCGCTGGGCTTCTTTGTCGACATGCTGGGGCAGAACCCGGCGGGAGCGCGCGAGCGCTTCTCCTTCGATCCCGAGCATGGCACCTTCCGCGCCGTGCCGTTCAAAAAGATTTCCGGCCCCGAGTCAATCCCGGTGCTGGAAGAAGCCTTGCCGGAGCCGGAAGCGGCACCGGAGCCGGTGCTGACCGCGCCGGTGCCCGCTGCCGGCGCCGCCGGCGACGAGGCGGTCGAAGCCGAACTGCTGGAGATCTTCATCGGCGAGGCGCAGGAAGTGCTGGCCTTCGTGCGCGAAACGCTGGCGCGGCCGCATGCGGAGATTTCCAACCTCGATACCCTGACCATGCTGCGCCGTTCCTTCCATACGCTGAAGGGCAGCAGCCGCATGGTGGGCCTGAACCGCTTCGGCGATGGCGCGCATGCCATCGAGAAGGTGATGAATTTGTGGCTGGCGGAAGAGCGCCGCGCGACCGAAGACCTGTTTGGCTTGCTCGATTACGCGAGCGAAGAGCTGTCGGCATGGGTGGATGAACTGGCCACGACCGGCCATTCGGCACGCCAGGAGAAGCCGATCGTCGACGCCGCCGCACGCGTGCAGGATGGCGGTCCGTTCGAGCGTCCGGCTGCCGCGCAGGACGCAACGCCTGCTGCGGCCGCAGCCGAGGAATCCGCCGCCGGCTCTGGCCAGGCAGAGGCCACCGAGCCGGCGGCCGCTGCAGCGGGTCCGGCCGCCACCGAACCGGCTGCCGTTGATGTCGCTGCCCACGAGCCGGCCGACATGCTCGATGGGGCTGCAACCGCTGGCGAAGCGGAGCCTCCGAACGATGCCGCCGCCGATGCGTTTGCCGCCACGGAAACCCCGCTGGTCGGCGTGGTCGAAGAAGCCGCCAACGAACCGCTGGCCGGCAGCGAACTCGCGCCTGAAACGGACGAACTGCCCGCCACGCTGGATGGCCTTGCGGTCGCCGACCTCGATTTCAGCGACCTGGACGCCGCCATCCAGCCGCCGTCCGCACAGGATGCCGAACCGGCCGACGCCGTCGCAGAAGTGCCGGCAGCGGAATACGTGGAAGGCGCGCCGGTCTCCGGGATCCAGCTGGAAGCGCTGGAAGAACCCGCGCCGCCGGCGCGCCCGACCAACGTCATTGAATTCCCGACCGCCACCGCGCCCACCCCGCCAGCCCCGCCGGCGGAAGACAATATGAAGTTCGTGGGCCGCCTCGCGATCCCGCTCCCGCTGTACAACATTTACATGGCGGAGGCCGACGAACTGGTGCGCCTGCTGTCGCGCGACTTCGGCGAATGGCGCCACGAGCAGCGCCCCGTCAACCCGGAAGCGCTGCAAGCCGTGCACACCCTGACCGGCACCTCCGGCACGGTGGGCTTCAAGCCGCTGCGCGAGCTGTCCTATGCGCTGGAGACCACGCTGCAGCAGCTGCAGCCGCCGGCCCCGCACCTGGACCACGCCCAGCACGACCTGTTCGACTTCACCATCGAGCGCGTCAAGCAGATGCTGCAAAGCTTCGCCACCGGCGAGCTGCCGCCTGACCAGCCGGAGCTGATCGAAGCGCTGCACAAGCTGCGCGACCAGCTGGCGCACCCGCCGGAAGTCGGCCAGGCACTGGATGACCGCCTGGACAGCATCGTCGGCGAGCCGGCGAACGGCCAGCTGGAACAGCGCCTCGACGCGCTGTTCAGCGACACCTACAACAGCCTGATCGCCGATCCGCCGCCCGCGCCGGAGGGCCAGGCGAAAGCGAAACCGCAAGTGGTGACGCAAGACGAGAACATCGACAACCTGTTCGATTCCGCCTTCGATGACGCGTTCGACGCGCCGGCGCTGAAGCAAGCCGCCCCCGCCGCCGAACCACTGCACCTGGTCTCGGCCGAGGAAACTGCCGCCGCCGAACAGGCCACCGCCGAAGACGCGGGCAAAGAAGCCGCCGCCGAAGCCGCCGCACTGGAGGCCGAAGCCGAAGCCGCGGTTGCCGAAGCGGCGATGGAGGTCGACGCTATCGACGCCACCGCCCTTGCCGCCGGCGAGGCGATCGAACCCGACGCGGTCGATCTCGACCATGCCCAGCCGGACGAAGTACAGGTGGTCCCGCTGGAAGAAGGCGCCCACCTGCTGGGCGCCACCCCGAGCGACATCCACGACGAGCTGGACCTGGACCTGCTGCCCGTGTTCCTGGAAGAGGGCGCGGACCTGCTGCCCAAGGTAGGCGAAGCGCTGCGCGCCTGGCACGCCAACCCGGCCGATTTCAGCCACGCCCACAGCCTGCAGCGCGTGCTGCACACGGTGAAGGGCAGCGCCCGCATGGCCGGCGCCATGCGCCTTGGCCAGCACGCGCACGAAATCGAGACGCACATCGAGAACATGGTGCACGCGGGCAGCGCCTCGCAGCACTCGTTCGACGAGCTGATGGCGCATTACGACCACGCCCTGCTGCTGTTCGAACAACTGCAGAATCCCGAAGCCTACGCCGCCGCGATGGCTGCCGCGCAAGCCGCGGCCGCCGCGCCGGCCGCCGAAACGGAACTTGCCCCGGCTGCGCCGTCCGGACAGGACAGCGTCGCGGCGCCTTCGCTCGGCGCCATCGCCGCCCGCCTGGCCGCCGCACCGGCACCAGCCGCGCGTGCGGGCGAGGAAGCGGAAGGCGCCAAGTCGCCGCTGGTGCGCGTGCGCGCCGACATCCTGGACCGCCTGGTGAACCAGGCCGGTGAAGTGTCGATCACCCGCTCGCGCCTGGAGAATGAAGTGGGCGCCCTGCGCACCGCCGTGTCCGACTTCCAGGAAAACCTGAACCGCCTGCGCCGCCAGCTGCGCGAAGTGGAAATGCAGGCCGAATCGCAGATCGCCTCGCGCATGTCGATTGCCGGCGAACGCGAATTCGACCCGCTGGAGTTCGACCGCTTTACCCGCCTGCAGGAACTGACCCGCATGATGGCCGAATCGGTGAACGACGTGGCATCGTTCCACGAAGGCCTGATGCGCTCCATCGACAGCGCCGCCTGCGACTTGAACCAGCAGGCGCGCATGACGCGCGACCTGCAGCGCGACCTGATGCGCGTGCGCATGGTGCCGTTCAACAGCATTTCCGAGCGCCTGTTCCGCGTCGCGCGCCAGGGCGCCAAGGAAACCGACAAGCGCGTCAATCTCGACATCCGCGGCGGCGCCGTGGAAATGGACCGCAGCGTGCTGGAGCGCATGGCCGCGCCGTTCGAACACCTGCTGCGCAACGCCATCGTGCACGGCATCGAAGCGCGCGAGCGCCGCGTCGAGCACGGCAAGGGCGAGACCGGCGAATTGCTGGTGCAGGTCAGCCAGCAGGGCAATGAAGTGGTGCTGGAATTCAGCGACGACGGCGCCGGCCTGGACCTGGAGCGCATCCGCGCCAAGGCGCGCAGCGTGGGCCTGCTGGCGGCAGGCCAGGAGATCAGCGATGCCGAAGCGGCCAACCTGATCTTCCAGCCCGGCTTCTCCACCGCCGATACGCTGACCGAACTGGCCGGCCGTGGCGTGGGCATGGATATCGTACTGTCCGAAGCCCAGGCCCTCGGCGGCCGCGTGGAAACCTTCACCGAAGCCGGCAAGGGCACGCGCTTCACCATCCGCCTGCCGCTGACGCTGGCCGTCACCCAGGTGGTGCTGATTGCCGCCGGCGGCCGCACCTATGCCGTGCCGGCGCTGATGGTGGAACAGGTGCTGCAGATGAAGGAAGGCGCGCTGGCGGAAGCCACCGCCAAGGGCGCCGTGGTGCACCATGGCCAGCACATCGCGCTGCGCTACCTGGCTACGCTGCTGGGCGACGCGGAAGCGCGGCCGCTGCTGCAGCGTTCCTCGCCGGTGATGATGCTGCGCAGCGGTTCCGACCGCATCGCGCTGCACGTGGACGAAATCGTCGGCAACCGCGAGGTCGTGATCAAGAACATCGGCCCGCAGCTGTCGCGCATGCCCGGCATCGCCGGCGCCACCGTGCTCGGCTCGGGTGAGATCGTGCTGATCCTGAATCCGGTGGCGCTGCAGCTGCACGTGGCGCAGCATCCGGAACTGGCGCCGCGCACCGCCGCCACGCCGGCACCGGCGCCGGCCGGCAGCGGCACCGAACCGGCGGTTGCCGTGCGTGCCCATGGCACCGTGATGGTGGTCGACGATTCGCTCACCGTGCGCAAGGTTACCCAGCGCCTGCTCGAGCGCGAAGGCTATCACGTCATGCTGGCCAAGGATGGCGTGGATGCGCTGGAACAGATGCAGGACCGCCTGCCGGAGCTGATGCTGGTCGATATCGAAATGCCGCGCATGGATGGCTTCGACCTGACCCGCAACGTGCGCGGCGACGAACGCACCAGGGACATCCCGATCATCATGATCACTTCGCGTTCGGCGGACAAGCACCGCAACTACGCGCTGCAGCTGGGCGTGAATGCCTACTTCGGCAAGCCGTTCCAGGAAGATATCCTGCTGGGCGCGATTGCCGGGCTGCTGCCGCAAAACCGCTAAACCGGAAAAACCGGACAACCGGGGTCAGCCCCCCAGGGTCTGACCCCGGTTGTCCGGTTTACAGGGTTTTAACGACCGCGTACCGCTCCAGCGTCCGCTTGCGCGCCGCGTCGTGGTCCACCACCGGATCGCGCGGCAGGTGGATTTCCCTGGCCGACAGGCCGGCCAGCTGCGGCAGGTAGCGCTTGATGAACTTCCCTTCGGGATCGAACTTCTGCGACTGGGTGACCGGGTTGAAGATCCGGAAATAAGGCTGCGCATCGCAGCCGCTGGACGCCGCCCACTGCCAGCCGCCATTGTTGGCCGCCAGGTCGAAGTCGTTCAGGTGCAGCGCGAAGTAGGCTTCGCCCCGGCGCCAGTCGATGCCCAGGTCCTTGCACAGGAAAGACGCTGCCACCATGCGCAGGCGGTTGTGCATATAGCCGGTGCGGTTCAGCTGCAGCATGGCCGCGTCGACCAGCGGATAACCGGTGCGGCCTTCGCACCAGGCGGCAAACAGCGCGTCCGCCTGAGGACCGCTGTCCCATTCGATCCTGTCATAAGCCGGCTTGAACGCACCGCCCACCACGTGCGGGTGGTGGTACAGGACCTGCATGTAGAACTCGCGCCAGATGAGCTCCGACAGCCACACCGCGCCGCCGTCGCCGGCCGCGCCGCGCGCCGACAGGTCGCGCACCGTGCGCACCAGGTGGCGGATCGACACGGTGCCGAAGCGCAGGTGCATCGACAGGTAGGACGGCCCCTTGACGGCAGGGTAGTCGCGCGCCACGCCGTAATCGGCGATGCGGCCCTGGAATTCCTCGAACAGTTGCGGCCCGTTGCCGATGCCCAGCTGGTGCAGGTTGGTGCGCTCGAAGCCCAGCGCCTCCAGCGGCGGCAGCGAACTGCGTCCGGCCGCAAAGCGCCCGCTGCGGCCGGCGCCGGGCGCCACGGTCCACGGCGCCAGTACGGACGGATCAGCCTCGAGCTTGCGCAGCCAGGCATTCTTGTAAGGCGTAAACACGGCAAACGGCTGGCCGCCCTGGGTCAGCACCTCGTCCCGCTCGAACACCACCTGGTCCTTGTAGGTGCGCAATGCCCGCCCCGCCGCCTGCAGCCGCCCGGCAACGGCCGCGTCGCGCGCGATCGCGGCCGGTTCATAGTCGTGATTGGCAAACACGACCTCGCAGTCGAGCTCGGCCGCCAGCGCGGGAATTGCCACTTCGGCAAGATCGTGGCGGACGATCAGGTGCCCGCCCAGCGCTTCCAGCTCAGCCGCCAGCCCCGCCAGCGTATCGTGGATGAACTCGACGCGCCGGTCGGCCGCCGGCAACCCGTCCAGGATGGCGCGGTCAAAAATAAAGGCGCAGTAGACTGTTGCAGCAGAGGCAAGCGCATGATGCAAGGCCGCGTGATCGAACAAACGAAGGTCGCGGCGCAACCAGACGAGGGCGTTTTTCATGGCTGGATCTGCAATTCATAGTAAACTGTGGGTATGTCCGACAGTTGCAACGCGGATATTACAGTAAAGAACTCTTAACAGTCCTGACAAGAGAGCAATCATGAAAAAAGTCAAATTGACCAAAAGCATGCCTGTGCCGGGACTGTTACCGGAAACTAGTGAACTGAAGGAGCTAAAGGCGCCTATGACTGCCCCTGCGCTCAACCTGGCAAACCATTTCCTGATTGCCATGCCATCCATGCAAGACCCGATCTTTGGCGGGACGGTCGTGTATGTATGCGAACACAATGAGAACGGCGTGCTGGGCGTCGTGATCAACAAGCCGACCGACATGACCATGGAAGTGCTGTTCGACCGCATCGACCTGGAAGTGTCGTCCGCCGCCGAACGCCACCTGGAATCGGAGCCGATCATGTTCGGCGGCCCGGTGCAGGACGACCGTGGCTTCGTGCTGCACACCCCGGGCGCGCACTACTCGTCCTCGCTGACGGTGACCAACGACGTGGCCTTCACCACCTCCATCGACGTGCTGGAAGCGGTGGCCCGCGGCAACGGCCCGGAACGCATGATGGTGTCGATCGGCTATGCCGGCTGGAGTCCCGGCCAGCTGGAAGACGAACTGGCACGCAACGGCTGGCTGACCGTGGCCGCCGACCCGCGCATCGTGTTCGACGTGCCGATCGAGGACCGCTACAACGCGGCCATGAAACTGCTGGGCTTTGATCCGCTGATGCTCAACTCTGAAGCGGGTCATGCATAGTCCGGAAACTGTTTTAGCCTTCGACTTCGGCATCAAACGCATTGGTGTCGCAATGGGAAACACAATGATCGGCCAGGCCTCCCCCCTGGCCGTCATTCAATCCGCCGTCAACGATGTGCGCTTCGCCGAGATCAAGGCCCTGATCGAAAAATGGGGGCCTACCCGGCTGGTGGTGGGCCTGCCGTTCCACCCGGACGGGGCGGAGCACGAGATGACCGCGCGCTGCCGCAAGTTCGCCAACCAGCTGAATGGCCGCTTCAACCTTCCGGTGGTGCTGGTCGATGAGCGTTATTCATCGGCGATGATTGCCGCCAGGCGCGGCGAAATCATCGACGACCGCGCCGCCGCCATCATCCTCCAACAATACTTTGACGAATATGTCCCACACTGATCCCCAACAGCTCGACGCCGAAGCGCTGTACGCCAGCCTGCTCGAGCAGGTCAAGGCCGGCATCGCCGGCGCCAACGACCCCGCCATTGTCGGCATCCACTCCGGCGGCGCCTGGATTGCCGAGCGCCTGGCCAAGGACCTCAACCTGACGGCGCGCCTCGGCGTGCTGGACGTGTCCTTCTACCGCGACGACTATGCCAAGAAGGGCTTGCCGCACGAAGTGAAGCCGACCCATATCGGCTTCGACGTCAACGGCGCCACCATCGTGCTGGTGGACGACGTGCTCTACACCGGCCGCACCACGCGCGCCGCCATCAATGAATTGTTCGACTACGGCCGCCCGGCGCGCATCATGCTCGCCTCGCTGGTGGACCGCGGCGAACGCCAGTTGCCGGTGGCGGCCGACTTCGTGGCGGCGCACACCCGCTGCGCGCCGGGCCAGGCACTGCGCCTGCAGCAGGCCGGCGACGGAAAGTTTTCCCTGACTCTTGAACAGAACCATGCTTAATCCGCAACTCAACAAACACGGCGAGCTTCAGCACCTGCTGACGACCGAGGGCCTGCCCAAGGCCATCATCAACCAGATCCTCGATACCGCCTCCTCTTTCGTGTCCGTGTCGGACCGCGAAGTGAAGAAGGTCCCGCTGATGCGCGGCAAAAGCGTGTTCAACCTGTTCTTCGAGAATTCCACCCGTACCCGCACCACCTTCGAGATCGCGGCCAAGCGCCTGTCGGCCGACGTGATCAACCTGAACATCGCGGCGTCGTCCGCCAGCAAGGGCGAATCGCTGCTGGACACCATCGACAACCTGTCGGCCATGCACGCCGACATGTTCGTGGTGCGCCACTCGCAGTCCGGCGCGCCCTACCTGATCGCCCGGCACCTGCACGACACGAAGCAGAACCACGTGCACGTGGTGAACGCGGGCGACGGCCGCCACGCGCACCCGACCCAGGGCCTGCTGGACATGTACACCATCCGCCACTACAAGAAGGACTTCACCAACCTGCGCGTGGCCATCGTGGGCGACATCCTGCACAGCCGCGTGGCCCGTTCCGACATCCACGCCCTGACCACGCTGGGCGTGCCGGAAATCCGCGCCATCGGCCCGCACACCCTGCTGCCGGGCGGCCTGGAACAACTGGGCGTACGCACCTTCACCAACATGGACGAAGGCCTGAAGGACGTGGACGTGATCATCATGCTGCGCCTGCAGAACGAGCGCATGAGCGGCGCGCTGCTGCCGTCGGCCGGCGAGTACTTCCGCGCCTACGGCCTGACGCCGGAGCGCCTGGCGCTGGCCAAGCCGGACGCCATCGTGATGCACCCGGGCCCGATGAACCGCGGCGTGGAGATCGACTCCGCCGTGGCCGACGGCCCGCAAGCGGTGATCCTGTCGCAGGTCACCTTCGGTATCGCAGTCCGCATGGCGGTAATGAGCATCCTGGCAGGTAATCAGGCATAAGAAGCGCAAGCATGAATCTCCATATCAAGAACGGCCGACTGATCGATCCGGCCAACAAGATCGATTCCAAGCAAGACCTGTACATCGTGGACGGCAAGGTGGCCGCCATCGGCAGCGCGCCGGCCGGCTTCGTGGCCGAGCGCACCATCGACGCCGCAGGCAAGGTGGTGGCGCCGGGCCTGGTCGACCTGTCGGCGCGCCTGCGCGAGCCGGGCTTCGAATACAAGGCCACGCTGAAGTCGGAAATGCAGGCGGCAGTGCAGGGCGGCGTGACCTCCCTGGTGTGCCCGCCCGACACCGATCCCGTGCTCGACGAGCCGGGCCTGGTGGAAATGCTGAAGCACCGCGCGCGCGGCCTGCACCAGGCCCACGTGCACCCGCTGGGCGCCCTGACCCACGGCCTGAAAGGCGAAGCGCTGACCGAGATGGCGGAACTGACCGAAGCCGGCTGCATCGGCTTCTCGCAGGCGGAAACGCCGGTGCGCGACACCACCGTGCTGCAGCGTGCCATGCAATACGCGGCCACCTTCGGCTACACCATCTGGCTGCGCCCGCAGGATGCCTGGATCGGCCGCGGCGGCGTGGCCCACAGCGGCCCGCTGGCGTCGCGCCTGGGCCTGTCCGGCGTGCCGGTGATGGCCGAGACCATCGCCCTGCACACCATCTTCGAACTGATGCGCTCGACCGGCGCCCGGGTCCACCTGTGCCGCCTGTCGTCCGCTGCCGGCCTGGAGCTGGTGCGCGCCGCCAGGGCGGAAGGCTTGCCGCTCACCTGCGACGTGGGCGTGCACCACGTGCACCTGACCGATGCCGACATCAACTTCTTCGACTCGAATGCGCGCGTCGACCCGCCTTTCCGCAGCCAGCGCGACCGCGAAGCGATCCGCGCCGGCCTGCTGGACGGCACCGTCGATGCGATGTGCTCCGACCATACCCCGTGCGACGACGACGAAAAGCTGCTGCCGTTCGGCGAGGCGTCGGCCGGCGCCACCGGCCTGGAACTGCTGCTGTCGCTGGCCATCAAGTGGGCCGACGATTACGCCGCCGCGCACGGCAAGGATGATGCCCTGTCGCGCGCCGTGGCGCGCGTGACCTGCGAACCGGCGCGCGTGGCCGGCCTGGCGCAGGCGGGCCAGCTGGGCTTGGGCAGCGTGGCGGACGTAGTGGTGTTCGATCCGGCCGCGCGCTGGACCGTCACCGGCAGCGCGCTGGCCAGCCAGGGCAAGCACACCCCCTTCCTCGGTTACGAGATGGCGGGACAGGTGCAGGCGACCATCGTGGCGGGCCATGTAGCCTATGAACGCAACGCCAGCTAAGCGCAACCTCGACTGGCGCCTGGTGCTGCGCATCGGGCGCATGGTGCTGCACCTGATGGACGGCATTACCACTTGCGCCGTTGTGTTCCCATTCATCGGGACGGAAAAGCGCAACAGGCATGTCCGCAACTGGTCACGCAAGCTGCTGGCCATCTGCAACGTCAGCGTGCAGGTCGCGCAGGGCAGCGCGGTGCCGCTGGAGCATGGCATGATCGTCTGCAACCACATTTCGTGGCTGGACATCTTCGTCATCAACGCGCTGTACCCCTGCCGCTTCGTGGCCAAGGCGGAAATCCGCAGCTGGCCGCTGGCCGGCTGGCTGGTGGCGCAGGCCGGCACCGTGTTCATCGCGCGCGGCAACAAGCGCGAGCTGCGCACCATCTTCAAGGGCCTGGTGCACGCGCTGCAGGATGGCCAGCGTGTCGCCTTCTTCCCGGAGGGGACCACGGCGGCGCAAGGCACGCTGCTGCCTTTCCACGCCAACCTGTACGAGGCGGCCGTCGACGGCAAGGTGAAGGTGCAGCCCTTTGCGCTATCCTATGTGGACCCGGACGGCCAGCCGCACCAGTCGGTGGACTTCATCGGCGACATGACGTTCGCGCAAAGCGTCGTGAATATCCTCGACGGCAAGCCGGTGCGGGCGCGCCTGGCCGTGCTCGAGCCGTTGCAAGGCGCGGGCGCCCACCGGCGCGAACTGGCGGCGGCGACGCGCGAGGCGATCGGCGCGGCGCTGGGCATCCTGCCCGAAGCGCAAACTTTTGAGGAGCATTCAGCATGACCAGGATCAGTGTGCTGGCGGCCTGCCTGCTGTTGGCGGCCTGCGGCGGCGATACCTTCACCAACGCCAAGACGCTGCGCGCGCAGGCCAGCGAAAGCCTGGCCCAGAAGAACTACGGCATTGCGGCGGACAAGGCTTATGCCGCCACGCTGAAGGCGCCCAAGGAAGCGGAATCGTACTTCCTGCTGGCCCAGGCCCAGGCGCAGCTGGGGCGCAGGAATGCGGCCATGGCGTCGCTGGAAAACGCCATCGTCAACGGTTTCACCGACGAGGAAGCGATCAAGGGCAGCGCCAACCTGGAACCGCTGCGCAAGACGGAAGCCTACCGCGAGCTGATGGCGGCCACCTTCGCGCCGGCCGCGGCGGGGGAGGGCGCCGCATCTGCAGCGGCGGAAGGCGGCGCGGAAGCCGTCCGGGCCGATGGCCAGGCCCAGGCGCAAGCTTCGGCGCCGGCCGAAGCGCAGAAGCATTAGATCTTCCGGTATTCCGGGCAATCCACCTGCAGCAGACTGCGGTCGTCGAGGCAGACGGCCGACAGCTTGCCGCCCCACACGCAGCCGCTGTCCAGCGCGATCAGGCGCGGCATGATGCGCAAGCCCAGCGCGGACCAGTGGCCGAACACCACCGTGATGTCGCTGGTGCGGCGGCCCGGCACCTCGAACCAGGGCATCAGGCCGGTCGCCGGATCGGCGTGCGCCGACTCCTTCATCTTGAAATCCATCACGCCGTCGGCGCTGCAGAAGCGCATGCGGGTCAGCGCGTTGACGATGCAGCGCAGGCGTTCCGTGCCTTGCAGCGCATCGTCCCAACGGTCAGGCTTGTTGCCGTACATGTCGCGCAGGAAGTCCACCCAATGCTCGCTGCGCAGGGCCGCTTCCACTTCGCCGGCCAGCGCCATGGTCTGTTGCGCGGTCCATTGCGGCAGCACGCCGCCGTGCACCAGCAGGTGGTCCTGGCGCAGGATGGCCATGGGCCGCAGCCGCAGCCAGTGCAGCAGTGCGTCGCGGTCGGCGGCAGCCAGTATATGCTCGATGGTGTCGGAACTGGATTCGGGCCGGATGCCGTTGGCCACCGCCAGCAGATGCAGGTCATGGTTGCCCAGCACGGCGTCGATGCGGCCATCGCTGCCCTGGCTCAAGGCCTGCACATAGCGCAGGGTGGACAGGGAATCGGGGCCGCGGTTGATCAGGTCTCCGCAGAACAGGATGGCAGGCGGCTGGTTCCCTGCGGCATGTTCTGTTTCCAGGATTTTTTCGACCAGGGTCACCGTCTCGCCATGGCAGCCCTGCAGGTCGCCGACTACATATGTCTTCATTGGTTGATATCTACTACAATCGTGTTGTCGTCTACATATTAGGATAACGCATGATCTTCGTTACTGGCGGTGCTGGTTTCATCGGTTCCAATTTCGTCCTGGACTGGCTGGCCCAATCGCAGGAACCGGTCCTCAATTTCGACAAGCTGACCTATGCCGGCAACCTGCAGAACCTGGCCTCGCTGCAGGGCGACGCGCGCCACATCTTCGTGCGCGGCGATATCTGCGACAAGGACACCGTGCTGGCACTGTTCCGCCAGCACCGGCCGCGCGCCGTGGTGCATTTCGCGGCGGAGTCCCATGTGGACCGTTCCATCCACGGCCCGGCTGAATTCATCCAGACCAATATCAACGGTACCTTCAGCCTGCTGGAAGCGGCGCGCGCTTACTGGGGCGAGCTGCCGGAAAGCGAGAAAGGGGCGTTCCGCTTCCTGCACGTGTCGACCGACGAGGTGTATGGCACGCTCGGGCCGCACGACCCGCCTTTCAGCGAAACCACGCCGTACGCGCCGAACAGCCCGTACAGCGCGTCGAAAGCCGCGTCCGACCACCTGGTGCGTTCCTACCACCACACCTACGGCTTGCCGACCCTGACCACCAATTGCTCCAACAATTACGGCCCCTATCACTTCCCGGAAAAACTGATCCCGCTGATGATCGCCAACGCGCAGGCCGGCAAGCCGCTGCCGATCTACGGCGACGGCCAGCAGGTCCGCGACTGGCTGTACGTGAGCGACCATTGCGCCGCGATCCGCCGCGTGCTGGCCGACGGGCGCCCAGGCGAAACCTACAATGTGGGCGGCTGGAACGAGAAGGCCAACCTGGACGTGGTGCACACGCTGTGCGACATCCTCGACGCGCTCAAGCCGAAAGCGGACGGCGGCAGCTACCGCAGCCAGATCACCTATGTGAAGGACCGTCCCGGCCACGACCGCCGCTACGCCATCGATGCGCGCAAGCTGGAACGGGAGCTGGGCTGGAAGCCGGCCGAAACCTTCGAGACCGGCATCCGCAAGACCGTGCAGTGGTACCTGGATCACCCGCAGTGGGTGGCCGACGTGCAGTCCGGCGCCTACGCCAAATGGGTGGAAACCAACTACAACAACCGGGAGCAGTGATGAATCGCAAAGGCATTATCCTCGCGGGCGGCTCCGGCACGCGCCTGTACCCGATCACCAAGGCCGTATCGAAGCAGCTGCTGCCGATCCACGACAAGCCGATGATCTACCATCCGCTGACGGTGCTGATGCTGGCCGGCATACGCGACATCCTGGTCATTTCCACGCCGCAGGATACGCCGCGCTTCCAGGAGCTGCTGGGCGACGGCAGCCAGTGGGGCATCAACCTCAGTTATGCGGTGCAGCCTTCGCCGGACGGCCTGGCGCAAGCCTTCATCATCGGCAGGGAATTCGTGGGCGACCATCCCTCGGCGCTGATCCTGGGCGATAACATCTTCTACGGCAACGACCTCGACGCCATGCTGAACCGCGCCGCCGCGCGCGAGGATGGCGCCACCGTGTTCGCCTACCACGTGACCGATCCGGAACGTTACGGCGTGGTGGAATTCGACGCCGACCGCAAGGCCATCTCCATCGAGGAAAAACCGGCGCAGCCAAAATCGAACTATGCCGTCACCGGCCTGTATTTCTACGATAGGGGCGTGTGCGACATCGCCGCCGGCATCAAGCCGTCCGCGCGCGGCGAACTGGAAATCACGGACGTCAACCGCGCCTACCTGGAAGCGGGCACGCTGAAGGTGGAACTGATGGGCCGCGGCATGGCCTGGCTCGATACCGGCACCCACGAATCGCTGCTCGACGCATCGCAGTTCATCGCCACCATCGAGCGCCGGCAAGGCCTGAAAGTGGCCTGCCCGGAGGAGATCGCCTACCGCAAGGGCTATATCGATGCCGCCCAGCTGCGCCAGCTGGCCGAGCCCCTGAAAAAGAATGGCTACGGCCAGTACCTGCTGCGCATCCTTGAAGACAAGGTGATCAACCGATGAATGTGATTCCCACCCCGATCGAAGGCTTGCTGGTGATCGAGCCGACCGTGTTCGGCGACGACCGCGGATTTTTCTATGAGAGCTTCAATGCGCGCCGCTTCGAAGAGCTGACCGGCGTGCGCACGCAATTCGTGCAGGACAACCATTCGCGCTCGTCGAAAGGCGTGCTGCGCGGCCTGCATTACCAGATCGAGCAGGCGCAGGGCAAGCTGGTGCGCGTGACCACCGGCGCCGTGTTCGACGTGGCGGTCGACTTGCGCAAGTCGTCGCCGACTTTCGGCCAGTGGTACGGCCTGGAGCTGTCGGCCGAGAACAAACGCCAGTTGTGGATCCCGGCCGGCTTCGGCCACGGCTTCGTGGTCACCAGCGAGGTGGCGGAATTCCTGTACAAGACCACTGACTACTACGCGCCGGCGCATGAGCGCTGCGTGATCTGGAACGATCCCGCCGTCGGCATCGACTGGCCGCTGGAGGGTGAGCCCATGCTGTCGGCCAAGGACCGCGCCGGCGTGCCGCTGGCGCAGGCGGAAGTGTTCCCATGAAGATCCTGCTGACGGGAACCAACGGCCAGGTCGGCTACGAGCTGGAACGCAGCCTGCAGGGGCTGGGCGAGGTGGTGGCGGTGGACCGCAACCGCATGGCGCTCGACAACCTGGACCAGGTGCGCAGCGTGATCCGCGAAGTAAGGCCGCAGCTGATCGTCAACCCGGCCGCCTATACGGCCGTGGACAAGGCGGAGAGCGAGCCGGAACTGGCGTTCCGCATCAATGCCGAAGCGCCGGGCGTGATGGCGGAGGAGGCCAGGCGCCTGGGCGCCGCGCTGGTGCACTATTCCACCGATTACGTGTTCCCCGGCGACCAGCCCGGCGCGCGCCGCGAAGGCGATGCCACCGGGCCGGCCAACGTCTACGGCGCCAGCAAGCTGGCCGGCGAACAGGCCATTGCCGCCGCCGGCGTGCCGCACCTGATTTTCCGTACCAGCTGGGTGTACGGCATGCGCGGCAAGAACTTCCTGCTCACCATGCTGCGCCTGGCCCGGGAGCGCGATGAACTGCGCATCGTGGACGACCAGCACGGCGCGCCGACCTGGAGCCGCACCATTGCCGACACCGCGGCCCTGGTGCTGGCGCAGTCGCGCGGGCAGGGCGAGGGCTGGTGGCAGGAGCATGGCGGCACCTACCACCTGGGCAGCCAGGGCGAGACCACCTGGTTCGGCTTCACCCAGGCCATCCTGCAGCAGGCCGGCATCGATTGCCGCCTGGTGCCGATCAGCACGGCGGAATACCCGCTGCCGGCCAAACGGCCCGCGTTCTCGGTGCTGGACTCGGGCAAACTGATGTCCCGCTTCTGCAACTTGCCTTCCTGGCAAGAAGCCCTGCGCCTGTGCATGGCGGCCTAAAGGTCTAAAGGTATCATTTGGTAAGTAATTGCCGGGGGCGCAACGCCCTCGGCTAGAATTTCCCGTCGGCCTGCATGAATCCGGTACAATCGCCGGTTAGCGTGCTGGCAATCTTTCTTGCTGGCTGCGATTAATCGGGCGGCTGGCTCCCAATACTGATAAGAACTGATGTTTTCCTTCCTCGTGAGCTTTGTCGCGTCTGCACTGCTGACCCTGTGGGTCATCAAGGAAGTGCGGCTGCATGGCCCGGCGCTGGACACCGATTTCAATGGCGTGCAAAAAGTGCACGTGCACCATGTGGCCCGTATCGGCGGCCTGTCGATCTTCCTCGCCGTGGCGCTGAGCGCCTGCATATCCGTCTGGCGGGTGCCGGCCATGACCAGTTGGATGCTGTCGCTGATGGTGTGCGCCATGTTCGCCTTTGTCGGCGGCATCGTCGAAGACTATACCGGCAAGGTGAGTGCGCTGCGGCGCCTGCTGCTGACCATGTTTGCCGCCTTGCTGGGCTACCTGCTGCTGGACGCGCGCATCGACCGCATCGACTGGGTGTTCTCGGCCTGGCCCTTGCCCTACCTGTGGCTGACCCTGCCGCTCACGGTGCTGGCCGTGGCCGGCATCGCCAACGCCATCAACATCATTGACGGCTTCAATGGCCTGGCCAGCGTGGTGACCATCTGCATGCTGCTGTCGCTCGGTTACGTGGCGCTGCAGGTCAATGACATGTTCGTCCTGGTGGCCGCGCTGATGGTGGCCGGCGCCACGGCCGGTTTCCTGATCTGGAATTATCCGGTCGGCCTGATTTTCCTCGGCGATGGCGGCGCTTACTTTATCGGCTTTATGCTGGGTGAATTGGCCCTGCTGCTGGTAATGCGCAATCCCCAGGTTTCTACTTGGTACGCGGTATTGCTATTAATATATCCCGCATTTGAAACCATGTTCAGTGTTTATCGGCGCCTGTTCATCCGCGGCAAGTCGCCGGCCATGCCGGACGGCATTCATTTGCACAGCCTGATTTTCCGCCGCGTGGTGCAATGGGCGGTGGGCCGCAAGGACGCGCGCGCCCTGGTGCGCCGCAATTCGCTGACCTCGCCTTACCTGTGGATGTTCTCGCTGATGGCGGTGATTCCCGCCACCGTGTTCTGGCGCTACACCTGGGTCCTGATCCTGTTCTGCGTGTTATTTATCGCAAGTTATGTCTGGCTTTATGTGCGCATCGTGCGATTTAAAGCGCCGCGCTGGATGATTCGCCATAAGAAAATCCACTGACGCGATTTCGTGTATATTCGCATGCATCGCACCTAATAAAGGACCGGAATATGGACTTGTCGAATTTGTCGTCCCCCGAATTGCGCAACCTGCAGGAGCAGATTAAGCGCGAATTAAAGCAGCGCGAAGGCCAGGATAAGCAAAAGGCGCGTGAGCAGATATTCGCCATCGCGCAGCAGGTCGGCGTGCCGCTGAAGGAATTGCTGATCGGTTTCCCAGGCACCCGCAACAAGGGCGGCAAGGTCGAGGCGCGCTACCGCAATCCGGCCAATGCCGCCGAGCAGTGGACCGGCCGCGGCCGCCAGCCGAAGTGGGTCAAGGACTGGGTGGACGCCGGCAAGTCGATGGACGACTTGCGCATCTGATCCCGCATCCGATCCGTTCCCGAATTTTCAATACAAGTATTTCTATGGTTGCTCTCTCTAAATCCATCTTCAAAGCTTACGATATCCGCGGCATCATCGGCAAAACACTGGACGAAGGCGTGGCCCGTTCCATCGGCCACGCTTTCGGCCTGGCCGCCGCCGCCAAGGGGGAGCGCAGTGTCGTCATCGGCCGCGACGGCCGCCTGTCCGGTCCCGCCCTGGCCGCTGCCCTGGCGCAGGGCTTGCAGGCTGCCGGCGTGGACGTGATCGACCTGGGCGTGGTGGCCACGCCGATGGTGTATTTCGGCA
>CBHWEO010000098.1:0-17439 GCA_966112955.1 uncultured Duganella sp. | reverse complement strand
ACGATTTCGGCACCGGCTATTCCAGCCTGGCCTACCTGAAGCGCATGCCGCTGTATGAGCTGAAGATCGACCGCAGCTTCATCATGGACATGCCGGACGACGCCAGCGACGTGGTGATCGTGCAGACCATCCTGGCCATGGCGCGCCAGATGGGCTTGCGCGTGGTGGCGGAAGGGGTGGAGACCCAGGCCCAGGCCGATTTCCTGGCGGCCCACGGCTGCCATGCCTTGCAAGGCTACCTGCTGGGCCGCCCGGCGCCGTTGCCGGCGCTGCTGGACTTGCTGGCGGCGCAGGCGGCCTTGCAGCCGCAAGGCGCCGCCCGCACGCCCCAGGCTTAGCCGCCCTTCCCGTCAGCTGAACGGAACGGTCAGCGCCTTGCGGATCGCCACGCAGCGCTGGTCTTCCTGGTGCGCCACCAGCAGGGCGCGGCGGGTGCCCGCGCTCAGTCCCGGATTGGCGGCCGCCACGTCGGCCAGGCGCTGCACGCTTTGCTCGGTGCACGTGGCCGGGATCATCGCCGCCGCGTAGTCGCGCATGAAGACCGGGCCGGCCGACTTGTCCAGCAGCGGCAGCTGCGCCAGGCGCTCGGCGGCGGTCTGCTCATTGAGCGCCATTTGCGAGGACGGGTACAGGCTGGTCATGGCGGCGCGGATACGCGAGAACGGCAGCTTGGTCTGCAGGTCGCCGATCTTCGCCAGCCATTCCTGCTTCACCTTGGGGTCGGGGCGCACGGCCTGTGCCGCCACGGCTGCCAGCTCGCCGCTGTCCGACTTGTCCCTGGCCTGTTCGGCGGCGATGCGCGCTTCCGCGCCCGGCGCGCCTTTGCCGTTCAGGATGGTGATGATGTCCCAACGCAGCTCCTGGCTCAGGGTCAGGCCCTTGACCTGGGCGCGGCCGTCCAGCAAGGCTGCCAGGCGTTCCAGCGAGGCCGGGCTGCCGGCGGCGGCCAGGTAGGTGTTGAACCAGCGGCGCTGGAAGTCGCCCTGGGTGGCGTTGACGCGGGCCCAGGCCATCTTGCCGATGCGTTCCGCGATGCCGCGCGTGTAGGCGGCATCGGCCGACATGGTGCGCAGGTAGCGCAGCGCATTGTGAGTCTTGGCCAGAACGTCGCCGAGCAATACATAGTCTTTTTCCCGCGGCGCGTTGGCCAGCACCGTATCCAGGAATTCATTGAGCGGCAGCGCGCCGTCGCGCACGTTGTCCCACATGCTGTGCCACAGCATGGTGCGCAGCAGCTTGTCGTCCACCTTGCTGACGTCCTGGCGCGCGGTGGCGAAGGAGCGCGCGTCGAGCTTGGCTTTCACGAAGCCCCAGTCCTGGTAGTTCGGGTAGACCAGGTCCGGGCAGGCCGCGCCTTTCAGCTCCGGCACCTCGGTGCTGGCGCCCTTGTAGGTCACCGGCAGCACCTTGGCGATATTGAGCTGCTTGCCCTTCTTCTGCATCAGGGCCAGTTGCACGCGCTGCTCGCGCAAGGTGGGGAATTGCGCCACGGCCGTCTGCTGCAGGCTGAAACTATCGATCTTGCCGGCCTTGCAGCTGTAATTGGCGGTGATCGTGTTCACGCCCGGCTGGTACAGCCAGTCCTGGGTCCACTGGCCCAGGTCGCGGCCGGCGGCGTCGGCCAGGCTGCCGATGAAGTCGTCCAGCTTCGCGTTCTTCCACTGGTACTTGACCAGGTAGTTGTGCACGCCCTTGCGGAAGGTTTCCTCGCCCAGCAGGTGGCGCAGCTGCTTCAGGGTGGAGGCGCCTTTGGAATAGGTGATGGCGTCGATATTGTCGAAGGCGTTGGCGGTGGACGGCACCGGCGTTTCGATCGGGTGCGTGGTGACGCGCTGGTCCTGCACATAGGCGCCGGATTTGCCCTGCGAGTAGAAGTACTGCCAGGCCGAGTCCTTGAACTCGGTGGCTTCGGCCGTGGCCAGGGTGCCCATGAAGGAGGCGAAGCTCTCGTTCAGCCACAGGCCGTTCCACCACTGCATGGTGACCAGGTCGCCGAACCACTGGTGCGCCATTTCGTGCAGGATTACGCTGGCCAGGTCGTGCCGTTCGGCGCCCGACATTTTTTCCTTGTGCAGGAAGGAATGTTCGGCGAAGGTCACCGCACCGGCGTTTTCCATCGCGCCGTACAGGAAGTCCGGCACCAGCAGCTGGTCGTACTTGCCGTACTGGTAGGGGATGCCGAAGTAGTCGTCGAACCAGGCCAGGCCCTGCCTGGTGTACTCGAACCACGCGGCCGCGTCGACCTGGTCGGCCACCGACTGGCGCGCGAACAGGCGCATCGGGTATTTGGCGGACTTGGCGTCCTCCCACACTTTATAGGGGCCGGCGTGCAGCGAGAAGTTGTAGGGGCTGAGGATCTTCGACACCGGGAAGGTCCAGCGCCTGGCGCCGCCGGCGTCCTCCACTTTGGATTCGCGCGTGGTGGACACCACGGTCCAGTCGGCAGGCGCGGTGACGTTGACCTGGTAGGTGGCCTTCAGGTCCGGCTGGTCGAACAGCGCGAACATCTGGTGCGCGGCGGCCGGCTCGAAGTGCGAGTAGGTGTAGACGCGGCCATCGACCGGATCGACCATGCGGTGCAGGCCCTCGCCATTGGTGCTGTGGGGGCGTTCGAATTCCACCGTCACCGTGTTGCGGCCGGGCAGCAGGTCGGCGGCGGCCAGGGTGATGAACCAGCTGTTGTACTGCGGCGCTGCGACGGCCTTGCCGTTCACCACCAGGCGCTTGAGGGTGGCCTTGTCCAGGTCCAGGGTCAGCGGCTGGCTGTTGTCCTTCAGGTCGAAGCTGACGGTGGTGGTGTTGCTGAAGCTTTCCTTGCCGGTCAGGGTGAAGTCCAGCACATAGGCCACGTTGGACACGCGCGCCGAACGGGCGGCGGCATCGGCCTGGCTCAGGTAAGGGTTCTCGGCGCGCGCCGGTTGGGCGCCGCTGTCGGCGGCGATGCCGCTGGTGGCGACAAGTGCGCTGACTGCCAGGGTAATGGCATGGGGTACTAGCGATTTCATGGTTATCCTTATCTTCGTCTCCTCCCCGGCCGGCCCCGGCCAGGTAGCGCGGGGATGATACCATTCCGGGATGGACATCAAACTCGAAACTCCCAACCAGCCGGAAGTCGTGGCCCTGATCGATTTGCTGGACGATTACCAGCTGTCGCTGTATCCCCCGGAGTGCGTGTATGCGCTCGACATGAACTCGCTGCTGCAGCCGAATGTGCTGTTCGCCGTGGCGCGCAATGCGGACGGCGCGGCGGTGGGCTGCGGCGCCATGGTGGTGACGCCGGAATATGGTGAAGTGAAGCGCATGTTCGTGCATCCATCGGCGCGCGGCCAGGGCGTGGCGCAGCGCCTGCTCGGCATGCTGGAAGCGGAAGCGCTGGCGCGCGGCTGCCGGCAATTCATGCTGGAGACCGGGCCTTCGCAGCCGGAAGCCATTGGCCTGTACCGGCGCCTCGGCTACACGGTGCGCGGCCCGTACGGCGATTACCGCGACGATCCCCTGAGCGTGTTCATGGAGAAGGCGGCATGACCGACTCCCTGCGCGACCTGCGCGACCGCACCCGCGCCTTTGCCGCCGCCCGCGACTGGGAGCAGTACCACACGCCCAAGAACCTGGCGATGGCGCTGTCGGTGGAGGTGGCGGAACTGGCCGAGCATTTCCAGTGGCTGCCCACCGGCCGCGCCGATGAACTGGCGGAGGGCCAGCAGCAAGCCATCCGCCACGAGCTGGCCGACGTGCTGCTGTACCTGGTGCAGATCGCCGACAAGCTCGAGGTCGACCTGCACGCGGCCGCGCTGGAAAAGATCCAGCTCAACGGAGTCAAGTATCCGGCTCCGAAGGCATGACCGGCGGCAGCGGCGGCTCTGCCAGTCGGCAGCGTTTCAGCAGCGGCTGAACGCGCTGCCACTCCTCTTCTGTTACGGGCAAAGCATCGGGATCTGCAAGCGCTGCCTGCGTGATCCGCTCATCTTCTTCCTCGGACGGCAAAACGAAAATGCGACCGTCAGCGGTGGTAACTGTTTCGCGCATAGATTTTCTCCTCTTCCCGGTTTGCCTTGCGGAGGCTGAGTATTCGCAACGCATGGCCCCTCTCGACAAATGCGACGAAGTAGATTGCGTCGCCGCCAGGCACCAAGCCTCTCATGCGGAACTCGGTATAGGCAAACCTCGCGTCGGGCCAGCAAAAGCCTTCATCCCAGTTGAGATACCGGGCGAAGGAAAGCGGAATTCCGTGCTTGACCCTATTTTGCCGATCCTTGCCAACGTCAAACTCAATTCTCACTTTACCCTCTCCGGCCGCTTGGTCAAGCAAGCTTAGCCGGCGCTACACAAAGCGATCTTGAGTTATCTCAGCATTCCAGCGTCAAGGATGCGATCAAAAAATATCAATCGCGCTGGCTTACTCCGGTGGACGTCAAGCCTCAGTCCTTGGCCAGACGATCGCCTGGGCGACGATCACGGTTTCGCCGTTAAAGGTTACGGAGGGGGAGCCGTGCAGGGTGTAGCCAAGCGCCAGCATTTCGCTGACGCGTTGGCAGAACCGTGCGTCGTCGGGGCCGGTCAGGACGCGGTAGATTGGCAGATTATCGGGAGGGGTGCTCATGGTTATCATCGGCCAAGGGCCTTGTTGATCTGGGCGCTGACGATCAGCCAGGACTTCGAATCGGCGGAGACTTCATCGAAATGGCTGCCGCCCGGCAGCACCAGCACGTCGGCGGTATCGCCAGCGGCGCGGGCGCGGCGGGCGTAGTTTTCGCCGGTGACGGTGGGCGAGATGGTATCGCGCTCGCCGTGGATCAGGACCGTGTGCACGCCGGCCGGCAGCAATTCCGCCGGCGACGTGTCGGCAAAGATGTCCGGCCGCTGCGCGCTCGGCTTGCCCGCAATGAACGAAGATTCGCAATCGCAGCTGGTGCGGATCAGGGCTGCCTCGTTACGCAGGTCGGCCAGGCCGCCCAGGCTGATCACAGTCTTGATCGGCAATGGCTGCGGCGTCCAGGCCGGGCTCCATTCGGGCAGCTTGTGGCGCGATACGGCCCATTGCGCCAGATGGCCGCCGGCGGAATGGCCGACCGCCACGATGCGCGCCAGGTCCAGCGCACTGGCCTTCGCTTCGTGCTTCAGCAGGTCGACGGCGGTGGCCACGTCCTGGTACATGCCGGGGTAGCCGCCGCCCTCCTCGTCATGGCGGCGGTATTCCACGCTCCACAC
Organism: uncultured Duganella sp.; assembly: GCA_966112955.1. Classification (GTDB taxonomy): domain Bacteria; phylum Pseudomonadota; class Gammaproteobacteria; order Burkholderiales; family Burkholderiaceae_D; genus Rugamonas. The sequence goes on along the minus strand of CBHWEO010000098.1, from coordinate 12,231 downwards.
GGCGATGCCCTGCTTCGCCAGCGCGCCCGCCATATTGCGCATTTGCTCGATGCCGTCGTAATGGCGCGTCCAGCAGCCTCCGTGGATCAGCACCACCACTGGGTGCGGGCCCGCGCCGGCGGGCTTGAACAGTTCGACGAACTGGCTGGGCGCCGGCCCGTAGACGATGCGCTTGTCCGGTGCCGGACCTTTCAGCGCCAGGTAGCCCGGCAGATCCAGCGGCTGCGTCACCACCGCGTCGGCAGGTGCCGCGGACGCGCCCACGGCAGCGGCGCCGGCCGCGGCGCACAGGGAATGGCGGATCAGTTTCAGCATGCTTTTCCTTCGCGAATTCGGAATGAACCCGCAGCATAGCGTGGCTGTGGCTGATCGGGCAACATCAGCGCTGCGCCTTGTCGCTGTCGAAACGCAGCAAGTGTTCGACATGCACCTTGATGCCGCTGGCCAGGCCCGCCAGCTCCTTGCGCAGTTCACGCGCCGACTCTTCGCCGATGCCTTCCACGGTAATACAGTGGTCGTAACAGCCGCCGCGCCGCACGATGACCCATTTGTCGACATGCGCTTGCGAATTTTTCAGGGTCGATTCCAGCCGGCCGGCGATCGCCTCATTGGCGCCCAGCGACAGGTGGAAGGTGTGCGTCATGCGGAACTGGCTGCCCCATACGCTGATGTCGTGGGGACTGGGGAGGGATGCTTGGATCGTCATGGTTTTCTCCAGAGAGCTTGGCCCGATTCGGAGAGCTCACCATGTCTCGCCCGCTTCGTTGCCGTTAATAGGCCGCATCGCCGTGATGGCTTCCACCTTGCCCGGGTAGGCAGGTTGGCGTCGGAAAATCCGACTCTTGATGCTAAAAAAATAATTCCGCTATACAGAACTTTTGTTCAATATAGCGGAATTTTTCGGGATGAGCAACAGGTTTACTTCTTGCCCTTGCCCGGCGCCGGCTTGCGCGGCGGGGTGTGCTTGCCGGACATGGGCGGCATGGCATCGGCCAGGGTCATCTTCAGCTGCTTGCCGCCGACCCAGACCTTGCGCAGGTGCTTGAAGATATCGTCCGGCATCCCGTCCGGCATCTCCACGAAGGCATGGTCGTCGAACAGTTCGATGCGGCCGATGTAGCGCGACTCCAGGCCGCTCTCGTTGGCGATGGCGCCCACCAGGTTGCCGGCGTTGACGCCGTCCTGCGCGCCCACTTCGACGCGGTAAGCGCGCATCGGCAGCGGCGCCGGCCCGCCCTCGGCCTTGTCCTTCTTCTTGCGCTTGGGCGCTTCCTCGAACATCGGCTCGTCGTCATCGGCGCGCGAAGACAGCGGCGGCGCGGCGCGTTCGGCCCGCTCCGGCTTGGGCGCGCGCGGCGCTTTGGCGGCCGGCGCCGGCGGCGGCGCCTCGCCGTCGCGGTGGATGCGCAGCGCCTGGCCGGCCACGCGCAGCGCGGCAATCGCATCCAGGTCGCCCGGCAGCAGGTCGGCCGGCATGTCCAGCAGCGAATAGTCGTCGTAAATTTCGATGCGGCCGATGAACTTGGAATCGACGCCGCCCTCGTTGGCGATGGCGCCTACGATATTGCCCGGCTTGACGCCGTGCTGGTAGCCCACTTCCACGCGGTAGGTCGCCATACCCTGCTCCGGTTCGCGTGCGATGCGCTCCTTCTTCGGGCGCGGCTCGCGTGGCTCACGCGGTTCGCGCGGCTCGCGGCCTTCGCGCTCCTGGCGCGGCGCGCCGTCCTCATGCCAGCCTTTCTCGCGCGACTTGTCCAGCAGCAGCGGCTTGCCGCCGCACGCCATCATCGCCAGCGCGGCCGCCACTTCCACCGCCGGGATATTGTGTTCCGCCTCGTACTCGCGCACCAGGGTTTCGAAGAAGGACAGGCCTTCCTGCGCCAGCGTGTCGGTGATCTGGTCCTTGAAGCGCTGCACGCGCACGTCGTTGACGGCCTGGATGGTCGGCAACGTCATCGGCGTGACCGGCTGGCGCGTGGTGCGTTCGATCAGCTTGAGCAGGTTGCGCTCGCGCGGCGTGATGAACAGGATGGCCTCGCCGCTGCGCCCCGCGCGGCCGGTGCGGCCGATGCGGTGGGTGTAGCTTTCGGGGTCGTAGGGCACGTCGTAGTTGACCACGTGCGAGATGCGCTCCACGTCCAGGCCGCGCGCCGCCACGTCGGTGGCGACCAGGATGTCGATCTTGCCGTCCTTCAGCTGGCCGATGATGCGTTCGCGCGCCGCCTGCTGCATGTCGCCGTTGATGGCGCCGGCCGAAAAGCCGCGCGCCTGCAGGCGCTCCGCCAGCTCCTCGGTGCCGATCTTGGTGCGCGAGAAGATGATCATGCCGTCGAACGGCTCCGCTTCCAGGATGCGCGTCAGCGCGTCCAGCTTGTGCATGCCGGACACCAGCCAGTAGCGCTGGCGGATATTGGTGTTGGTGGTGGTCTTGGCCGCCACCATCACTTCGGCCGGGTCGTTCAGGTAGGTGGTGGCGATGCGCTTCACCTGCGCCGGCATGGTGGCCGAGAACAGCGCGGTCTGGCGCGATTCCGGCGTCTCCTGCAGGATGCGCTCGACGTCTTCGATGAAGCCCATGCGCAGCATTTCGTCGGCCTCGTCCAGCACCAGGGTTTTCAGCTGCGACAGGTCGAGCGAGCCTTTTTCCAGGTGGTCGATGACGCGTCCCGGGGTGCCCACCACGACATGCACGCCGCGGCGCAGCGCCTGCAGCTGCGGGCCGTACGATTGGCCGCCGTAGATCGGCAGCACGTGGAATTTCGGGATGTGGGCGGCGTAACGCTGGAAGGCTTCCGCCACCTGGATCGCCAGTTCGCGCGTCGGCGCCAGCACCAGCGCCTGGGGCGCGGCCTGCTTGATGTCGATGCGCGACAGGATCGGCAGCGCGAAGGCGGCGGTCTTGCCGGTGCCGGTTTGCGCGGTGCCCAGCACGTCGCGGTTCTCCAGCAGGTAGTGATTGGTGGAAGCGTGGATGGGGGTCGGTGTCTCGTAGCCCACTTCCTTCAGCGCCTTCAGGATGGGGGCGCTGAGGTTCAAATCGGTAAACAGGGTGTCTGGCATGGCGGCACTCATTGGGTTATTGTTGGTATCGCCTTGATGCGACGGAAGGCGCTATTTTACCGCTTTGGCCCTGATTTACCGGTTTTGCGGTTTCACGTCATCCTTCAGCGCATTCAGCGCCATCTTCTCGATCAGCCCCGGCGCCAGCAGTTTCAGCCAGCGTCCCAGCTTGCCCTTCGCGGTCATCACCACCTCCCGCCGGCACGCCTGCATGCCGGCGATGATCTGCCGCGCGCATTCGGCCACCGGCATGGCATCGTCCTCGCGCAGGCTGCTCTTGCCCAGCGCCCCGCCCGCCGCGTTGTAGCCGCGATAACGGATCTGTGTGTCGACCACGCCCGGGTAAGCGGTAGTGACGCTGACGCCATGCGGCTTCATCTCGGCCCGCAACGCCTCGAAAAAACCCGCCATGGCGAACTTGGTCGCACCGTAGGCGGTGCGCCCCGGCACGCCCACCAGCCCGGCCAGCGAAGACACCGCCACGATACGCCCGCGCGACGCCTTCAGGTAAGGCAGCGCGGCATGGGTGCACCAGATGGCGCCCCACAGGTTCACCTTCATCAGCTCTTCATACCAGCCCAGGTCCGCCACGTCCTCGAACAGCGCGTGCGCCGAGCGGCCGGCGTTGTTGACCAGGGCGTCGATGCGGCCGAAGCGTTCCACCGTGGCCGCCACCAGCTGGCGGCATTGCGCCTGCTGCGCGACGTCGGTTGGTACCGCCAGCGCGGCGGCGCCGGCGGCCATGCAATCGGCAGCCACCGCCTGCAAGGCCGCTTCATTGCGCGCCGCCAGCACCAGCGCCACGTCCTTGCCGCCCTCCCGCGCCAGCTGGCGCGCCATTTCCGCCCCGATGCCGTCGGAGGCCCCGGTGATGATGATGACTTGCATGCCGTCTCCCATGTGTCGTCCCATTATGCGGTAAGATCGGCGCCATGAAAACCACACACCTGCTCCCCGCCAGCCTGCTGCTGGCCGCCGCTTGTGCCGCAGCGCAGCAAGCGCCCGTCGTGAAGGAGGCGCCGCTGCGCGCCCACCTGTCCTTCCTGGCCGACGACCTGCTGGAGGGCCGCGGCACCGGCCAGCGCGGCGGCGACCTCGCCGTGCGCTACCTGGAAACCCAGGCCGCCGCCATCGGCCTGCAACCGATGCCGAACGGTTCCTACCGCCAGCCGGTGAAATTCCAGGGCACGCGGCTGCTGCCGGGCAGTTCGATCCGCTTCGCCGCCGGCGCCGCCACCCTGAGCCCGCGCGTGGGCGAGGATGTGCTGATCGGCACCGGCAGCGGCCGCGCGGAAGTGGTGTTCGACGCGCCGCTGGTGTTCGTCGGCTACGGCGCCATCGCGCCGGAAGAGAACTGGAACGATTACAAGGACGCCGACGTCAAGGGCAAGATCCTGGTCATGATGGTCAACGACCCGCAGCCCACCGCCGAAGAGCCGAACCGCTTTGCCGGCAAGGGCTACACCTATTACGGCCGCTGGATGTACAAGTACGAGGAAGCGGTGCGCCGCGGCGCCGCCGGCGCCCTGCTGATCCACACCACGCCGTCCGCCGCCTACGGCTGGAACGTGCCGGCCACCAGCTTCGCGCTGGAGCGCTTCCACCAGCCCGGCGGCGGCAACCTGGTGGAAGGCTGGCTGAGCGAAGAGTACACGCGCACCCTGTTCAAGGCGGCCGGCTTCGACCTCGACACGCTGCGCGCCGCCGCCGAGCGGCGCGACTTCCGCCCGGTCGACCTGAAGATCAGCGCGCACAGCGAAATCCGCTCCAGCATCCGCCAGGTGGAACAGTTCAACGTGGTCGGCATCGTGCCCGGCAGCGATCCGAAGCTGAAGGACGAAGCCGTGGTCTACTCGGCGCACTGGGACCACCTGGGCAAGGCGGACGGGCCGGCCGACGGCACCGACCGCATCTACAACGGCGCCATCGACAACGGCTCCGGCGCCGCCGCCCTGCTGGCGATGGCTGCCGCCGCCGTGCAGAAGCCGGCCAAGCGCTCGCAGGTCTTCCTGTGGCCGGCCGCCGAGGAAGTGGGCATGCATGGCGCCTCCGCCTACGTCGCCAACCCGGTGTTCCCGCTCAAGCGCACGCTGGCCGACCTCAACCTCGATTCGATGAACTTTGCCGGCCGCACCAAAGACATCGGCGTGGCCGGCGCCGAGCGCAGCACGCTGGCCGACACCGCCGCCAAGGTGGCGCAGCGCATGGGCCTGAAACTGGCGCCGCCGATCCCCGACCTGTCGGGCGCCTACTTCCGCGCCGACCACTTCCAGTTCGCCAAGGCGGGCGTGCCGGCCTTTAACGTCGGTTCCGCCGTGTTCTCCGGCGACGGCCATTTCGAGTTCGAGCACACGCACGACGCCTCGGCCGCCAGGATCGTGGCCTTCAAGGGCGACTACCACAGCGTGCGCGACGAATACCATGCCGACTGGGATTTGTCGGGCATGGTGCAGCAAGCCCAGTTCACCCTCAACCTGGGCTACGAGGTCGCCAACGGCAAGACCATGCCGGCCTGGAAGAAGGGCGACCCGTTCAGCTTTGTGAAACGCTAAGCTCGGCCTCGTTCCGTTCCAGCAGGGCGAGGAAGGCTTCGGCCGGCAGCGGCCGGCCGAAGAAGTAACCCTGCATGTGGATGCAGCCGTGGCGGTGCAGGAAGTCGAGCTGCTGCTGCGTTTCCACCCCTTCCGAAATCACTTCCAGCCCCAGGTTTTCCGCCAGCGCGATGATGGTGGTGACGATGGCCGCGTCGTCCGGGTCGTCCGCCAGGTCGCGCACGAAGGTCTGGTCGATCTTCAGCACGTCGATCTCGAAGCGCTTCAGGTGCGCCAGCGAGGAATAGCCGGTGCCGAAATCGTCGATCGCCAGCTTCACGCCCAGCTTCTTCAATTCGTGCATGACGGCGGTGGCGTGCGCCACGTCGTCCATCACCGCGCTCTCGGTCAGTTCCAGCTCCAGGCATTGCGGCGCCAGGCCGGTGTCGGCCAGCACGTCCGCCACGCCCTGCACGAAGTCCGGCTCGGCCAGCTGGCGCGCCGACACGTTGACCGCCATGCGCAAGTGCTTGCGGCCGGCGTGCTGCCAGTCGCGCAGCTGGCGGCAGGCGGTGCGCAGCACCCAGTGGCCCACGGCCAGGATCTGGCCGGTTTCCTCGGCCAGCGGGATGAAGCGGTTGGGCGCCACCATGCCCATCTCCGGATGGCGCCAGCGGATCAGCGCTTCCATGCCCATGAAGTGGCCGGTGCGGCAATCGACCTGCGGCTGGTAATGCAGCTCGAACTCGCGCCGCTCCAGCGCCGTGCGCAGCGCGCTTTCGATGCGCAGCCGCTCGCCCAGCTGCTCGTTCATGGCCGCCGTGTAGAACTGGTACTGGTTGCCGCCCATCTCCTTGGCGCGGAACATGGCGATGTCGGCGCGCTCCACCAGCACGCCGGGTTCCTTGCTGTCGGTCGGGAAGGCGGCAATGCCGGCGCTGGCGGTCAGGAACAGTTCCGTGTTGTCCAGCACCAGCGGCGCCGCCACGCTGTCCAGCACGCGCTGCAGCTGCTCGGCGCGCGGCGCATGGCCGCCCCGTTCCGGCAACAGCAGCAGCGCGAATTCGTCGCCGCCCAGGCGCGCCACCGTGTCCACCGGCCGCACCGCCGCCTGCAGGCGCGCCGCCACGATCTGCAGCAGGCGGTCGCCGCCCTGGTGGCCGAGGCGGCTGTTGGTGAACTTGAAGCGGTCCAGGTCGATGGACACCAGCCACAGCTCGTGGCCCTTGCGCGCCGAATGCTGGATGGTTTGCGCCAGGCGGTCGCGCAGCAGCACGCGGTTGGGCAGGCCGGTCAGCGCGTCGTGCGTGGCGCGGTGCTCGAGCTCCGATTCATAGGTCTTGATGGCGGTCACGTCGTGCTGGATCGAGATGTAGTTGACCACCTTGCCCTGCTCGTCGCGCACCGGCGACAGGTAGACGTCGTTCCAATATTGCGTGCCGTCCTTGCGGTAGCAGCGCAGCACGGCGTGGCCGTCGCGCCGGTCGCGCACCGCCGCGCGCAATTCGTCGATGCCCGACTGGTCGGTGTCGCTGCCGACCAGGATGCGCATGCTGCCGCCCACCACTTCCTCGCTGCGGTAGCCCGTGATGCGCTCGAAGGCCGGGTTGACGTAGACGATGGGGATGTGGGCGTCGGTCGAGGTGATCACCACCGCGTTGGTGCTCGATTCGATGGCGCGCTGGCGCAGCAGCAAGGCCTGGTTGGCGGCCTTGAGTTCGGCGGTGCGCGCTTCCACGCGCTGCTGGATCAGCACCTTGCGCCGCTTCAGCGAGTCGACGAAGGCGGCGCCGATCAGGGTGGCCAGGATGCCCAGCGCCAGCGTGGACAGGGAGGCCAGGTGTTCGCCGGCCAGCACTTCGGTGGGCGGCTGCGCCACCAGCAGCCAGCGCGAGCCGGCCACGTCCAGCGGCAGCTGCAGCGGCGCCGGGCGCGCCGGGTACAGCCAGTCCGGCAGCAGCAGCCCGTCGCCGGCGGGCGCCGCCGGCGCCGCATACACCAGGGTCTCGGGGTCGGGTGTGGCATTGGCATACACCTGCATGGCAAGTGCCGCCGCTTCCGGCCCGGCGCCGGCGAAAATCTTTGCGATCATCTCGCCCGGCTGCAGGGTGAGCGCCGTCTCGGCCAGCACCCGGCCGCCGCCGTATAGCGGCATCGCCACCACCACGCCGCGCCGCGCCCGCGCACCGTCGCGCTGGGCCAGCTGCACCAGCGGCCCGGCGGCCGGCGCGCCGCTGGCGTAGGCACGGCGCCGGGCCGGGTCGTCGCGCTCGGAGCGCAGGGTGTTGAGGCCAAGCGCGGCCTCATTGCCGGCCAGCGGCTCGATGTAATCGATCACCCGGTAGCGCGGCCGCGGCGGCGCCGGCAGCGGCACCCCGTCCTGCAGCTCGCGCACCACGGTGCCCGGCAACAAGGCTTGCAGCGACGCCTCGAACGCCGGCCGCTCGGCCGCGTCGATGAAGCGCAGGTAGCTGATCCCCAGCACATACGGGTGGCGCGCCAGCAGGGGCGTGACGAAACGGTGAAATTCCTCGCGGCTGGCATCGGGCCGGGCCACGAACAGCTGGTTGACCGCGTGCAGGCTGGCCAGCGCGCCGCCGATGCCTTCGCGCAGCACGAAGGCGCGCGCCTGTACGCGCTGCTCGAATGCCAGCTGGGCGCGCTGCGCTTCCAGCCGGCTGGCGCCGACAAACAGGGCGCCGGTCAAGGCAAAGCCGCACAGCAGCGCCAACGCCGCGGTACGGGTGCGGAATACCTGCTGTGGTGCTGCGCTGATCGCCTGTTCCATAAGCCCCTGTCCCTGCCCCCTGCCGTCGCCGTACCAGCTTACCATTTTCGCACGCCCGGACGGTTAATGCTACTAGGCAAGATTTCCCGCCGGCTGGCGCGCGCCGGGCGCCTGGCGGGCGGCGCTATACTGGGCCGCCCACACCACGAGGAGGCGACCATGGAGAAAACCTGGATCGTCGTGGCTGACAGCAGCCACGCCCGCATCTTCCAGCTGCGCGACGGCCAGCTGCCGGCAGAGGAAATCGAAGACCTGGCCAACCCGCTGGGGCGGGCCGACAACCGCCAGCTGGCGTCCGACAGCCACGGCCAGTATTTCGGCCCGGAGGGACGCGGCCATACCGCGCCGCGGGTGGAGGAACCGGTACAGCATGAGGTGCGCCAGTTCGCGCGCGAGCTCGGCCACCGGCTCGACACGGCGGCCGCCCAGCACCGCTTCCAGCACCTGGCCCTGGTAGCCGCGCCGCGCTTCCTGGGCTTGCTGCGCGACAGCCTGGACAAGCAGACCCGCAAGCTCGTCACGGCCGAGATGGCGAAGAACGTGTCGGCCTTCGCGCGCCAGGACCTGGACGCCTGCCTGCAGGCGCTGGCCCGGCCGCGCCCGTCCTGAGGCGGCGCCATGGACCTCAGCACCCAGTGGACTACGGTCGCCGGCCCCGACGGCGCGTTCGATGCCTTCCTGGCCCTGCCGCGCAGCGGCCACGGCCCCGCCCTGCTGCTGTTGCAGGAAATCTTCGGCGTCAACGCCCACATCCGCGCCGTGGCCGAGCAGTACGCCGCCGACGGCTATGTGGTGCTGGCGCCCGACCTGTTCTGGCGCCAGGGCAAGCGCCTGGAATTCGGCTATGACGAGGCGGACTGGGGCCGCGCCGCCCAGTGCATGCAGCGCGCCGACGTGGCGCAAACCCAGGCCGACATCGGCGCCGCCGCCGACGCCCTGCGCGCCACGCCGGGCGCCGCCGGACGCCTGGCCGCGCTGGGCTATTGCTGGGGCGGCCGCATGGCTTACCTGGCCCTGGCCAACGGCCATGCCGAGCATGCGGTGGCCTACTATGGCGGCGGCATCCAGCACTGCCTCGACCGCGCGGCCGAGATCCGGGCGCCCCTGCTGCTGCATTTCGGCGGGCGCGACAGCCATATCCCGCGCGAGGCGGTGCGCCGCATTGCCGAAGCTTTCGGCGACAACGAGCAGGTGGAACTGCACCTCTACCCGGATGCCGAGCACGGCTTCAATTGCAACCACCGCGGCAGCTACCACCAGCGCAGCGCCGCCGAAGCGCACGGCCATACCCTGCTGTTCCTGAGCGAGAACCAGTAAGCCTGCGTGCGCTGCCGCACAGATGACCCTGGCGTGCACCCCTAAGCTCGAGCGCTGGATCCCTTCCGGAGGAAACGATGGCTGAAGACCAGAATTCCGGGCGCGCGCCCGCCGCGCACACCCCGCCCGCGCCGGCCCTGGCCGGTACCGTGCTGGCCACCCTGCTCGCCGCCGTGCTGGCCGCCTGCGGCGGCGGCGGCGGTGCAGCCGCCCCGGTCACGCAGCCGGAAACCCCGGCGCCGCAGCCTCCCACGCCGGAACCGCCCAAGCCCGAACCGCCCGCCTTCGCCCTGGCCCTGCGCGAAGTAGCCAGCGGCCTGGACGCGCCGCTGCTGCTGACCGCGCCGGCCGGCGACCCGCGCCGCTTCATCGTCGAGCGCGCCGGCCGCATCCGCATCCTGGCCGGCGATGGCAGCCTGCGCGCGACGCCCTTCCTCGACCTGAGCGGCTTGATCAGCGTCACCGGCGAAGGCGGCCTGCTGTCGATGGCCTTCCATCCCGGCTATGCGCAGAACGGCAAGTTCTACATCTATTACACGGACAAGTTCAGCAACATCGCCATCGACGAAGCGAAAGTCTCGGCCGCCAGCCCCGACCTGGCCGACAAGGATTCCCTGAAGCGCATCATCACCATCCCGCATCCACAGTACACCAACCACTACGGCGGCATGCTGGCCTTCGGCCCGGACGGCTACCTGTATGCCGGCACCGGCGACGGCGGCGGGGCCGGCGACCCCAACGGCAATGCGCAAAACCTCGATTCACTGCTGGGCAAGCTGCTGCGCCTGAACGTGGACAACCCGCAGCCGCCGCTGTACAACGTGCCGGCCGACAACCCGTTCGTCGGCCAGGACGGCAAGCGCGGCGAGATCTGGGCCTACGGCTTGCGCAACCCCTGGCGCTTCGCCTTCGATACCAGCAGCGCTTCGCTCTACATTGCCGACGTGGGCCAGGACCAGCGCGAGGAAGTCAATATCGTCTCATCGGCGCTGAAAGCGGCCAATTACGGCTGGAACATCATGGAAGGCACCGCCTGCTACAACGCCACCAGTTGCGCCCAGCAGGGCCTGACCCTGCCCGTTTTCGACTACCAGCACGGCGCCAACGACGCCAACGGCTGCTCGATCACGGGCGGCTACGTCTACCGCGGCACCGCCCTGCCCGAGCTGGCCGGGCGCTACCTGTATTCGGACTACTGCAAGGGCTTCCTGAAGAGCTTCCTGTACGCCAATGGCGCGGTGGCCGAGGCAAAGGATTGGGCGGTGGGCGATATCGGCGCGGTGCCGGCCTTCGGCCAGGATGCGGCGGGCGAACTGTACATGCTGAGCGGCACGGGCAAGGTGTACCAGATCGTGCGCAAGTAGCGGCGACGACGGTACAATGGGCGCTTTCCAACCCGCCTTTGCACGAGATGGCCAGACTGACGCTGTCGTTCCCGGACGATCAATTCTGCTTTTCGACCCAGCTGACGGTGCGCGTGACCGATATCAACGCCGCCAACCACCTGGGCAACGATTCGATGATTTCCATGATCTCGGAAGCGCGGGCGCGCTTCCTGTTCGAATTCGGCGTGCAGGAAACCGAGGCCGACGGCACCGGCATCATCGTCACCGACCTGGCCACCACCTACCGCGCCGAAGCGCACGCGCGCGACCAGCTGCTGTTCGAGGTCGGCGTGATGGATTTCAACAAGTATGGCGGCGACGTGATCTTCCGCATCACCCGCCCGGCCGACGGCACGCTGGTGGCCATGGCCAAGCAGGGCTTCGTGTTCTACCACTACGCGCACAGCCAGGTGGTGCCGATGCCGGACGACTTCCGGGCCAAGTTCAGCCGCGTCAACTGGGTCGACTGAGCGGCCTTACTTCCTGCTCAGCTGCGCCGGCACGCCGAAGTTCTTCTTGAACCACTCGTCGACCATCGGCTTTTCGTAGCGCAGGGTATCGTTTTCCCCATAGCGGTTGAACTGGTCGAGGTAGATCATATTGCTCAGGCGGTCGGTACCGCTGGCGATCACCTTGCCGTCCTGCTCCAGCGTGTACTGCAATTCCATGGTGGGCCAGTCGGCCCCGCCGCGCAGCACGCGGATGTCATGGATGGTGCGGCGGCGCGGCTCGACCCGGCCCGCCAGGTCGAGGTCGGTCACCGTGACGGTCAGTTGCTGGTTGGCCGGCAATTGCCGGGCCAGGTGTTGGAAGTGCGCCGTGAGTTCCTTCAGCACCTGCTCACGGTCCTTGTCCCAGAAGGGCACGTCGGAAAAGCGTTCCGGTTCCTGGTACTTGACAGTCACCTCGCCGGCCGAGGCCGCGCTGGCGGCGGCCAGCAGCAGCGCGGCGGCAATCCAGAAGCGAGCATGGTGTTTCATGATGGGATCCTTTCGTAGATAGGATCAATATACTCCACCGCCGCGGCGCTGCCGGAGTTGAAACATTTTCTGACAAAAAAAACGGGCCCGAAAAGTCCGGTTTGAAAGTCGGGGTGATCACTGGGAAAACGAAAAATTTTGGGGGAAAATTTCGATTTGGACGACATGAA
>CBHWEO010000097.1:0-17505 GCA_966112955.1 uncultured Duganella sp. | reverse complement strand
CGCCACTTCCAGCGATTCGGTAAAGCAGTGCATCACACCCGCCACGCCGCCCTGGTCGGTGCCGGCGCCCTCCTCGCGCATGATGCGGATGGTGTCTTCCGAGGCGGAACGGGTGTGGATGATCAGCGGCTTGCGCGATTCGCGCGAGGCGCGGATGTGGGTGCGGAAGCGCTCGCGTTGCCATTCGAGGTCGCCTTCCAGGCGGTAGTAGTCGAGGCCGGTTTCGCCGATGGCAACGATCTTCGGGTGTTTCGCCAGCTCGACCAGTTGTTCGACGGTCGGTTCGGGTGTGTCTTCGTAATCGGGATGGACGCCGACCGAGGCGTAGATGTGGGGATATTGCTCGGCCAGCGCCAGGACGCGCGGGAAGTCCGGCAGGTCGACCGATACGCACAGCGCGTGGCTGACCTTGTTTTCCGCCATTTTGGCGAGGATTTCAGGCATCCGGGCCGACAGCTCCGGGAAGTCGATATGGCAGTGGGAATCGATAAACATCCCGGCATTTTAGCCGATGCGGAACTTTTCCAGCCAGCGCCTGTCCAATATCAACACCCCACTATGCCGCTGCGCCAAAGTAGCGGAAACAGCGCTGCGGAGGAAACGATGGAGCTTGAAGAACGTATGTCAAAAGTGGAAGCGGAGACTGCGGTACTTAAAGTGGGGTTCAAATCTTTGCACACGACGGTAGAACGCAACTTTGCTGTGCAGCAAGAAGAGATGCGGGGCCTGAGGGATGCCATGGAGCGCGGCTTTGCCGAGCAGCGCGAGGCGACGAACGCCCTGCGGGAGGCGATGGAGCGTGGCTTCGCCGAACAACGGGCGGCGCTCGCCGGCGAACGCGAAGCACGTGAAAGGTCAATATCGGAGTTGCGCCAGGAAATGCACCGCGGTTTTCGCTGGACCTTCAGCGCCCTGCTCTCGATCCTGGCCCTGCTGCTCGGCATCATCGCCAAGCTGGCCGGCGCGTTTTAGGCGACGCGTTTGCCGAGGATGATGAGGTCGCGCTCGATGCCGTCCAGGTTGGCGACGCGCGGCAGCCGGGCCCAGGTCTCGAAGCCGAACTTTTCAAACAGCGCCAACGATGGCTTGTTGTGGCCGAAAATGAAGCCAAGCACAGTGTGCACCTGTACCTGCGGCGCGAAATCGATGGCCTCCTGCAGGGCATAGCGGCCGACGCCTTTGCCGCGCCACGCTTCGTCGATGTAGATCGACACTTCCGCCGTGCCGGAATACGCCGGGCGGCCATAGAAATTCGAGTAGGAAATCCAGCCGATGATGCCGTCGCGTCCGGCCTCTTCGATCACCCACAGCGGCCGGCGTCCGGGCTGGTGGTCGTGGAACCACGGCAGGCGCGATTCCACCGAGACCGGCTCGGTATCGGCGGTCACTTCGCGCGACGCGATGGTGCTGTTGTAGATGGCGACAATGGCCGGCAAGTCGTCAAGCGTGGCAATGCGGTGGCGGTACTTCGTCATGCGTCAAAGGGTATGGGTGGCGCGGGATGAGCGCAGTGCCGCGCCCAGGATTTCTTCAATGCGCAGGCGGGTACGGGTACCCGTTTCGTCGTCCGGGAAGTGGACGCCGATGCCTTGCGTCTTGTTGTTGGCCGCGCCGGCAGGCGTGATCCAGACCACCTTGCCGGCGATGGCGTACTTGTTCGGATCGTCCATCAGCGTCAGCAACAGGTAGATTTCGTCACCAATCTTGTACGGCTTCTGCGTCGGCACGAACATGCCGCCGTGCTTCAGGAAAGGCATATAGGCCGCATACAGGGCCGCCTTTTCCTTGATCGCCAGCGACAGCACCGTGGGCCGGTTCAGCGGCACAGTGTTCGGATCGGTTGGGCTTGCACTCATTCAATTCCTTTCTTCAGCTACAGCAAGCGGTGTAGTCAAGAAGCATATCTTCAATAAACAATTTGGGCGACAGTGGATGGTCGGACGTCGCGCGCCGTTCGTTGGCGCCCTTGATCGCTCCCATCAGGCGGCTGATGTTCACCTTGTCGGCCAGCCCGGCCAGCTCGCGCTGGTAACGGGGATAATAACGGATGTTTCCTGCCAGTTTGTACGAAAACAGGTCGTAAAGCCAGCGTTGTTGCCACGATACCAACGCGGACAGTGGCACTTTCTGCAATTTATCCGCAGTTTTCAGGGCGCCTTCCACGCTGGGGCGGGCCAGGTACTGCAGGAAAGCGTCCAATTCTTCACGGTTGCCCGTTTCAGAGGCAGCGGCGGCGGCCAGCGGCGAGCCGCCCGCTTCGCGCAGCCAGCTGTCGGCGTCCGGCACGCCCTGCTCCTTCAGCCAGGCCAGCGCTTCGGCGTGCGAGGGCATCGGCATGGCGAACTTGCGGCAGCGCGAAAGGATGGTCGGCAGCACGCGGTCCAGTCCATTCGACGCCAGCAGGAAGACGGTGCCTGGCGGCGGTTCTTCCAGCGTCTTCAGCAAGGCGTTCGAGGCCGGCATGTTGAGCGCTTCGGCCGGGTACAGCACCACCACGCGCAAGCCCTGGCGGTGGGTCGAGATGTTCATGAAATCGGCCAGGGCGCGGATCTGCTCGATCTTGATCTCTTTGGACGGGGCCTTCTTGGCGGCCTTCTTGTCTTCGCCCTCGTCGCCTTCGCCCGGCTCGTCCTCCATGGCTTCCGGCCGCACGCGGCGGTAATCCGGGTGGCTCTGCTGCTGGAACCAGCCGCAGCTCGGGCATTCCCCGCAGGCGTGGCCGTCGGGACGGGCGTTCTCGCACAGCAGGGCCTGGGCGAACTGCTCGATGAAATCGGCCTTGCCGATGCCGCCGGCGCCATGGAACAGGATGGCGTGCGGCATGCGCTGGCGCAGCTGCTGCAACTGCTGCCACGCGCCCTGCTGCCATGGATAGACATGGCCGCTCAATTCAGCGCTCCCACGATCTGTGCCAGCTCGGCCTGGATGTCTGCGATGCTGCGGGTGGAATCAATGACGCGGAAACGGTGCGGCGCCTCGGCGGCGCGGCGCAGGTACTCGGCGCGAGTGGCCATGAAGAAGTCGGCCTTCTCCCGCTCGAAGCGGTCCAGGTCGCGCGTCGCATCCAGGCGGGCCCGCGCCACTTCCAGCGGCACGTCGAACAGGATGGTCAGGTCGGGTTCCAGGCCCGGATGCACCCAGTGCGCCAGGATTTCCAGCTTTTCCCGGCTCAGCCCGCGCCCGCCGCCCTGGTAGGCGAAGCTGGCATCGGTGAAACGGTCGGAAATCACCCAGGCGCCGCGCGCCAGGCCGGGTTCGATCACCTGCGCCAGGTGCTCGCGGCGGCTGGCGAACACCAGCAGGGTTTCGGTTTCCACGTGCATGGTTTCGTGCAGCCACAGTTCGCGCAGCTTTTCGCCCAGCGGGGTGCCGCCCGGCTCGCGCGAGCTGACCAGTTCCACGCCGCGTGCCTTGATGAGCTCGCCAACGAACTGGATATGGGTCGATTTGCCGGCACCGTCGATGCCTTCGAAAGTGATGAATTTACCGCGCTTGGTCATTGTTTCTGGTACTGGTTGACCGCCCGGTTATGGTCGGTCAGGTTATCGGAGAATTGGCTGGTGCCATTGCCGCGCGCCACAAAGTACAGGGCGCCCGACTTGGCCGGGGCCAGGGCCGCCGTCAGCGAGGCCAGGCCCGGCAGCGAAATCGGGGTCGGCGGCAAGCCCACGCGCAGGTAGGTATTGTAGGGGGTGTCGGTTTCCAGGTCCTTCTTGCGGATATTGCCGTCGAACCTGGCCCCGATGCCATAGATCACGGTGGGGTCGGTCTGCAGCAGCATGCCCAGTTTCAGGCGGTTGACGAACACGGCGGCGATCATGTCGCGCTCGGACTTCTGGCCGGTTTCCTTCTCCACGATGGAGGCCATGATCAGCGCTTCATAGGGGGTCTTGTACGGCAGGCCTGGCGCGCGCTTTTCCCACGCCTCGCCGAGGCGCTTCATCAGCATGCTGTGGGCCTGGCGGTAGATGGCCAGCTCGCTGGAGTTCTTGGCAAACAGATAAGTATCCGGGAAGAACAAGCCTTCCGGATCCTTGAAATCGGGGTCGATGCGTTCCATCAGCTCGCGGTCGCTGAGCCCGGCTGTATCGTGCTTGAGCCCCTCGTGCGCGGCGACGGCCTGGCGCATCTGGCGGAACGTCCAGCCTTCGATGATGGTGAGCGACTCCTGGGCGAACTCGCCCCGTACCAGCTGGTCGATCAGGCGCAGCGGCGTGGTGCCGGGTTTCAGCTCGTACGTGCCGGCCTTCAGCTGGCCGCTCTTGCCGGTGGCGCGCGCCAGCAGGTTGAACATCAGCGGCTGGATCGGCACGCCGGCGGCCGCCATCTGCTGGCCGGCGGCGCTGGCGCCACTGCCTTTGCTGATGGTGAATTCAATAGCCGGCTCTTCGCTGATGACAGGCTTTCCTGCCCACCAGGCAAATCCCCCCACGGCCCCTGCCGCGGCCAGCAAACCCAGTGCGATCGTCTTTCTTATAAAAGCCATTTCCGAATGCCCGTTCGATACCCTATCTTGAACCAGTTTCAGCCTGGACGACAGCGTTTTCCAGGCACCCGGCGCGATTTGCGCGGGATCACTATAATGAAGCCCGTAATGATAATGCTTCACCGTCAGAATATGGAGTTTTATGAATAATTGGAATCAACTTTTAACACAGGAACAAGAAATCCTGACCACGACCCAGCTGGCCAGCGGTTTTGTCGCGCCCCTGACCGACCAGGGCCTGATCGCATTCACCGGCGAGGAGTCGGCCAGTTTCCTGCATAACCAGTTGACCAATGATGTGGAGCACCTGGGCCTGGCCGAGGTGCGCCTGGCCGCCTACTGTTCGCCCAAGGGACGCATGCTGGCGTCCTTCCTGATGTGGCGCAACGAGGAATCGATCTTCCTGCAGTTGCCGCGCGCGATCCAGCCGGCGGTGCAGAAGCGTTTGCAGATGTTCATCCTGCGCGCCAAGACCAAGCCGGCCGACGTGAGCGACCAGTTCGTGACCCTGGCCGTGGGCGGCGGCGAGGCCGAAGCGGTGCTGCAGACCTGGTTCGATGCCCTGCCCCCTGCGCCGTATACCAAGCTGGACCATCCCCTGGGCACCGTGCTGCGCGTGGCCGATGCGTTCGGTGCACCGCGCTACCTGTGGCTGGCTTCGCCCGACACGGCGTCGATGGCGGCCTCCATGCTCAAGGACCGCCTGGTGGTGGGCGGCAACGAGGCCTGGCGCCTGTCCGAGATCCACGCGGGCGTGCCGCAGGTCGGCCCCGGCACCCAGGAACAATTCGTGCCGCAAATGGTGAATTTCGAGCTGCTGGGCGGCGTGAACTTCAAGAAGGGCTGCTATCCGGGCCAGGAAATCGTGGCACGCAGCCAGTACCTGGGCAAGCTGAAACGCCGCACGGCGCTGGCCACCATCGCCGACCCAACCGCCGCGCCGGGCGCGGAAGTGTTCTCGCCGGCCGACCCCGAGCAGCCGTGCGGCATGGTGGTGAACACGGCGCGCAATGGCGCGGGCGGCGTCGATGCGCTGGTGGAAATGAAGCTGGAAGCGCTGGAAGCGGGCGACGTGCGTTTCGGCTCGGCCAGCGGGCCGGCCTTGCAGTTCAAGCCCCTGCCCTACGTGCTGGACAAGCTCGACGTCTAAGCATGGACTTCTACGTGTATTACAAGGTGCAGGCCGGGCATGCGGCCAGCCTGCGCGAGGCGGTCATCGCCATGCAGGCGGCGCTGTCGGCTGCGCACGGGGTGGCGGTGCAGCTCAAGCGGCGGCCGGAAGCGCCCGAAGGGGTGCAGACCTGGATGGAGGTGTACACCGGCGCCGGGCCGGACTTTCCTGCCGCGCTGGAAGCCGCGGCGGCCGAAGCGGACCTGGCGCGCTGGATTGCCGGTCCGCGCCACGTGGAAAAATTCGAGGACTTGCCGCCATGTGCCTGATCGTCTTTGCCTGGCAGGTGGTGCCCGGCGTGCCCCTGATCGCCGCCGCCAACCGCGATGAATTCTACGACCGCGACACGCAACCGGCCGCGCCATGGCCGGACGCGCCGCACATCTTCGCGGGCCGCGACCTGAAGGCGGGCGGCAGCTGGATGGGCATCACGCGGCCGGACGCCGCTGGCGCCGCACCGGCGCAGGGTGCGCCGTCGCGCTTTGCGGCCATCACCAACGTGCGCAACCCGCAGGAGCACAATCCGCTGGCGCCTTCGCGCGGCCAGCTGGTGGCGGACTTCCTGGCGGGCGCCATGACGGCGCAGGAATACGTGGCGCAGATCGCGCCGGGCGCGGGCGCCTACAATGGCTTCAACCTGGTGCTGTGCGACGGGCGGGAGCTGGTCTGGTACTCGAACAAGGGCAGCGACGACCCGCGCAACGGCAAGCCGCTGGAGCCGGGCATTTATGGCCTGTCGAACGCCCTGCTCGACTCGGCGTGGCCGAAAGTCCTGAAGACCAAGGCGCAATTTGCCAGCCTGCTGTGCCTGGGCGCGCCGGAAGATGCCTATTTCGAAATGCTGTCCGACACTACGCGCGCGCCCGACATGCGGCTGCCGGAAACCGGCGTGCCGCTGGAGCTGGAACGGCTGCTGTCGGCCGTGAAGATCGAATCGCCGAATTACGGCACGCGCAGCTCCACCGTCGTCAAGCTGTACGCCGACGCGCCGGCGGAACTGCACGAAGTACAGATCCGCTAAGAGCCCTTACTTAAGGAAGCTGCTCGCGCACGCAGGCCGGCTTGTCCTTGCCCTGGCGGACACAGGAAATCAGGGTACGGGTGCCGGTATCGATGGCGTAGAAATGGGTCGGCCCGTTGGCCGTGGCAGGCGCCGCGGCGGCGGCCGGCCACACCACCGGCATGCCCACCTGGGCATGCGCGGCCTGGAACGGGCTGATGGAACCAGCCATGAAGCCTGCGCCAAACACGGCGCAAACGCCCAGGGCAACGATCGAACGTTTCATATTCAAACTCCTAGAATTCGTAGTACATCTCGATGTGGGGAATGCCTGCCTCTTCGAAGACGCCGCCGGCCATGGCAAAGCCGTGGGCCAGGTAGAACTCCGCCGCATGGGTCTGGGCGCTCAGGACGACCTTTTCGTCGCCGCGCTCGCGCGCCTTGTCCATCAGGCCTTTCAGGATCGCGCCGCCAACACCGGTGCCGCGCACGTCGCGCAGCACGGCCATGCGGCCGATATGCCCGTCCGGCAGCAGGCGCCCGGTACCGACCGGCTTGCCGCCTGCATCATAGGCCACCGCGTGCAGGCAGACGGCGTCGCGCTCGTCCATCTCAAGGTCGGCAGGCACGTTCTGCTCCTGCACGAAAACTTCCATGCGGATCGGTTTTGCGTCGGCCTGCATGGCGGCCCAATCGCCAAAGCGGAGTGTCGTCGTCATGGCGCGCATTCTCTCACAACATGGCGCGCAATGCCTCACGCACCTGGGGCGTCGCCTGGTAGGGATCGGCGGGATTGGCTTGCGCCACCATGTCGCGCGCGCGTTGCGCCACGCCGTCCAGCGCCTGCGGGTGGGTGAAGATGTAGAACTTCCCTTCCGCGATGGCGGCAAAGGTCAGCTCGGCGACGTCGTGCGCCGATACCTTGCCGGAGGTGACGGCCTTGCTCACCATGGCTTGCGCCGCCAACTGGCTGGCCGTCGGCTTGCCCTCCATCGGCGCGTCTTCCGGCCGGTTGCGGTGCGACTGGTGAATGCCGGTCGGGACGAAGAACGGGCACAGCACCGACGCGCCGACCGGCGCCTGCACCAGCGCCAGGTCGTGGTACAGCGATTCGGTCAGCGCCACCACGGCGTGCTTGGACACGTTGTAGACGCCCATCACCGGTGGGCACAGCACGCCCGCCATGGACGAGGTGTTGACGATATGCCCTTCGTAATCCGGGTCACGCTTCGCGCATTCCAGCATCAGCGGGGTGAAGATGCGCACGCCGTGGATCACGCCCGTCACGTTCACGCCCATCACCCATTCCCAGTCCGCCTCGCTGGCTTCCCATACCAGGCCGCCGAAGCCGACGCCGGCATTATTGAAGACAAGGTGCACCGCGCCGAATTCGCGCATGGCCGTGTCGGCCAGGGCTTGCACTTCGGCCCCGTGGCGCACGTCGCAGCGCTGGGCCACCACCTGGGCGCCCTGGGCCCGCAGTTCCGCCGCCGTAGCCTCGAGCGCGTCCTGCTGGACATCCGCCAGCACCAGCTTCATGCCCAGCGCATGGGCTTTCAGCGCGAATTCGCGGCCAAAGCCGCTCGCGCCACCGGTGATCACTGCAACCTTGCCGTGGAAGTTTTTCATGGGGTCAGTTTCACAAGTTGTTTGCCGAAGTTATGGCCTTGCAGCAGGCCGATCAGGGCTTGCGGCGCGGAGGCCAGGCCCTCGGAAATCGTTTCGCGGTATTTCAGCTTGCCCGCCGCCAGCAGCCGGCCCATTTCCGACAGGCCTTGCGGCCACAGCTCCATATGCTCGGTGACGATGAAGCCGCGCAGCGTGATGCGGTTCAGCAGCAGCTTCTTGGCGTTGCGGATCGGGATCTCGGCGCCGGTATAGCCGGCCAGCAGGCCGCACAGGGCGACGCGGGCGAAGGCATTGGTGCGGCCCAGCGCCGTGTCGAACACTTCGCCGCCCACGTTCTCGAAGATGGCGTCGATGCCGTCCGGCGTGGCGGCGGCCAGGTCGGCCTTCAGGTTGCCGGCCTTGTAGTCGACGCAGGCATCGAAGCCCAGCTCGCGCACCACGTAGTCGCATTTCTCCTTGCCGCCGGCGATGCCGACGGCGCGGCAGCCCGCCAGTTTGGCCAGCTGGCCGACCGCGCTGCCCACGGCGCCGCTGGCGGCCGACACCACCACTGTCTCGCCCAGCGTGGGGCGCAGGATCTCATGCATGCCGTACCAGGCCGTCAAGCCCGGCATGCCGATCACGCCGAGGTTGGCCGACAGCGGCGCATGCACGGGGTCGACCTTGCGCAGGCTGGTGCCGTCGGACACGCCCATTTCGGCCCAGCCGAACATGCCGGCCACGAATTCGCCCGCGGCAAAGCCGGGGTGGCGCGATTCGACCACTTCGCCCACGGTGCCGCCGATCATGGTCTGGTCCAGCGGCTGCGGCGCGGCATAGCTTTTGGCGTCGCTCATGCGGCCGCGCATGTAGGGGTCCAGCGACAGATAATGGTTGCGCACCAGGAGCTGGCCATCGGCCAGCGCCGGCATGGCGACTTCCTCCAGCCGGAAATTCTCCGGCACGACGGCACCGCGCGGGCGCGAAGCCAGCACGATGCGGTGATACTTGCTCATTCAAACTCCTTCAAAGCCTAGACTGCCGAGACCCCGCCGTCGACGGCCAGGGTCTGGCCGGTAATGTGCCGGCCGGCGTCGGAGGCGAACAGCGCCACCGCGCCCTTCAAGTCCTCGTCGCCGCCGAGGCGCTGCAGCGGCGCCGCCGCCGCCAGTTTGTCCTCGCCCATGGCCTTGATCACGCCCGCGCTCAGCTTGGACGGGAAGAAGCCCGGCGCCAACGCGTTGACGTTGATGCCGTACGGGCCCCATTCGCCGGCCAGCGTGCGGGTGAAGTTGATCAAGGCCGCCTTGGACGTATTGTAAGCGACGGTCTTCATGGTGCCCGGCGCATTGCCGGCCAGGCCGGCGATGGAGGCGATATTGATGATGCGGCCGGAGCGGCGCGGAATCATGGAGCGCTTGCCGACCGCCTGAGACAGCAGGAAGATGCTGCGCACGTTCAGGTTCATCACCTTGTCCCACGCTTCCAGCGGATATTCCTCGGCCGGCGCGCCCCAGGTGGCGCCGGCATTGTTGACCAGGATGTCGATATGGCCGCCCAGCGCATCGAGCGCGGCGTCGACCAGCGGGTCGATCGAGGACTCCTTGCCCAGGTCGGCCGCGATGGCTACGGCGTCGACGCCGTTTTCCTTCAGCAGCGCCACCGCTTCATCCAGGTCGGACTGCTTGCGCGAAGTTACTACCACTTTCGCGCCCAGCTCGCCCAGGGCAAGCGCCATCTGCAGGCCCAGGCCGCGCGAGCCGCCGGTAACGAGGGCGGTCTTGCCCTGGAGGTTGAACAGTTCGAGAGTGGTGGTCATGGTGTCGTTTCCTTAGGTCAGAACCACGCGTCCTGCATGTCCAGCGTGGTGGTGTCGAGACTGGCCAGCAAATCCAGCTGCGGCTGGACCTTGGGCAGTTCCCATTGGTAGAAATAGCGGCAAGCCTGCAATTTGCCGCGCCTGAAATCGTCGTCTTCCGGCAGGCTGGCCACGGCCGCCATGGCTTGCTGCAGCCAGATCCAGGCGACCACCACATGCCCTACCGCCTCCAGGTAGACCGTGGCGTTGGCCAGGGTCCGGTTCAGGTCGGGGGCAGCATACAGGGCCTGGGTGACTTGCTCAACCCGGCGCCAGGCTGCATCGAGCGCGTTGGCGTGCGACAGCAGCTGGCGGCCGCCCGCCTTGCGGCTGGCCGTGCGGGCGTCGTGCACCGTGGCGCGGATCGCTTCAGCCATGGTCTTGAGCAGCGCGCCATCGTGGATGCTGGCCTTGCGGCCCAGCAGGTCGAGGCCGTGGATGCCGTGGGTGCCTTCGTGGATCTGGTTCAAGCGATTGTCGCGGTAGAACTGTTCGACGTTGTATTCGCGCGTGTAGCCATAGCCGCCGTGTACCTGGATCGCCAGGCTGTTGGCCTCCAGGCACCATTGCGAGGGCCAGGACTTGGTGATCGGCGTGAGGAATTCCAGCAGCCGGCCGGCGCGCTGGCGGATCTCCGGCGTCTCGCCCGTGTGTTCGTCGTCTACCAGGCGGGCGCTGTACAGGCACAGGCCGAGGGCGCCCTCCACATAAGCCTTTTGCGCCAGCAGCATGCGCCGCACGTCGGTGTGGGCGATGATGGGCAGTTGCGGCGAGGCCGGATCCTTGGCCGCGGGATGGCGGCCTTGCGGGCGCTCGCGCGCATAGTCCAGCGCGTGCAGGTAGCCGGTATAGCCGAGCACCGCCGCCGCCAGGCCGACGCCGATGCGCGCTTCGTTCATCATGTGGAACATGTGTGCCAGGCCCTGCCCTTCACGGCCCACCAGGTAGCCGATGGCGCCGGCGCGGCCGCCGGGACGATGCCGCCCCTCGCCGAAATTCAGCAGGCAGTTAGTGGTGCCGCGGTTGCCCATCTTGTGGTTCAGGCCCGCCAGGGCGATGTCGTTGCGCTCGCCGTTATCCAGGAATTTGGGGACGATGAACAGGGAAATCCCTTTCACGCCGGGCACCAGCTTGCCGTCCGGGCCGGGGACTTTCGCCAGCACCAGGTGCACGATGTTTTCCGCCAGTTCGTGCTCGCCGGCCGAGATCCACATCTTGTTGCCGGCCAGGCGGTACTGGCCGGGCTGCGCGGCCGCGGTGTCCGGCTCGGCGCGGGTGGTGATGTCGGACAGGCTGGAGCCGGCCTGCGGCTCGCTCAGGCACATGGTGCCGAACCAGCGCCCTTCCAGCATGGGCCGCACGAAGTGCTCGACCTGTTCGGTGGAAGCGCATTTGAGCAGGGTGTTGGCATTGCCGATGGTGAGGAAGGCGTAACTCGACGTCGCCATGTTGGCGGCCGTGAACCAGGCTGTGAGCGCCTTTTCCACGGTCAGCGGCAATTGCATGCCGCCCAGCGCGTAGTCCTGGCTGGCCGCCATCAAGCCCGCAGCGGAAAACGCGTCCAGCGCGCGCTTGACTTCCGGGATCACGCTGACGCGCTCACCGTCGAACTGCGGCTCGCGCTGGTCGCTCAGCTTGTTGTGCGGCGCGAACAGCTCGGTCGCCATGCGCTGCGCCGTATCGAGGGCTGCACTGAAGGTTTCGCGGCTATGGTCGGCGAAGCGCGGGCGCGACGCCAGCTGGTCCGTGCCGAGCCAGTCGTAGAGCATGAAATCCAGGTCGCGCCGCGACAGCAGGCGCGACTCGAGCGGCGCCGCCATCACAGCACCTCGAACAGGCCCGCCGCCCCCTGGCCGCCGCCAATGCACATGGTGACCACCACGTACCTGGCGCCGCGGCGCTTGCCTTCGATCAGCGCGTGGCCGACCATGCGCGCGCCCGACACGCCGTAAGGGTGGCCCACCGCGATGGCGCCGCCATTCACGTTCAGGCGGTCCATCGGGATGCCCAGCTGGTCGGCGCAGTACAGCACCTGCACCGCGAACGCTTCATTCAATTCCCACAGGCCGATGTCTTCCACCTTCAGGCCAGCCTTTTTGAGCAGCTTGGGTACGGCGAACACCGGCCCGATGCCCATTTCGTCCGGCTCGCAGCCGGCCACGGCGAAGCCGCGGAACACGCCCAGCGGCTGCAGGCCGCGCGCCGCGGCGGCACGGTCGCTCATGACGATGGCGCAAGAGGCGCCGTCGGAGAACTGGCTGGCATTGCCGGCCGTGATCACGCCGCCCGGCACAGCGGTGCGGATGGCGCGTACCGCTTCGATGGTAGTGCCGGCGCGGATGCCCTCGTCGGCGGCGATCGTGACTTCACGCGTGCCGAGCATGCCGGTGGCCTTGTCGGCCACGCCCATGGTGACGGTCATCGGCACGATCTCGGCGTCGAAACGGCCGGCCGCCTGGGCCGCCGCGGCGCGCTGCTGCGACTGCACGCCGTACTCGTCCTGGCGCTCCTTCGGGATGCCATAACGCTTTGCCACGATTTCGGCCGTCTGCAGCATCGGCAGGTAGATGGCCGGCTTATGCTCCTTGAGCCAGACGTCGGCCAGCATGTGGGTATTCATTTCCTGCTGCACGCAGGAGATCGACTCGACGCCGCCGGCCGCGAAAATCTCGCCCTCGCCGGCCAGCACGCGCTGGGCGGCGGTGGCGATGGTTTGCAGGCCGGACGAGCAGAAACGGTTGATGGTCATGCCCGGCACCGTGACCGGGGCGCCGGCGCGCAGCGCAACCTGGCGTGCGATATTGCCGCCGGTGGCGCCTTCCGGATTGGCGCAACCCATGATCACGTCTTCCAGTTCGCCCGGCTCCAGGCCGGCGCGGGCAATGGCGGCCTGCAGCACGTGGCCGCCGAGCGTGGCGCCGTGCGTCATGTTGAACGCGCCTTTCCACGATTTGGCAAGGCCGGTGCGGGCGGTCGAAACGATGACGGCGTCGGTCATGGGGGTCTCCTTGTGAAGTGTTGTCGGGCCAGCATACCACAGCTTTAGCACGGTCGTTCGCTAAATTATCCGCTATGTAAGTTTTGTGTAAGTTTCAAGCAAGCATGACGTAAGGAACCGGGTCCAGACTCCATCCTGCCGTAGAAGCATATACAAGACACATACGCAACCAATCTGGAGACAAGCATCATGGCAATTACATCTGGAGCCGCCGACGCGCGGAACCTGGGGAACGGCAAAGCCGCCCCCATGACGAAGGAAGAGAAGAAGGTCATCTTCGCCTCTTCCCTCGGTACCGTGTTCGAATGGTACGACTTTTACCTGTACGGTTCGCTGGCGTCGATCATCGCCAAGCAGTTCTTCGTGGGCGACCCAACCACTTCCTTCATTTTCGCGCTGCTGGCCTTTGCCGCCGGCTTCATCGTGCGTCCATTCGGCGCCATCGTGTTCGGCCGCCTGGGCGACATGATCGGCCGTAAATACACCTTCCTGGTGACCATCCTGATCATGGGTATGTCCACCTTCATCGTGGGCTTGCTGCCGAATTACGCATCGATCGGCATCCTGGCCCCGATCATCCTGGTGGCGCTGCGCCTGCTGCAAGGCCTGGCACTGGGCGGTGAGTACGGTGGCGCCGCCACCTACGTGGCCGAGCACGCTCCGCACGGCAAACGCGGCATGTTCACGGCCTGGATCCAGACCACCGCTACGCTGGGCTTCTTCCTGTCGCTGCTGGTGATCCTGGCCTGCCGCCAGTCGATGCCGCTGGAAGAGTTCGAAGCCTGGGGCTGGCGCATCCCGTTCCTGGTGTCCGTGGCGCTGCTGGCCATCTCGGTGTGGATCCGCATGTCCATGAATGAGTCGCCGGCGTTCGCCAAGATGAAGGCGGAAGGCAAGACCTCCAAGGCCCCGCTGAGCGAAGCCTTCGGCCAGTGGAAGAACCTGAAGATCGTGATCCTGGCGCTGGTCGGCCTGACCATGGGCCAGGCCGTGGTGTGGTACACCGGCCAGTTCTATGCGCTGTTCTTCATGATCCAGACCCTGAAGCTGGATATCGCCACCGCCAACATCCTGATCGCCATCGCGCTGATCCTGGCCACGCCGTTCTTCATCTTCTTCGGCAGCCTGTCGGACCGGATCGGCCGCAAGTGGATCATCCTGGGCGGCTGCCTGATCGCCGCTGTCACCTACTTCCCGCTGTTCGGCGCCCTGACCCACTACGGCAACCCGCAGCTGGAAGCGGCCATCAAGAATTCGCCTGTGGTGGTGGTGGCTGACCCGAACTCCTGCCACTTCCAGTTCAATGCCACCGGCGAGAAGAAATTCCCGTCGTCGTGCGATATCGCGACCTCCATGCTGTCCAAGGCTTCGGTGGCCTACACCCGCCAGGATGCGCCGGCCGGCAGCGTGGCCGTGATCAAGGTGGGCGACAAGGAAGTGCAGTCGTTCAACGCGAGCATGACGCCGGATGGCCTGAACTTCGACGCCGACTCGAAGAAGAAGGAAGGCGAGCTGAAAAAGGCCGTGGCTGAAACCGTGAAGGCGGCCGGCTACCCGGCCAAGGCGGATCCGGCCCAGATCAACAAGCCGATGATGGTGCTGATCCTGTGGGTGCTGGTGATCTACGTGACCATGGTGTACGGCCCGATCGCCGCCATGCTGGTGGAACTGTTCCCGACCCGCATCCGCTACACCTCCATGTCGCTGCCATATCATATCGGCAACGGCTGGTTCGGCGGCCTGCTGCCGACCACCGCCTTCGCGCTGGTGGCCTTCAAGGGCGACATCTACTACGGCCTGTGGTACCCGATCGTGGTGGCGCTGGCAACCCTGGTGATCGGCGGCCTGTTCATCCGTGAAACCAAGGACAACAACATTTACGCGCAGGACTAAGCGGCACCCGCGCCCGTAAAAAAAGCCGCCCTCGGGCGGCTTTCTCGTTAACGGCGCCGTTCAGCGGCGCGGCATGTGCGGAACGGCGAACTGTCGTCGCAATTCAACCGATGATACGCAGCGAGAAATCGGTGGCCTTGATGTCCTTGGTCAGGGCACCGATCGAGATGCGGTGCACCCCGGTTTCGGCGATGGCGCGCACGGTGTCGAAGTTGACGCCGCCGGAGGCTTCCAGCAGCGCGCGGCCGCCGTTCAGCTGCACGGCCTGGCGCATCATGTCGAGGCTGAAGTTGTCGAGCAGGATCGAGACCGCGCCCGCCGACAGGGCTTCTTCCAGCTGTTCCAGGGTTTCCACTTCCACCTGGATCGACACTTTGGCGTCCAGCCGCTTGGCCGCCGCCAGGGCCGCGGTGATGCCGCCGGCAGCGGCAATGTGGTTTTCCTTGATCAGGATGCCGTCGTACAGCGCCAGGCGCTGGTTCTGGCCACCGCCCACGCGCACCGCGTACTTCTGCGCCAGGCGCAGGCCGGGCAGCGTCTTGCGGGTGTCGAGGATGGCCGCCGTGGTGCCGGCCACCACGTCGACGTAGCGGCGCGTGGCCGTCGCCACGCCGGACAGCAGCTGCATGAAGTTCAGCGCCGAGCGTTCCGCCGTCAGGATGGCGCGCGCCGGGCCGACGATGGTGCAGACCGGCGAGCCGGCGGCCATCAGGTCGCCTTCGGCGTAGTGCCATTCGATGCCGATGGCCGCGTCAAGCGCCTGCATCACGCCCTCGAACCAGGGAGCGCCACACAGCACGGCTTCCTCGCGCACGATCACGCGCGCGGTGGCGCGGCCGTCTTCCGGTACCAGCTTGCCGGTCAGGTCGCCGCTGCCGATGTCTTCCAGCAGGGCCGCCAGCAGGTTGCGTTCGTATGCGCCCGCCAGGTCGTCGTCGAACGGAGCGAATTTATTGATCAAGGTGCTCATGCGGGACCGATCCCCTGGAACAGTTGCGCTTCTTTCGCCAGGTCGGCACCAGGCGCCACCTTGGCCTTTTTCGCCGCGGCGAAATCGAGCATGCGGTTGATGGAACGCTGCGCCAGCTTGCCGATTTCCGGATCGACGTGGATCTCGTTGTTCATGTTTTCCAGCACGTCGGCCAGGTTGCGCAAGCCGTTCATGGCCATCCACGGGCAATGCGCGCAACTCTTGCAGGTGGCGCTGTTGCCGGCGGTCGGCGCTTCGATGAAGGTCTTGCCCGGCGCGGCCATGCGCATCTTGTGCAGGATGCCGTTGTCGGTGGCGACGATGAATTCGGTCTGCGGCAGGCTGACGGCGGCGGCGATCAGCTGCGAGGTGGAGCCCACCACGTCAGCCTGTTCCACCACGCTGGCCGGCGACTCCGGGTGCACCAGCACTTTCGCGTTGGGATGCTCGGCCTTCAGCAGGTCCAGCTCGACGCCCTTGAATTCGTCGTGCACCAGGCAGGAACCCTGCCACAGCAGCATGTCGGCGCCGGTCTGCTTCTGGATGTAGGAACCGAGGTGCTTGTCGGGCGCCCACAGGATCTTCTTGCCCTGCTCGTGCAGGTGCTTGACGATGTCCAGGCCGATCGAGGAGGTCACCATCCAGTCGGCGCGCGCCTTCACGGCGGCGCTGGTGTTGGCGTACACCACCACGGTGCGGTCCGGGTGCTGGTCGCAGAAGGCGATGAAGTCTTCCGGCGGGCAGCCCAGGTCGAGCGAACAGGTGGCATCCAGGTCCGGCATCAGCACGGTCTTTTCCGGGCTCAGGATCTTGGACGTCTCGCCCATGAATTTCACGCCGGCCACCACCAGCGTCTGGGCCGGGTGGTCGCGGCCGAAGCGCGCCATCTCCAGCGAGTCCGACACGCAGCCGCCGGTCTCCTCGGCCAGGTCTTGCAGGTCGGCGTCCACGTAGTAGTGGGCCACCAGCACCGCATTGCGTTCGCGCAGCAGGGTCTTGATGCGCTCCTTCAGCAGGATCTTTTCGTTGGCCGGCACGGGGGCCGGGGTGCGCGCCCACGCGTGGGCCACGCAGCTGCCGCCTTCGACCGGTTTCTCGAATTCGACAGTCTTGATGGGTGTCTCTATCATTACTCGATGCCTTGGCTCTTCAGGTACTCTTCATAGCCGCCGCGGAAGTCCACGACTTCGTTTTCCTTGATTTCGATGATGCGGTTGGCCAGCGAGGAAACGAACTCGCGGTCATGCGACACGAAGATCAGGGTGCCGGCGTACTTTTCCAGGGCGATGTTGAGCGATTCGATCGATTCCATGTCCATGTGGTTGGTCGGCTCGTCCAGCAGCAGGACATTGTGACGGCCCAGCATCAGCTTGCCGTACATCATACGGCCTTTTTCGCCACCCGACAGGACCTTGACCGATTTCTTGACTTCGTCGCCGCTGAACAGCAGGCGGCCCAGGATCGAACGCACGGCCTGGTCGTCGTCGCCTTCCTTGGTCCACTGGCCCATCCAGTCGGTCA
>CBHWEO010000096.1:0-17615 GCA_966112955.1 uncultured Duganella sp. | reverse complement strand
TGCCAGGGCATCAAGACGCACCAGGTGGCCGAGTACGTGGGCGTGTCGCGCTCCTCGCTGGAAGCCTACTTCCGCCAGGAGCTGGGCTGCAGCGTGCACGACGTGATCCTGCAATTCAAGCTCGATGCCGCCAAGGCCGGGCTGGCATGCGGCGAGCGCAGCATCGCCGACGTGGCGCTCGAATGCGGCTTCACCTCGACCCAGTACATGCACCTGGTGTTCAAGCGCGAGCTGGGATGCACGCCGCGCGCCTACCGGGACCGCGCGGTCGGGGTGGAAGCCGACTGAAACAAGAGCCTGCAGCGCTCGCAGACCAGGGCCTGACCCCGCGGGTCAGGCACTGCTTTCCCGGTTTTGCCCGCCCGTTCCGGCACTGGTGAATTTTGTTGCCGGCCTTGAGAAGTATCGTAATTGAGTTCGCCCAACGATCCCCGGAACATAAAGCCATCTGTGGCAGTGGCCGCAGCGCTGCGCATGCAGCCCGATTGAACCTGTTCCCCTGTAGACGAATATGAAACACAAACATCTTTTTGCCCTGGCTGCGGTCGCAGCAAGCCTGCTGTCCGCCTGTGGCGGCGGTGGCGGCGGCAGCACGGCGCAGACGCCCGTGCCGCAAAACCCGGCGCCCGTGCCGCAACCGCCGGTGACCCCGCCCGTCACCCCGCCGGCGCCGCCCGTCACGCCGCCCGTGACGCCGGAAGTGCCGGCCGGGCCAGCCACCTGGGCCAGCGTCAAGTTCGGCGGCGGCGGCTACGTGACCGGCCTGGTGTTCCACCCGACCTCGGCCAATGTGCTGTACGCGCGCACCGATATCGGCGGCGCCTACCGCTGGAACCAGGCCGCGTCGTCCTGGACCCCGATCACCGACGGCCTGGGCTTCGGCGCGACCGAGAGCCGCTTCCACGGCATTGAGAGCATCGCCCTCGACCCCAACAACGACCAGCTGGTCTACATGGCCACCGGCATGTACACCTTCGAAGGCAACGGCCGCCTGTACATCTCCAGCGACCGCGGCACCACCTGGAGCCATGTCGACCTGCCGTTCCCGCTGGGCGGCAACAACCCCGGCCGGGCCATGGGCGAACGCCTGGCGGTCGACCCCAACAAGCCCTCGACCCTGTTCTTCGGCTCGCGCACGGCCGGCCTGTGGAAGAGCGCGGACGCCGGCCTGACCTGGGCCCAGGTCACTTCGCTGTCGCCGGCGAAGATGACCTCGGACCAGATTGGCGCCGCCGGCGGGGGCATGGGTGTTGCGGTGGTGGTATACGACACCGGCACCAAGGGCAGCGGCACGGCCACCCAGACCATCTATGCCGCCATCTCGCCGGAC
This sequence comes from uncultured Duganella sp., assembly GCA_966112955.1. GTDB lineage: Bacteria > Pseudomonadota > Gammaproteobacteria > Burkholderiales > Burkholderiaceae_D > Rugamonas. Next base: position 16,285 of record CBHWEO010000096.1, on the reverse strand, counting down.
TACGTCAGCGTGGCCGGCCTGGCCTCGAGCCTGTACAAATCCACCAACGGCGGCGCCAGCTGGACCCCGGTGACGACGCCGGTCGCCGGCTACCACATCCCGCACATGGTGCGCGCCGCCGACGGCATGTTCTACGTAGCGTTCACCAAGGATGCGGGGCCGGGTGCCGGCGGTCCGGGCCGCCTGTACAAGTTCGACGGCAGCAACTGGACCCTGCTCAAGAGCGTCGACCCGCAGAACGGCACCAACTTCGGCCTGGGCGGCTTGTCGGTGCAGGGCAGCGGCGCCAGCACCCGCATTGCGCTGGGCGTGAGCAATTCCTGGGGCAACTGGAACGGCCAGCAGATCGTCCAGCTGTCGGACGACGCCGGCAAGACCTGGCGCGAAATCGAAGCGACCATGCCGGGCGAGGTGACCTCCGGCTGGGTCGACGATGTCGAGATCGATCCCTCCAACCGCGACCACATCCTGCACGTGCACGGCGGCGGCATCGTCGAGACCCGGAATGCGTCGTCGGCCACGCCGAGCTGGAAGGGCAATATCGCCGGCATCGAGGAAACCGCGGTCCTGGCCATCGCCACGCCGCCGGCCGGCGCGCCTTATGTGCTGGTCAACAGCTCGGGCGACGTCGGCACCTGGGTCGATACCGACCTGTCGGCCGCGCCGACGCTGAATCCCGGCCTGGGCTGGAGCAATGGCAACACGGCCGACATCGCCTGGCCGGACCCGCTCTACATCGTTGGCGCCGGCGTGGTCAATGCGACCAACACCGCCACCGCCTTCTGGTCGGGCGACGGCGGCAAGACCTGGGCCAGGTTCGCCACCTTGCCGGCCGGCGCCGCGCAGAACACCAGCGCCGAAGCCAGCATCGCGGTGACCGCCCGCAACAAGTTCGTCTTCTCGCCGGCCAATTCGGTGCCGTCCTACACCACCGACAACGGCGCCAGCTGGACCGCCACCAACCTGCCGGCGCTGCCGAGCGTGGCGCAAGGCTGGAACCGCGGCTACCGCCTGGCGGCGGACCGCAAGAATCCGAACAAGGTGTATGCCTACGATTCGGGCGGCGCCACCTGGGGCACGGCGGGCAAGGTGTATGTCTCGACCGACGGCGGCCACAGCTTCACGCTGAGCCAGGGTTCGGTGAACGCCAAACTGGCGCCGAACGCCTTCTGGACCACCTCGCTGGCGGTCAATCCGAATGCCGAGGGCGACCTCTGGCTGGCGGACGGCACTGCCGTGTACCACTCGCTGGATGCCGGCGCGACCTGGACCAAGCTGCCCAACTTCGCTCCCGGCGCCGGCACGGCCGGGGCCACCCTGGTCGCGCTGGGCAAGGCGGCCACGGGCGCCAAGTACTCGGCGGCCGTGTACGTGGTCGGCGTGATGGACGGCGTGTGGGGCGTGTTCCGTTCCGACGACGGCGGCGCCACCTGGAAGCGCTTCAACGACGACGCCCACCAGTTCGGCGGCATCGGCACCCTGGCGGCCGACCAGAACATCTATGGCCGCATCTACATCAGCGGCACCGGCCGCGGCATGCTGTATAGCAATTAACGATGTTGATTTTACCGCACCGGATGGCGTCCGGTGCGGCAGCGTGGCCAGCAGCGCAGAGCTGGCCGTCATCCCGGCGCGTTCGCGCCATACTTTTCCTGGAGGAGCTCATATGAATCGGAAGTACCATGCCGTCATCCCAGCCCTGTTGTTCAGTCTTCTCGCCGGCTGCGGAGGCGACGATAGCAGCACTGCCGCGTCCACCACGCGGCCCGCGCTCGGCGCCAGCCGTCCCACCGCCACCACCTGGAACAGCGTGAAGTTCGGCGGCGGCGGCTACGTCACCGGCCTCATCTTCCATCCGGGCACGGCCAACCTGCTGTACGCCCGCACCGACATCGGCGGCGCCTACCGCTGGAACCAGGCGACGCTGTCCTGGACCCCCATCACCGACGGCCTGGGCTTCGGCGCGGCCGAGAGCTCCTACCACGGCGTCGAGAGCATCGCGCTCGACCCCAACAACGACCAGCTGGTCTACATGGCCGCCGGCATGTACAACACCGACAAGGCGGACGCCCGCCTGTACATCTCCAGCGACCGCGGCAGCACCTGGACCTGGGTCAACCTGCCGTTCTCGACCGGCGGCAACAATGGCGGCCGCGCCATGGGCGAGCGCCTGATGGTCGACCCCAACAAACCGTCCACGCTGTTCTACGGTTCGCGCACCGCGGGCCTGTGGAAGAGTACGGATTCCGGCCGCAACTGGGCCCAGGTCACTTCGCTGTCGACCACCAAACTGACCGGCGACCAGATCAGTGCGCTGGGCGGCAGCGCCATGGGCGTCGAGCTGGTGGTGTACGACACCGGCACCAAGGGCAGCGGCACGGCGACCCAGACCATCTATACCGCCATCGCCCCCGATTACGTGAGCGCGGCGGGCCTGGCCTCGAACATGTACAAGTCCACCGATGGCGGCGCCAGCTGGACCCCGGTCGCCACGCCGGTATCCGGCTACCACATCCCGCACATGGTGCGTGCCGCCGACGGCATGTTCTATGTGGTGTTCACCAAGGACGCCGGCCCGGGCGCCGGCGGTCCCGGCCGCCTGTACAAATTCGACGGCGCCAACTGGTCCCTGCTCAAGAGCGAAGACCCGGATGCCGGCACCAACTGGGGCCTGGGCGGCGTGTCCGTCTCCGGCAGCGGCGCCACCACGCGCATTGCGCTGGGCGTGACCAACTCCTGGGGCAACTGGAGCGGCCAGCAGATCGTGCAGCTGTCCGACGACGCCGGCCTGACCTGGCGCGAAATCGAAGCGGTCACGCCGGGCGAGACCGCCTCCGGCTGGGTGGACGACGTCGAGATCGACCCGTTCAACCGCGACCACATCCTGCACGTGCACGGCGGCGGCGTGATCGAAACCAAAAACGCCAGCGCGGCCTCGCCGACCTGGAGCGGCTCGGTGGCCGGCATCGAAGAGATTGCCGTGCAGGCCATTGCCACGCCGCCGGCCGGCGCGCCGTATGCCCTGGTCAACAGCTCGGGCGACGTCGGCACCTGGGTCCACACCAGCCTGACCACGGCGCCGACCCTGAATCCCGGCACCGGCTGGAGCAATGGCAACTCGGCCGACATGGCATGGTCCGATCCGCTCTACATCGCCAGCGCCAGCGTGATCAACTCGTCCGGCGTGGCGGTGGGCTCCTGGTCCGGCGACGGCGGCAAGACCTGGGCCTCGTTCGCCAGCCTGCCGGCCGGCGCGGCGGCCAACACGGCCAGCACCGGCAACATCGTGGTCACCGCCCGCAACAAGGCAGTGTGGGCACCGGCCAACTCGGTGCCGTCCTACACCACCGACAATGGCGCCAGCTGGACCCAGACCAACCTGCCGGCATTGTCCGCCATCGGCTGGAACCGCGGCTACCGCCTGGCGGCCGACCGCAAGAACCCGAACAAGGTCTATGCCTACGATTCGGGCGGCGCATGGTGGGGCACGCCGGGCCGCTTCTATGTGTCCACCGACGGCGGCCATACGTTCACGCTGAGCCAGGGCTCGGTGGCGGCCAACCTGGCGCCCAACGCCTATTGGGTGACCTCGATGGTGGTCAACCCGAACGCCGAGGGCGACATCTGGCTGGCCGACGGCAACGCCATGTACCACTCGACCGATTCCGGCGCGACCTGGAACAAGCTGCCCGCCTTTGCTTCGGTCTGGGGCAGCAACTCCTGGCCGGACCTGCAGGGCGCCACGGCGGTGGCGGTGGGCAAGGCGGCCAAGGGCGCCAGTTATGCGGGCGCCGTGTATGTGGTGGGCGTGGTCAACGGCCAGTGGGGCGTGTACCGCTCCGACAATGGCGGCAGCAGCTGGACCCGCTTCAACGATGACGCGCACCAGTATGGCGGCATCGGCGTGATCGCGGCCGACCAGGGCGTCTACGGCCGCATCTACTTCAGCGGCACCGGCCGCGGCATGCTCTACACCAATTGACGGGTCGGGCCGGCGGCGGGCTCTGCGCCGCCGGCCCGTGCTAACACTGGCGATTGGACCTCTTCAACTTTCAGCAGAATGCAAACGCTCGATACGAAATTTCTATAGGGAAACATCAACATTTCATACTCTGGCGGTGAATTCTCACCAATTCTCACGCTGCATGGCCGGCGCGGCCGGCTGCGGCGATGGGTTGGGAAATTCGACCGTTCATCCATTTCTTCAAGGAGCAGGGAATGAAATTGCATTACAAGAATTACAACAGCAGGATCGCGGCACCAGCCCTGGTGGCGGTGCTGGTGGCGGGTGTGTTGGCCGCCTGCGGGGGCAGTTCCGACAGCGGCTCGCCGACCGTCAAGACGGCAGCGGCCGTCCGCCAGGGCGCAGGCCCGGCGGCAACCAGCTGGACCAGCGTGAAGTGGGGCGGCGGCGGCTACGTTACCGGCCTGGTCTACCATCCGGTCAACTCAAGCCTGCTGTACGCGCGCACCGACGTGGGCGGCGCGTACCGCTGGGACGCCACCAATGCGCGCTGGATCCCGCTGACCGACGGCGTCGGCTTCAGCGGCGGTGAGGCCCGCTTCCACGACGTGGAAAGCCTGGCCCTCGATCCCACCAACGACCAGAAGGTCTATATTGTTGCCGGCGAAACGACGAAAGGCAAGGACAATGGCCGCCTGTATATTTCGAACGACCGCGGCGCCACCTGGAGCTGGGTCAACCTGCCGTTCCAGGTAGGCGGCAACGATACGGCGCGCGCCGTCGGCGAACGCCTGAAGCTTGATCCCACCAACCCATCGACCATGTTCTACGGCAGCCGCACGGCCGGCCTGTGGAAGAGTACCGACTCGGGCCTGACCTGGAACCGCGTCACCGGCCTCGGCACCGTGACCCTGGCCGGCGATCCGCCGCCGGTCGGCGTCGAGCACCTGATGTTCGACAATTCGGGTGTGGGCGGTGGCGCGACCACCTGGATCATGTATGCCGCCATCGCGCCGGACTACGCCAACGCGGCGGGCCTGACCTCGGTCCTCTACAAGTCCACCAACGGCGGCGCCACCTGGACGCCGGTGCCGGTGCCGAGCCAGGCGGCCGGCTTCTACATCCCGCACATGGTACGCACCAACGATGGCAGCTTCTACATCGTCTTCAACCAGAACCGCGGCGAAGGCCCCGGCGGTCCCGGTTACCTGTACAAGTTTGGCGGTACGGTCGGCAACGAAAGCTGGTCCTTGCTGAAGAGCTCCGCCAGCAGCGGCATCGGCGGCCTGTCTGTCTTCGGCACCGGTTCGGGCGCGCGCATCGCCGTCGGGATGACTGGCTGGTCCGACACCAGCAAGGTCATCCAGGTATCGGACAACGGCGGCGGCAGCTGGTTCGAAACCGCGGCCAACATGCCACATACCACCTCGGACGGCTACGTCGGCTGGGTTGACGACGTCGAGATCGACCCGGCCAACCGCGACCACATCATGTACGTGCATGGCGGCGGTATCTGGGAAACCTGGAATGCGTCGGCAGCCACCCCGAGCTGGAGCCCGAAGGTCAACAACCTGGAAGAAACCGCGACGCTGTCCCTGGCCACCCCGCCGGCCGGCGCGTCGTACAAGTTCATCAACAGCGCGGGCGACATCGGCACCTGGATCGACACCGACCTGGCAACCCGCCCGACCAAGGGCCCGCTGAATGCCTGGAGCAGCGGCAATTCGGCCGACATGGCGTGGAACGATCCGCAATACATCGCGGCGGCCGGCGTCATCAACAACGGCGACGGCAGCCATATCGGCACCGGCTACTGGTCCGGCGACGGCGGCAATACCTGGGCCACGTTTGCTGCGCTGCCTGCCGGCGCTGCTGCCGGTACCGACGGCGCCAGCAATATCGTCGTCACCACCCGCAACAACGTGGTCTGGGCTCCGAACGATGCGGTACCGTCCTACACGACCAACAGCGGCGCCAGCTGGAGCGCGACCAACCTGCCTGCACTCCCGGCAGTCGGGATTCCGCGCAGCTACATGCTGAAGGCTGACCGCAAGAATCCGAACAAGGTCTACGCCTACGATTCGGGCGGCGCGTGGTGGAACCAGTGGTACGACACGGCGCACTTCTATGTTTCGACCGATGGCGGCCACACGTTTACCGAGCGTACCGGCTTCAAGGCCGTCAGCCCGATGCAGACCAGCTTCGGCACCACGTCCATGGCGGTGAACCCGAACGTGGAAGGGGATATCTGGCTGGCCGACGGCAATACGGTGTACCACTCGGTCGACTCCGGCACCACCTGGACCAAGCTCAGCACCTTCGCGTCGATCTGGGGCACCAACTCGTGGCCTGACGTGTACGGCGCCACCTCGATCACCCTGGGCAAGGCGGCCGCCGGCTCGTCGTATTCGGCCGCGATCTATGTGGTGGGCGTGATCAACGGCAAGTGGGGCGTGTACCGCTCCGATGACGCCGGCGCCACCTGGTCGCGCTTCAACGACGACGCGCACCAGTTCGGCGGCATCTACCACATGGCGGCCGACTGGAACACCTACGGCCGCGTCTACGTGGCAGGTAACGGCCGTGGTGTGCTGTACACCAACTAAGTAAGGCCGTACGCCGGCAGACCAGTGCCTGACCCTGCGGGTCAGGCACTGTCTTGCCGGTTCTAGCTTGAGGCCGCACATTGGCTGCGCCAAGCCAGGCTTTACTATGGGTGAAACCGGAAAAGCAGTGCCTGACCCGCAGGGTCAGGCACTGGTCTGCGAGCGCCGGAAGCCGGCATCAGGCAGCGTGGGGAATCATTTGCGGGGCGAGAGCCGCAGCATCACGACATCGCGCGCGGGGACGGTCACCTGCAGCGGCGCCTCGGTGGTCCCGGCGGCGCGGCCCGCCCACAGGTCGCGGATGTTGAAGACCGCAGCGGTGAAGTCTACGTTGCGGCCGCTGACATCGTCGCCGATGGCGTGCTTGCGCCAATCGTGGGCAAGCTTCTTCGGCTCGTCGCTGCGGTTCAGGAAGGCAATTGCCCAATCGCCGTTCGCCAGCGGCTTGGCCCAATACTCGATGCCGCGCGCGCGGTAGAAGGCGAAGCCCTGGATGCCGAGCGGGTCCTGGTCGACGGCGATGACTTCGCGGTTGCCCAGGATGTTCCTGATTTCCACCGGCATCGACGGCACGTCGGCGCCGAAGATCAGCGGCGCGGCCAGCATCGCCCACATGCTGAAGTGGGCGCGGTTTTCGCCAATGGCCGGCAGCAGGCCCACTTCCAGCATGTCCGGATCATTCCACTGGCCGGGCTTGGCGTACTTGCGCAGCGGCGCCTGTTTGTCGAGGATATTCAGCACGCCGAGCGAGGACCACGAACCGTGGCCTTCCTCGCACTCCCAGCAATGCGTGATGTCGCCCGTGGTGCGCCACAGGTGGCCGACATTGCCCGCCCATTCCCAGGGCTGGTTGTCGCCCCATTCGCAGATCGAGAAGACCATCGGCCGCCCGGCGGCATGGAGCGCGTCGCGCATGGTGGCGTAGGCTTCGCGCGGGTTGCGCTGCGCCTTGCCTTCGCCGGTATTGCACCAGTCGTATTTCAGGTAATCGACGCCCCAGCGCGCGTATTGCAGCGCGTCCTGGTATTCGTGGCCCTGGCTGCCCGGCCGCTTGCCGCAAGTCTGCGCGCCCGCGTCGGAATAGATGCCCAGCTTGAGGCCGCGCGCGTGCACATAGTCGGCCAGCGCCTTCATGCCGGACGGGAAGCGCACCGGATCGGGCTGGATGAAGCCTTCGGCGTCGCGCTGCCCGTGCCAGCAGTCGTCGATGTTGATGTAGACGTAGCCGGCGTCGCGCAGGCCGCTCTTGACCATGGCGTCGGCGGTGTCGCGGATCAGCTTTTCGCTGACGTCGCAGCCGAACTTGTTCCAGCTGTTCCAGCCCATGGGCGGCGTGTCGGCCAGCCCCGGGAATTTCTGCGCCCAGGCGGAGGATGCGGACAGCGCCAGGATGGCTGCGGCGGCGAGACGGAGACGGAAGTGTGTTTTCATGATCAGAAGGCGATGCGGAAGCTGGAAGCGATCTTGCTCGGCAGGCTGGCCGGCAGCTGGATCACCAGTGCGTCGTCAGTCTGTTCCCAGCGCAGCGGGGCGCTGCTGCCCAGCAGGGCGACGGCCTTCACCTTGCGCGTCTCCAGCCCGGCCTTGCGGCCCAGCGACGCGATGCGCACGGTGCCGGTAGGCGTGCCGAGCGTGATGGCGTAGACCGCGCCGCCTTTCGCGGTGAAGCGGATGTCCTGCGGCGTGTAGGCGGTGTTTTCCTGGAAGTGGCCGGCGGCTGCCTTGGTCGGGCCTTCGCCGTACACTTTCCACGGACGCGTGCCATAGATCGCGTCGCCGTTCACGCCCATCCACTCCGCCATCTCCTGCAGGAACTGCATCGGCTCGGGCGGCAGGCTGCCGTCGGGGTACTGCACCACGTTCAATAGCAGGTTGCCGTTCTTGCTGACGATATCGGCCAGCATGTGGACCACTTCGGCCGTGGTCTTGTACTTGTAGCCGTCGCTGTAGAACCAGTCGCCGATCGAGGTATCGGTTTGCCAGGGCAGGGGGCGGATGCCTTCCATCACGCCGCGCTCGACGTCCTGCACGCCGGCTTCGCGGATGAATTCACCGGAGCCGATGTCCTTGTGGTTGTAGACCGCTTCCAGCTTGCCGCCATGGCTGGCCATGTTGGCGTTGTAGTAGTTGGCCACCAGCGTGCGGCCCACGTTGCCGAAGGGGAGGCCGCCGTCCGAGTACAGCAGGTCCGGCTGGTAGCGCGTGACCAGGTCGGTGATGCGGTTGTACCACTCCTGGTGGAAGCGGGTATCGGTGGTGTACCAGCTGGACGAGCCGCGATAGGGCTGGTTGTGGGCGCGGTGGTACAGCGAGGCGTACTTCGGATCGGCGCCGTCATAGTCCACGCCCAGCATCGGCCAGTATTGGTCGTAGCCATGGCTCGGGGTCCACCAAGCGTAGCTGGCGCCCAGGTGCTCCGACACGCCGAAGCGCAGGCCGGCCTTCTGCGCGGCCTTCTTCCAGTCGCCCACGATGTCGCGCTGCGGCCCCATTTTCACGGCATTCCATTCATGGAAGCGCGAATCCCACAGGTCGAAATTGTCGTGGTGGACGCCCATGCTGACGAAGTAGCGCGCGCCGGCCTTCTTGTAGAGCGCCATCAGCGCATCGGGATCGAATTTCTCGGCTTTCCACAAGGGGATGATGTCCTTGTAGCCGTGCTTGGACGGGTGGCCGTAGTGCTCCAGGTGATGCTTGTACTGCGGCGTGCCGTAGATGTACATATTGCGGGCGTACCAGTCGCCGGCGCGCGGCACCGCCTGCGGCCCCCAATGCGACCAGATGCCGAATTTCGCGTCGCGGAACCACTCGGGCGTGCGGTAGGCCTTGAGCGATTCGGCCGTCGGCTGGAAGGGGCCGGCAACGGTGTTCAATTGCACCGGCGCGTCCGCGGCGGGTGCAGCCGGTTCGGCATGGCCGGCGCAGGGCAGGGCGAGGGGCAGGGCAAGGGCAGGAGCGGCAAGCGCGAGCAGCGCGGCGCGGCGGGTGGTCATGCGGTGTCTCCGGATAGTGATGGCATTCGAAATGCCTTGCAGATTAAATTCTCCCGGCCAGCGCGGCAAGGCGCGCCGCGCAATCCGGGCGGCAGTGCGAAAAATCGTTGTGGGGACTGGTCATTTTCGTAATGGCCACCGTCTATTCGGGCGCGCCCGGTACTGAGCAATTTCATGGCCCGCCTTGGCGCTTTTTGCAATTGCGGCGCGGCGGTGCAGCTTCCAGAATGAGTTCACTGCCGTGGGCCTGGTTCTTCCCAAACGGTGGTCCCCTCTACCTCTCCGGTAGTTTCTTTCGGGGCGGCTTCGGCCGCCCTTTTTTATGCACTCTGGTCGAACATGATTTTGAAGCGAATTTTCGCCGCGGCCGCAATCTGCTGCGGCACCTGGCATGCCGCCGCCGAACCGGCATCCGCCGGCCAGCCCTGGCTCAACCCCAGCCTGTCCCCCGCCGAGCGTGCCGGGCTGGCTGTCCAGGCCATGACCCTGGATGAAAAGCTCAAGCTGGTCTACGGCTACCTGGGCGCCGACATGGATTACAAGAAGTCGACCCGTCCGCCGGAATCCCGCCAGCAGTCGGCCGGCTTCATTTACGGCGTGCCGCGCCTGGGCATCCCGCACCTGTGGGAAACCGACGCCGGCCTGGGCGTGGCCAGCCAGGCCGGCCCGGACGCCCGTCCCGGCACGGCGCTGCCGTCCGGCCTGAACACGGCGGCCACCTGGAACGTCAAGCTGGCCTACGACGGCGGCGCCATGATCGGCGCCGAAGCGCGCGCCTTCGGCTTCAACGTGATGCTGGCCGGCGGCGTGAACCTGGTGCGTGAGCCGCGCAATGGCCGCAACTTCGAGTACGGCGGCGAAGACCCGCTGCTGGCCGGCCGCATGGTGGGCGCGCAGATCCGCGGCATCCAGTCCAACCGGGTGATCTCCACGCTGAAGCACTTCGCGCTGAACGACCAGGAGAGCGGCCGCACCTCGCTGAACGTGAAGATCGACGACGCGTCGGCCCGCATGTCGGACCTGCTGGCGCTGCAGATCGCCAGGGAAGACGGCAACCCCGGCGCCGTCATGTGCGCGTACAACCGCGTCAACGGCGTGCATGCCTGCGAAAGCAGCTACCTGCTGACCGAAGTGCTGAAGCAGGACTGGGGCTTCAAGGGCTGGGTGATGTCGGACTGGGGCGCCGTGCACAGCACCATCCCGGCCGCCAACGCGGGACTGGACCAGCAATCCGGCATGCCTTTCGATAATTCAGACTATTTCGGCCCGCCGCTGAAGGAAGCCGTGCTCAATGGCTGGGTGCCGCAGGCGCGCCTGGACGACATGGCGCGGCGCGTGCTGCATGCCATGTTCGAGCATGGCGTGGTGGACCATCCGGTGGCGCCGCAAGCGGGCAAGATCGACTTCGCCGCGCACGCCGCCGTGTCGCTGAAGGACGCGCAGGAAGGCATGGTGCTGCTCAAGAACGACCGCGGCGTGCTGCCGCTGCAAAAGTCCGCCCGGCGCGTCGCGGTGATCGGCGGCCATGCGGACAAGGGCGTGCTGGCCGGCGGCGGTTCTTCGCTGGTCCATCCGGAGGGCGGCAACGCCGTGCCGGGGCTGGAACCCAAGAGCTGGCCGGGCCCCGTCATGTATTACCCGTCCCCGCCGCTGAAGGCGGTCCAGCAGCGTGTGCCGTCGGCCAGCGTGGCCTACCATGATGGCGCCGATCCGGAAGCGGCCGCCAGGCTGGCGCGCGACAGCGACGTGGTGCTGGTATTTGCCAACCAATGGACCGGCGAAGCGCTCGACGTGCCCAACCTGTCGCTGCCCGAGAAGCAGGACGCGCTGATCGCCGCCGTGGCGGCGGCCAACCCGAACACCGTGGTGGTGCTGCAAACCGGCGGCCCGGTCACCATGCCGTGGCTGGACAAGGTGGCGGCCGTGCTGGAAGCCTGGTATCCGGGCACGCGCGGCGGCGAAGCGATTGCCGGCGTGCTGTTCGGCGAAGCCAATCCGTCCGGCCACTTGCCCGTCACCTTCCCGGCCTCGGAAGCGCAGCTGCCCCGTCCCGTGCTGGATGGCTATCCGCATGAGGAAGGCCGCCGCTTCGACGTCGATTACCACGAGGGCGCGGCGGTTGGCTACAAGTGGTTCGACCTGAAGGGCCACAAGCCGCTGTTCCCGTTCGGCCACGGCCTGTCGTATACCTCATTCGCCCTGTCCGGCCTGGAGGCGCGGGTCAGGGATGGCATCCTGAGCGCGTCGTTCACCGTGAAGAACACCGGCAAGCTGGCCGGCAAGGACGTGGCGCAAATCTACGTGGCCCCGCTGGGCGCGCGCTGGGAGGCGCCGAAGCGCCTGGCCGGCTTCCACAAGTTCGAGGTGAAGCCGGGCGCCAGCGCGCAGGCGGCCGTCACGGTCGATCCGCGCCTGCTGGCGATGTACGACTCGGCCTCGAAGACCTGGAAGGTCGCGCGGGGCGACTACAAGGTGATCCTGGCCAGCGACGCCGCCACCGTGGCGGAGAGCAGGGTGGTGCACCTGGAAGCGGCAACCTACGACCTGCATGGCAAACGCCTGCGCTGAAAGCAATGCAACCGCAGCGGGCCGGTGAATGCCCGCAATTCAAAAACTGCACTTTGGGAGGAGATGTTGAAACTGAAACCAATCTGTACGCTGCTGTCGGCAGCGTTCCTGTTGGCGCCTGGCGCCAACGCTGAAAACTACAAGTGGGACACGGTCGCCATGGGCGGCGGCGGCTATGCCACCGGCGTCATCCCCAGCAAGACCGAGCGCGGCGTGTTCTACATGCGCACCGACGTCGGCGGGGCTTACCGCTGGGATGCCCAGGCCGAGCGCTGGATTCCGCTGCAGGACTGGCTGCCGGACGAACGCGCTGGCCTGATGGGCGTGGAATCGATCGCCGTCGATCCGAAGAACGCCGGCACGGTCTACCTGATGGCCGGCACCGACTACCTCAACTCGGGCAAGAGCGCCATCCTGCGTTCCTACGACTACGGCCGCACCTTCGAAATCATCGACATCACCTCGCAGTTCAAGGTGCACGGCAACGGCATGGGGCGCGGCAACGGGGAGCGCCTGCAGGTCGACCCGGGCGACAGCAATGTGCTGTACGCCGGCACCCGCCGCAACGGCCTGTTCAAGTCCACCGATGCCGGCACCACCTGGAATCGCGTGGAAGCACTGCCGGTGACCAGCACGGCCAACGACAACGGCATCGGCTTCGTACTGCTCGATCCCACCAGCGTCGACGGCGGTCCGGCACAGCGCATGTTCGTTGGCGTGTCGCGCATGGACTCGGTCGGCCCCAACCTGTATTTCAGCTATGACGGCGGCGCCACCTTCGAACCGGTGGAAGGCGGCCCGGCCGGGCTGCTGCCGCAGCGCGCCGTGATGTCGCCGGAAGGCAAGCTGTATATCACCTACGCCGACGGCGCCGGCCCGCATCCGACCCAGCTGGAAGCCATGAGCCGCGGCCAGGTGTGGGAATACGACGCGCAGGGCGGCAACTGGACCAACATCACCCCGGCCGGCGTCAGCGGCCCGTTCGGCGGCATCAGCATGGACCCGGCCAACCCGCTGCACCTGGTGCTGTCCACCACCAACTACTGGCGCCCGCAGCATAGCCAGGGCGGCTGGGGCGACCATATCTTCACCTCGCGCGACGCCGGCCGCAGCTGGTCCAACGTCATGGAACGTCCGGTCGTACTCAATGGCAAAGGCGCGGACTGGATCAGCGGCAGCTCGATCCACTGGGCTTCCGACGTGGAGTTCGATCCGTTCGATACCCGCACCGCCTGGGTCGTGTCGGGCAATGGCGTGTTCCGCACCACCAATATCGACGCGCCGGCCACCACCTGGAACTTTGAGGCCGGAAGCTACGAGGAAACCGGCACCTACTCGGCGGTCAGCCTGCCCAACGGGCAACTGGCGACTGCGATCGGCGACTACGACGGCTTCCTCCACACCGACGTGGCGCAATACGCGCCGCGCCACACGCCGTCGATGGGCAGCACTACTTCGCTGGTGGCCAGCGCCGACGGCCAGGTCATGGCGCGTGTCGGCAACAGCCTGTATTACTCGACCAACACGGGCGCCAGCTGGACCAAGGCCGCGACCATGAACGGCAGCGCCGGCCGCCTGGGCATATCGGCCGACGGCCAGGTGCTGCTGCACGTGCCCGACAACTCGTCCACCGGCTACCGCAGCACCAATTTCGGCGGCAGCTGGAGCGCGGTGACGGGCCTGATGTCGGGCTCGCGTCCATACGGCGACAAGGTCAACCCGCAAAAGTTCTACGCCTACGACAATGGCAGCGGGCGCATGCTGGTCAGCACCGACGGCGGCGCAACGTTCGCGCCGAAAGGCAACGCGGGGCTGGGCGGCTCGCGCTACATCACGCCGACCTTCGGCATCGAAGGCGACGTCTGGGTCTGCACCCCGAATGGCCTGATGCACACCACCGACAGCGGCGAGACGTTCAGCAAGGTCGCCACCGTCCGTGGCTGTACCGCGGTGGCCGTGGGCAAGGCGGCGCCGGGCGCGAATTACCCGGCCCTCTACATCCTCGGCACCGTGGGCGTGACGCGCGGCGTGCTGCGCTCCACCGACATGGGCGCGAGCTGGGTGCGCGTCAACGACGACGCCCACCAGTACGGAGGCCTGGGTAACGACGCCATCATCGCGGCCGACCTGACCCGCTATGGCGTGGTGTACCGCAGCACCATGGGGCGCGGCGTCGCCTACGGCAAGGTGGCGGACGATGGCGACGTGGTGGTCACGCCGGCCGACCCGAACGCCACGCCGGTGGAACCGCCCAACAAGTGCGAGTACGTGATCACCGCCTCCTGGCAGGGCGGCCACATCGCCGATATCCGCATCACCAACAACCGTTCCACCGCGATCAGCGGCTGGAGCGTGAACTGGACCTACGCCGACAAGTCGGCGCCGACGGTTTGGTGGAACGCCACCATCACCGGCAGCTCGCCGACCTTCACCGCCACGGGCCTGGACTGGAACCAGACCATCTCGCCGGGCAGCACCGTGTCGTTTGGCATGGTGGTCAACGGCGAATCCGTCCCGACCTTCTCCGGCGACGTCTGCAAGTGACAATGAAAAGGAATGCTTACATCATGAAAAAGAATCTGTTGGGTTTCATCGCCGGCGCAGCGCTGCTGGCCGCCACCTCGGCCCAGGCCGGGGTGGTCACCTTCGAAGACCTGAACCCGGGCGGCAAGCTGGCCGCCCTGTCGAAGAACACGCCGTACGCCGGCTTCACCTGGACCGGCTGGTCGGTGGGCGATACCAGCGTGGCCGGTTACGACAACGGCGCCCATTCGGGCACGGATTTCGTGCTCAATGGCTTCGGCGTGAACAACCTGGGCATCAGCAGCGCGGACCCGTTCAAGTTCACGGGCGCCTGGTTCGCGACGCCGAACACGAACGGCTCCAAGGCCAGCTGGATCAACATCAGCGCCTATGACAGCGCCAACCACCTGATCGGCAGCACCGGCAATATCCTGGTAGGCGCTTCCTTCAGCTTCATCGCTGCCAATTTCGAGAACGTCTCGCGCTTGAACATTGCGCGCGACAAGGGCTGGTTCGTGATGGACGACCTGTCGTTCAGCCGGGCCGGCGAGGTGCCGGAGCCGGGCCCGGTGGCCTTGCTGGGACTGGGCCTGGCGGCGTTGGGATGGATGCGGCGGCGGCGCGCGCAAGCATGAAAAAAGGGCCCGCGGGCCCTTTTTTTTGGGGTCCGACCCTGCGGGTCGTACCCCGGTTTTCCGGTTCCGAGGTTTTTACCAGAGCGACCCGTAAATCGCCGCCAGCGCCACCGCAATCACCGCCGACCCCAGGGTAAACGCCCCATCCACACGGAACATGGAAGTATCCACATGCAGGTGCCGGGTCGTGCCTTCGCGCCTGGCCTCGGCCATCTTGCTGATCAGGACCATGCCCGCCACCACGAACCAGAACACGATGAACATGCGGTCCAGGAACGGGATTTCAGCCACGCCGGACTCGGTCACCTTGGCAAAGCCGATCGGCACCAGGAAGGACAGGTCCATCATCCCCGGCAGGAACTTCAGCACGATCGAGCCAACCAGGCCGCCCACGGTGGCGAACATCGCCGCGCCGGAGGTGGTTTTCTTCCAGAAGAAGCCCATCAGGAACATGGCCAGGATGCCCGGCGACACGAAGCCGGTGTATTCCTGGATGTACTGGAAGCCGCCTTTCTTGTCGATGCCCAGCATCGGCGCGATCAGCACGGCCAGCGCCATGGACACCACCACGCTCACGCGGCCGATCCACACCATGCGCTGCTCGGTGGCCTGCTTGTTGAAGGTCTTGTTGTAGATGTCCAGGGTGAAGATGGTGGCGATACTGTTTGCCTTGCCGGCCAGCGAAGCCACCACGGCGGCGGTCAGGGCGGCGAAAGCCACGCCTTTCAGGCCAGCCGGCAGGAGGTTCAGCAGCACCGGGTAGGCGCGGTCGGGATTCAGCTCGCCGCCCTGGCGCATCGCGTCGCCCAGCGCGCCGGACTTGTCCAGCGCATAGGCGGCAATACCCGGCAGCACCACGATCACCGGCATCAGCAGCTTGAGGAAAGCGGCGAACAGCAGGCCTTTGCGTGCGGTCGGCAGGTCGGCGCCCAGGGCGCGCTGGGTGATGTACTGGTTGCAGCCCCAGTAGTTCAGGTTCACGATCCACATGCCGCC
>CBHWEO010000095.1:0-17690 GCA_966112955.1 uncultured Duganella sp. | reverse complement strand
CGCCGATGATAGTGCTGCAACCAGTGTGAAAGTAGGTTATCGTCAGGCTCTTATTCCAAAGGCCCGCTAAGCATAAGCTAGCGGGCTTTTTTGCTTTCGAAAGTCTCATTTGAGACATACAACAGAAAGTTGTCTCAATTTGTAGAATTTTTGACTTAGCTCATCAGTCCCAGCTAGTGTTGGTATTCGAGCCGAAAAATCGGACGACAAAACACAATCATTCTCGGGATTAATGGAGCACATATGAAAATTCGCAAGACCCTGATCGCGGCAGCGATCGCTGTCGTAGCCGCCCAGGCTGGCGCCGCCAGCATGATGGCCAGCCCGGTCGCGTTCTCCGCGCAGGAGAAGGCCCGCCTGCTGGCAACCCTGAACAGCGAACGCGGCAAGTTCGGCCTGGATACCGACCACGGTTACAGCATCGCTTCCCAGCATCCTGGCGCTGCAGGGCAGGCCATCAGCCGCGTGAATCATACCTACAAGGGTGTGCGCATTTTCGAATCCGAGTCCGTGATCGTGACCGATAAAGGCGGCAACATCGTCAGCGAAGCCGCGACTGACCGCCGCGGCAGCCTGTCGGCCAAGCGCTTCGACGTGAAGCCGACCCTCTCCAGTGCCGACGCCATCGCCACGGTCATGAAGACCCTGCCGGCCGCAGCGTCGCACATCGATCCGCCGGCTGCGGAACTGATCATCTTCCCGGTCATGAAGACCGTGCGTGCGCCAGGCGCGGAAAACAAGGCGGAAGCCGACCTGAATGCGCTGGATGTGAAGGACGTGGTGGACGGCTATGAGCTGGCCTACCTGGTGAAGACCCGCATGACCAAAGGCCAGGAAGCTGTCTTCCACAACACCATCGTCAGCGCCAGGAATGGCATGCTGCTGGACCAGTGGAACATGGTGCAGAACGTGGTAGGCACCGGCCATAGCCAATACAACGGCGATGTGCCAATCCAGACTTCCCTGAACGGCACCACTTACACCATGCTGGACTCCACCCGCGGTGTTGGCGGCCAGTTCGGCGGCGCGGCGATTACGAACGCCAACCACGCGTCGACTTCGAACCCGACCCCTGGCGTGATCTACACCAACAGCACCAACATCTGGGGCGATGGCCAGAACTACATCAGCGGCGGCAGCACCACCAACGCCAACGGCCAGACCGCTGCAGTGAATGCGCTGTGGGGCCTGATGAATACCTACGATACGATGAACAATGTGCTGGGCTGGAAGTCGCTGGACGGTAACAACACCGCGACCTATATCGCCGTGCACGTGGGCACCGCATACGACAACGCCTTCTACACCGATACTTGCAAGTGCATGTACATCGGCGATGGCAGCAGTTTCTACAGCCTGGGTTCGATCGACGTGATCGGCCACGAAATGGGCCACGGCGTGACTGCCGCAACGTCCAACCTGACTTACCGCGGCGAATCGGGCGGCTTGAACGAGTCCTCGTCCGACATCAATGGTGAAGCGGTGGAAGCTTATGCCCGCAACGGCGGCACGGGTACTGTCATCAATGCCGGCAACGACTGGATGATGGGCAAGGAAATCTCCAAGACCGGCACTCCGCTGCGCTGGATGTACAAGCCAAGCAAGGACGGCCACTCCCTGGATGCATGGAGCACTTCGCTGAAGCGCCTCGATCCGCACTACAGCAGCGGCCCTAACAACCGCATGTTCTACTTCCTGGCCATGGGTTCGAGCTCGGTGTCGACCAGCGACTACTACTCGAAGTACCTGACCCAGGCGCCGAAGAACATGACCGGTATCGGCATCGACAAGGCCTACCGCATCTGGTTCAAGGCCAACACCACCAAGCTGACTTCCGGCTCGACCTATGCGGATGCCCGTGCAGCCGTGGTGGCCGCAGCCCAGGAACTGTACGGCGTGGGCAGCGTGGAAGCCAAGGCCGCAATGCGTGCCTATGCTGCAATCAATGTGGGCGCCGACGTGGCGGAATAAGCCGCGCAGTCCCGAACAGGAAAAGCCGCCGGTGCGAACCGGCGGCTTTTCTTCTTAATAGCGGTAGGATGCCTTGAGGACGACGAAATCGACACCGCTGTTCGGCTTCTTGATGCCGCCATTGGAGAAGTGCTGGAACTTGAGGCCGACTTCCCACTTGTTGTCGAACACGTAGCCGACACCGAGATGGTCGCCGAACTGGAAGGCGGTCGACAGGCCGTCGTCGTTGTTGTTGTAGGTGCGCGAGAGCAGGTGGGCGCCGATGCCGGCTTCGGCGTAGAAGCCCTTCTTGCTGGTATTTTCGAAGCGGAATACCGGGGTGAAGCCAAGGTCGATAATGTTCTTCCTGGCGTCTGGTACATTGTGCCATTGGCGCGCTTGCCAGAAGCCTACGCTGGCGTCCCAGTAGCCGGTGACGTGGGTGCCGTTGGAGTTGAACCAGCTCCACTCGGGCTTGAAGTCCTGCGTAGCGCCCAGGCGCACCATGCGTACTTTGGATGAGGAGGCTGCTTCGACATACGCGGTATCGACGTCGAAGGCGAAAGCGGATTGCGCTGCCAGTACGGCGGCGGCTGCGGCGAACAGTTTTTTCATTTGCATGTTTTTCTCTCTAGTCCTTGCCACGGTCTACATTTGCGGCGGCAATTCCGGCCATTCTACTTTCGTTCTCAAATTTTTTCAGACGGCCGCCGAATTGTTAAAATCACTTCAACATTGCCCTACCTGGAGCCCATTGTGACGCAACCTCAACGTATTGCATTCCTCGGCATCGGCCTGATGGGCGAGCCGATGGTACGGCGCCTGCTGGCGGCCGGCTTCCCCGTCACGGCATGGAACCGCACGCCCGGCAAGGCAGGCGTACTGGCGGCGGCCGGCGCCGATCCCGATGACGTGTTGCCGCATGCGGTGGCGGATGCGGCGGTGGTGGTGTCGATGCTGTCGGCCGGCGACGCGGTCGGCGCCGTGATCGAGGCGGCCATCGATGCGCTGCGTCCCGGCACCCTGTGGATCGACATGAGTTCCACCCGCCAGGACGAGGCGCAGGCCTTCCACGCGCTGCTGTCTTCGCGCGGCCACCGCTTCATCGATGCGCCGGTGTCGGGCGGCGTCGGCGGCGCGCAGGCCGGCACGCTGGCCATCATGGCCGGCGGCAGCGCGCAGGATTTCGAGGCCGCGCGGCCCGTGCTGGAAGCGATGGGCAAGCCCAGGCTGGTCGGCCCGGCCGGCAGCGGCCAGGTGGCGAAGCTGTGCAACCAGCTGATTGTCGGCGGCACCATCAATATCGTGGCGGAGGCTTTGCTGCTGGCGCAGGCGGCCGGCGCGGACCCGGCGGCGGTGCGCGAAGCGATACGCGGCGGCTTCGCCGAAAGCCGCGTGCTGGAAGTGCACGGCCAGCGCATGCTGGAGCGCAACTTCCTGCCGGGCGGACAGGTACTGACGCAGCTGAAGGACCAGCACAATATCCTGGCCGCGGCGGCGGCGGCCGGCGTGGCGCTGCCGGTCACCAGCCTGGTGACCGAGCGTTATGAAACGCTGCGTGACGCGCTGCCGCGTGCGGACCATTCGGCGGCCCTGATTGCGCTGGAGCGACTGAATCCGGGCGTGCGCGTGGGCAGCGGCGAGGACCGCCTGCCCTGACACTGTCCGCGCTCAGCGTGCCGGCAGTGCCGCTTCCGCCAGGTGCACCCAGAAGCTGGCGCCGATCGGCAGCAGGCGGTCGTTGAAGTCGTAGCTGGCGTTGTGCAGCACGCAGGGGCCGAGGCCATGGCCGCCATCGCGGTGCTCGCCTTCGCCGTTGCCGATGAAGATGTAGCAGCCCGGCTTCTCCTGCAGGAAGAAGGCGAAATCCTCGGCGCCCATGGTCGGTTCGACATTGCCGTCCACCATGGATTCGCCCACCACCGACTTCATCACCTGCAGTGCAAACTGCGTCTCGCGCGCATGGTTCACCAGCGGCGGATAGTTGCGGCGGAATTCGAACTCCACTTCCGCATCGAAGGCAGAAGCAATGCCTTGCGCCAGCGACTGCATGCGTTGCTGCACCATGTCCAGTACTTCGGTGGTAAAGGTGCGTACGGTGCCGACCAGTTTCGCATCGTCGGGGATCACGTTGGTGGCGCTGCCGGCATGGATCTGGGTGATCGACAGCACGGCTGTATCCAGCGGGCTCTTGTTGCGCGTGACAATGGTTTGCCATGCCTGCGCAATCTGCACCGCAATCATGATCGGGTCGATGCCCTTGTGCGGCTGGGCCGCGTGGGCGCCCTTGCCGCGCACCGTGACGTGGAATTCGTTGGAAGAGGCCATCATCGGCCCTTCGCACACGCTCAGCGTGCCGGTCGCGGCGCCCGGCCAGTTGTGCATGCCGTAGATGGCATCCATCGGGAAGCGCTCGAACAGCCCATCCTTGATCATTGCGCGCGCGCCGGCGCCGCCTTCCTCGGCCGGCTGGAACACCAGGTAGATGGTGCCGTCGAAGTTGCGGTGCCGCGCCAGGTAATACGCAGCGCCGAGCAGCATGGCGGTATGGCCGTCATGGCCGCAAGCGTGCATTTTGCCCGGGTGTTTGGAGGCATGCGGGAAGGTGTTGATCTCCTGCATTGGCAGCGCATCCATGTCGGCGCGCAAGCCTATGGCGCGACCGGACGAGCCGTTCTTGATGATGCCCACCACGCCCGTCTTGCCCAGGCCGCGCTCGAAAGGAATGCCCCATTCGGCCAGCTTGGCACAGACGACATCGGCGGTACGTTCTTCTTCATAGCTGAGTTCCGGGTGGGCATGCAGGTCGCGTCGGATCTGCTGCAACTCGGACTGAAACGCAATAATCGGGTCGATCAGTTTCATGTTGTTCTCCATCGGTGTTGCCATTCTAGCCTCCCGATGCGTTTTGCAGGAATCGTTTACGATACTGTTTTCAGCCGTTGCCAAGCCAGATCAAGATGTCTCAAACACAAGTTCGCGCCACCTGCCCGCACGATTGTCCCGATACCTGCGCCCTGCTCGTTACCGTCGAGGATGGCGTCGCCACCGAAGTGAAGGGCGATCCCGACCACCCGACCACCGCCGGCGTGCTGTGCACCAAGGTGTCCCGCTATACGGAGCGCACCTATGCGCCGGACCGCCTGCTGTATCCAATGCGCCGTGTCGGCAAGAAGGGCGAGGGCAAATTCGAGCGCATCAGCTGGGAGCAGGCGCTGGATGAGATCGCGGCGCGCCTCAAGCCGCTGGCGGCGGCCGAGCCGGAAGCCATCCTGCCTTACAGCTACGCGGGCACCATGGGCCTGGTGCAGGGCGACTCCATGTCCGCGCGCTTCTTCCACAAGCTTGGCGCTTCGCTGCTGGACCGCACGATTTGCGCGACCGCCGGCGCCACCGGCTACAAATACACGGTGGGCGCCTCCATCGGCACCGACATCGAGCAATTCCAGAATGCCAAGCTGATCATTATCTGGGGCGGCAACCCGATCGCCTCCAACCTGCATTTCTGGACGCGTGCCCAGGAAGCCAAGCGCCGCGGCGCCAAATTGATTGCCATCGATCCCTACCGCTCGCTGACGGCCGAGAAGTGCCACCAGCACATTGCCGTGCTGCCGGGCACCGATGCCGCGCTGGCACTGGGCCTGATGCACATCCTGGTGCGCGACGACCTGCTCGACCATGATTACATCGCCCGGTACACGGTAGGCTTCGAGCAGTTGC
Source organism: uncultured Duganella sp. (assembly GCA_966112955.1). Taxonomy (GTDB): domain Bacteria; phylum Pseudomonadota; class Gammaproteobacteria; order Burkholderiales; family Burkholderiaceae_D; genus Rugamonas. The sequence continues at coordinate 12,020 of CBHWEO010000095.1, read as the reverse complement.
GCGGCCGTGTCGCCGAATGGACGCCTGAGCGCACCGCCGCCACCTGCGGCATCAGCGTCGAAGAGGTGGAAGGCCTGGCGCGCGAATACGGCGCAACCGCCAGGCGCGGCGAGCCGGTGGCGATCCGCATGAATTACGGCGTGCAGCGCGTGCACGGCGGCGGCATGGCGGTGCGCAATATCGCCTGCCTGCCTGCGCTGGTCGGCGCCTGGCGCCATGCGGCGGGCGGGGTACAGCTGTCGTCGTCGGGCACCTTCAGGAAGAACCTGGCCGCGCTGCAGCGGCCCGACTTGCTCGCGAAGCAACCGCGCACCATCAATATGAGCACCATCGGCGACGACCTGCTGCGCCCCGCATCGCCTGAATTCGGCCCGCAGGTGAAGGCGGTCATCGTGTACAACTCCAACCCGCTCGCCGTGGCGCCGGACTCGGGCAAGGTGCAGGCCGGCTTTGCGCGCGAAGACTTGTTCACGGTCGTGCTGGAGCACTTCCAGACCGACACTGCCGACTATGCCGACATCGTGCTGCCGGCCACCACCCAGCTCGAACACACCGACGCCCACAGCGCCTACGGCCACCTGTACATGATGGCCAACAACCCGGCCATTGCGCCGCTGGGCGAAGCCAAGCCGAACACGGAAATCTTCCGCCTGCTGGCGGCGCGCATGGGCTTCGACGATCCCTGCTTCCGCGACAGCGACGACCAGCTGGCATCGGTGGCATTTGTGCAATTCGACTGGGAGTCACTCAAGCGCAAGGGCTGGCAGAAACTGGAAGTTCCCGATGCACCTTTTGCATGCGGCAATTTCCCCACACCGTCAGGAAAATGTGAGTTCTATTCGGAAAGCATGCGGAAGGATGGCCTGGACCCCTTGCCGGTCTACATCCCGAACTACGAATCTGCGGCATCTACCCCCGATCTGGCGACAAAATACCCGCTGGCGATGATATCTCCGCCGGCGCGCAATTTCCTCAACTCGACTTTTGTCAACGTGCAAAGCCTGCGTGCGACGGAGGGCGAACCCCACCTCGACATGCATCCTGACGATGCGGCAACACGTGGCGTCAACCACGGCGATATGGTGCGCATCTTCAACGATCGCGGCTCCTTCATGTGCAGGGCGAGGGTGACGCCGAAGGCCCGCAAAGGGCTGGTGGTGGGGCTCTCCATCTGGTGGAAGAAGTTGGCGGGCGATGGCAAGAATGCCAATGAAGTCACCAGCCAACGGCTGACTGACATGGGCCGTGCGCCGACCTTTTACGATACACTGGTCCAAGTCGAGAAAGCTGCCTGAGAATGTATTATGCGGACGTTAGCACACCTGAAACTGCGCGCCAGATACCTGGCGACGGCGGGTGTGTGCGCCGCGCTGCTGGCGGGTTGTGCGCAATTCAAGTATTACTTCCAGGCCGCCCAGGGCCAGTATGCGCTGTGGTCTGATGCCCGTCCGGTCGACGACTGGATCGGCGACCCGGCCACCGATCCCAACCTCAAGGCCCGCCTCGAAAAAGCCAAGCTGATCCGCAAGTTCGCCGTCAAGGAACTGGGCTTGCCGGACAATGCCAGCTACAAGAATTTCGTCCCCCTCAAACGCCAGTTCGTGCTGTGGAATGTGGTCGCCACGCCGGAGCTGTCGCTGCGCCCGGTGCAGTGGTGCTTCCCGATCGCCGGCTGCGTCAGCTACCGCGGTTATTACGACAAGGCCGATGCGGAAGCCTATGCCGAAGAGCTGCGCAAGGAAGGCAACGACGTGCAGGTGGGCGGCGTGCCGGCCTATTCCACCCTGGGCTGGTTCAGCGATCCCCTGCTGTCCACCTTCATCAACCACTCCGACGCCGAACTGGCACGCCTGATCTTCCACGAGCTGGCGCACCAAGTGGTGTACGTGCAGGGCGACTCCAAGTTCAACGAAGCGTTTGCCTCCGCCGTGGAAGAGGCCGGTGTTGACCGCTGGCTCGAGCTGTACGGCAATGACGCCATGCGCGAAGCGTATGCACGCTACAACGCGCGCCGCCAGGACTTCATGGACCTGCTGGTCAAGCACCGGCAGATGCTGGCCGACAATTACGCCAGCAAGGCCACGGTGAAGAAGAAACGCGAAGAGAAGGCCCGCATCTTTGCCTCCCTGAAGGAAGAGTACAAAGCGCTCAAGGCCAGCTGGGGTGGCTACAACGGCTACGACCGGTTCTTCTCGGAATCGCTGAATAATGCCCATTTGGCATCTGTGGCAACCTATAATGATTTGCTGCCAGGTTTCCGCGCTTTGCTTGCGAAAGAAAAGGCTTTCCCGCGCTTCTATGCTGCGGTGCGGAACATGAGCAACTTGCCATCTGTCGAACGGCACGACAGGTTGCATGAGCTGGCGCGCAACATGGCGCCCACCACGGAAACCACAACCGCCGCTGCACCCAGGGAACCGAGCGGCTTGAACTGATGTTGCTTTGCAACAGAGAGGCCCGCTAGAGTACGCGTTCCAAACCCTCAAAATAACTTGCCCTGTGCTTGCCCGCACGATAGCATCTAGAGTGCGGGAAAGCACGAGCGTTCTATTTTCGCTGATAAAACATAAAACACCGAGACAAAGAGGCACAGGATGGAAAAAATCTGGTTGAAGTCGTATCCCCCAGGCGTCCCTGCAGAAATCGACGCTACGCAATACCGCTCCCTGGTTCACCTGTTCGAAGAATCCTTCCAGAAGTACGCATCGCGCAACGCCTTCGTGTGCATGGACAAGTTCCTGACGTACGCGGAACTGGATCAGCACTCCAAACGCCTGGCCGCCTGGCTGCAAAGCCGCGGCATGAAGAAGGGCGCCCGCGTCGCCGTCATGATGCCGAACGTGCTGCAATACCCGATCGCCATCGCCGCCATCCTGCGCGCCGGCTACACCGTGGTCAACGTCAACCCGCTGTATACGCCGCGCGAACTGGAACACCAGCTGAACGACTCCGGCGCCGAAGCCATCATCATCCTCGAGAATTTCGCCACCACGCTGGAGCAGGTGCTGCCGCGCACCAAGGTCAAGCACATCATTGTCGCCAGCATGGGCGAGATGCTGGGCGGCCTGAAGGGCCATATCGTCAACTTTGTGGTGCGCAATGTGAAGAAGCTGGTGCCGCCGTTCTCGCTGCCGAACGCGGTGCGCTTCAAGGAAGCGCTGGGCCATGCCCGCAGCATGAAGCTGACGCCGGTCGAGCTGCGCCATGAAGACGTGGCCTTCCTGCAGTACACGGGCGGCACCACCGGCGTCTCGAAAGGCGCCACCCTGACCCACCGCAACATCATCGCCAACCTGCTGCAGATGCAGGCCTGGTCGGCGCCCAAGCTGGCCGACCTTCCGCCGGATGAGCGCACCATCATTTGCGCGCTGCCGCTGTACCACATCTTCGCGCTGACGGTGTGCGCCATGTGGGGCATCCGCGAAGGCGGACTGAATGTGCTGATCCCGAACCCGCGCGATATCGGCGGCTTCATCAAGGAGCTGGCCAAGTACCGCTTCAACATGCTGCCGGCCGTGAACACGCTGTACAACGCATTGCTGAACCATCCGGACTTCACCAAGCTGGACTTCTCCGGCCTGAAGGTTGCCAACGGCGGCGGCATGGCGGTGCAGAAGGCCGTCGCCGACAAGTGGCTGGCCGCTACCGGCGTGACCATCGTGGAAGGCTACGGCCTGTCCGAAACCGCGCCCGTGGCCACCGCCAACCGTTTCGACAGCACCGTGTTCACCGGCATGATCGGCTTGCCGATCCCCTCCACCGAAATCGCGATCCTGGACGACGACGGCAACGAAGTCCCGCTCGGCACGGCCGGCGAAATCGCGATCCGCGGGCCGCAGGTCATGGCGGGCTACTGGAACCGTCCGGAAGAAACGGCCAAGGTCATGACGCCGGACGGCTACTTCAAGTCCGGCGACGTGGGCGTGATGGATGAACGCGGCTATATCAAGATCGTGGACCGCAAGAAGGACATGATCCTGGTCTCCGGCTTCAACGTCTACCCGAACGAAATCGAAGACGTGGTGGCCTCGCATCCGGGCGTGCTGGAATGCGCCTGCATCGGCGTGCCGGACGAGCATTCCGGCGAAGCGGTGAAAGTGTTCGTGGTGAAGAAAGACCCGAACCTGACCGTCGACACGCTGATGGATTACTGCAAGCAGAACCTGACCGGCTACAAGAAACCCAAATATATCGAGTTCCGCAGCGAGCTCCCGAAAACCAATGTTGGCAAGATCCTGCGCCGCATGCTGCGCGATGAAAAGCCTGCCGACGACAAGAAAGCTGCTTAAGCACTGAAAGGCATACCGATGGAAAAAATCTGGCTGAAGTCCTACCCCGAGGGCGTTCCTGCGGAAATCGATGTTTCGCAGTACCGCTCCGTGACCCACCTGATGGAAGAGTCGTTCCAGAAGTTCGCGAGCCGTAACGCCTACGTCTGCATGGACAAATTCCTGACCTATGCGCAGGTGGACCAGATGTCGAAGCAATTCGGCGCCTGGCTGCAGTCCAAGGGCTTGAAGCCGGGCGCGCGCGTCGCCATCATGCTGCCCAATGTGCTGCAGTATCCCGTGGCGCTGGCCGGCATCATCCGCGCCGGCTACGTGGTGGTCAACGTCAATCCGCTGTACACGCCGCGTGAACTGCAGCACCAGCTGAACGACTCCGGCGCGGAAGCCGTGGTGGTGCTGGAGAATTTCGCCACGACGGTGCAGCAGGTGGTGGCGTCGACGCCGCTCAAGCATGTGATCGTGGCCTCGATGGGCGACCTGCTGGGCGGCCTGAAAGGCGCCATCGTCAACTTCGTGGTGCGCAATGTGAAGAAGATGGTGCCGGCCTGGGACATTCCCGGCCACGTCACCTTCAAGCAGGTGCTGGCCGAAGGTGCGCGCCTGACGCTGAAGTCCGCCGACCAGAAGCCGGAAGACATCGCCTTCCTGCAGTACACCGGCGGCACCACGGGCGTGTCGAAAGGCGCCGTGCTGCTGCACCGTAACGTGGTGGCCAATATGCTGCAGAACGAAGCCTGGCTGCAGATGAAGCCGAGCAATGAGCAGATGGTGTTCGTGGCGGCGCTGCCGCTGTACCACATCTACTCGCTGACCATTTCCTGCTTCATGGGTTGGAAGACGGGCGGCATGAATATCCTGATCCCGAATCCGCGCGACATTCCGGGCTTCGTGAAGGAGCTGGCCAAATACCGCGTGACCGTGTTCCCGGCCGTGAACACGCTGTACAACGCGCTGCTGAACAATCCCGACTTCGCCAAGCTGGACTTCTCCAGCTACAAGATCTGCAACGGCGGCGGCATGGCCGTGCAGCAGTCGGTGGCGGACCGCTGGCTGAAAGTGACCGGCACCCCGATCATCGAGGGCTATGGCCTGTCCGAAACCTCGCCGGTGGCAACGGCCAACCGCGTCGACATCAAGGAATTCACCGGCACCATCGGCGTGCCGATCCCTTCCACCGAAGTTGCCATCCTGGACGACGAAGGCAACGAAGTGCCGCTCGGTTCCGCCGGCGAAATCGCCATCCGCGGCCCGCAAGTCATGGCCGGCTACTGGAACCGTCCGGAAGATACCGCCAAGTCGATCACGCCGGAAGGCTTCTTCAAGACCGGTGACGTGGGCATCATGGACGACAAGGGTTTCGTGCGCATCGTCGACCGCAAGAAGGACATGATCCTGGTCTCCGGCTTCAACGTCTACCCGAACGAAGTGGAAGGCGTCGTGGCCGCGCATCCCGGTGTGCTCGAGGTCGCTTGCGTGGGTGTACCCGATGCGAACTCCGGCGAAGCGGTGAAATTGTTCGTGGTCCGCAAGGATCCGAACCTGACGGCGGAAGCCCTGATGGACTTCTGCAAGCACGAATTGACCGCCTACAAAAAGCCGAAGTATATTGAGTTCCGTGATGAACTGCCGAAGACCAATGTCGGCAAGATCCTTCGCCGCCAGCTGCGCGACGAAAAGAAGGCAGCGTAAGCCGGCACCGTTTGACCTGGCGCAATGGATGGCTCCGGGCCGGCTGTAAAGTGGAGTACCACCTGGGCAGCTTCCGGAACCATCATGGGCCATTCGACACCGCACAATTCCGCACTCACCCTCAGCATCGAAGGCCGGCGCGCCCTGCGCCAGCGCGAGGGCCTGGCGCCCGACCAGGTCGACGTGGCCTTCGAGCTTGCCCTGCGCAACGCCGAGCGCGCCGTGCAGCGCCAGGTCAGCCACCAGCGCCTGACGCAGGCGCAGTTCGACGCCCTGGTCAGCTACACTTTCAACCTGGGAGCGGGCGGCGCCATGATGGTGCTGCGCCGTATCGACGCCGGCGACCTGCATGGCGCGGCCGACGCCATGCTGCGCAATATCGACGCCCCCATCAACGGCCGCCTCATGCCGCAGGCCGGCCTGGTCACGCGCCGCAAGGAAGAAAGCGCGCCATTCCGCAACTAGCCCGCCCGGCGCGCGCCCGGTTTGCCGTCGGCCACCGTGAAGTGCGCCAGCGTGGCCAACCCGCTCGCCGCGTCCCTCACATTATCCAGTCCCTGGAACGCCATCGCGGCGCGCTCGGGCCGCAACTCCAGCAGCATGAAACCGCGCTTGTCGCTGCGGCCGTAGAGCAGGTGGCGGTTCATGTCGACGTACTGCTGCGTGCGCGCTTGCGGGCGTGAGCCGGACGTCACCGAGGTGCCGCAGAATTCCGTCGCGACGACGGGGTTGCCGGCATTGCCGGCGCGTGACGGCGCCGGGTCGCGCCGCAGGTCGGCGGCAAAGAAGCTGTGCACGTCGCCGGACAGCACCAAGGGATTACGCACGCCGCGCAGCGCGTCGAGCAGCCGCGCGCGGGCAGCGGCGTAGCCATCCCAGCCATCGGTCCAGAAACGGCCGTCGCTGTCGCTGGCCAGCGGCACTTGCGACACCTGCGCCATCAACGTCTGCTGGGCGATGATGTTCCAGCGCGCCTTCGATTCCTTCAAGCCCTGCGCCAGCCACTGCTCCTGCGCGCTGCCCAGCATGGTGCGGCGCGGGTCGGCCAGCGCCGCGCAGGCGCGGCGATAGACGGAAGCGGAACCGCCGCGCCCGGCCGGCTGGCAGGCGTGGGGCGAGCGGTACTGGCGCGTGTCGAGCACGTGGAAGCGCGCCAGCTGGCCCCAGTCGCAGCGCTGGTAGAGGCGCTGGGCGCGCAAGGGCTGGTGCTCGAAATACGCCTGGTAGGCCGCTGCGCGGCGCTGTGCGAAGTCCGGCGACAGCAGTTCGTCGCGGCCCGGGCTGTAATCGTTGGCCACTTCATGGTCGTCCCAGGTCAGCAGCCATGGCGCCGCATGGTGCGCGGCCTGCAGGTCGGGATCGCTCTTGTACTGGGCATAGCGGGCGCGGTAATCCGCCAGCGTGAAGCTCTCGTCGCGGCGCAGCGCCGTGTTCGGATGATGCAGGCTGTAGGGGCCCCACTCGTAAATGTAATCGCCGAGGAAGGCCACCAGGTCGGGCGCCGCCTGCGCGATGTGGCGATGCGCGGCGTAGTGGCCGAATTCCCAGTGCTGGCAGGAGGCGGCGGCCAGCTTCAGTGCCGCCGGCATGCTGCCTGCCGCCGGCGCGGTGCGCGTGCGGCCCACCGGGCTGACGGCATCGCCCAGCATGAAGCGGTACCAGTACCAGCGGTCCGGTTCCAGGCCGCGCACGTCGACGTGCACGCAATGCGCCAGCGCCGGCGCCGCCACGGCCGTGCCGCGCGCCGCCAGCCGCGTGAATGCTTCGTCGTGCGCGACTTCCCAGCGCACCTGCTGGGCAACGGGCGGCATCGAGGCCGCTTCCAGCGGGTCGGGCAGCAGCCGGGTCCAGAGGATGACCGAATCTGGCAGCGGCGCGCCCGACGCGACACCCAGGGTGAAGGGATAGGCGCCGTTGGCGGCGCTGCGTGCGAGGGCGGGAAGATGGGGCGCCAACGCTGCCAGTGCCGCCACGCGGGCCGCAGTCTGGAGCAGGATGCGGCGCCCGTCCCGCATGGGCTTACAGCAGGGATTCGAGCGGCGGCACCGGGCGCGGCTTGCGGTCAGGGCCGGTGGCGACGTAGGTCAGCGTGGCTTCGGTGACCTTGACGATATTGGCTTGCAGGCGGTTGCGCTCCGCATAGACTTCCACGTTGACGGTGATCGAGGTGTTGCCGACCTTGACGATGTCGGCGTAGAAGGACAGCAGGTCGCCGACGAACACCGGGTTCTTGAACACGAAGGAATTCACGGCCACGGTGGCGACGCGGCCATTGGCGCGGCGGGTCGCGGGCAGCGAGCCCGCAATGTCGACCTGGGCCATGATCCAGCCGCCAAACACGTCGCCATACACATTGGCGTCGGCGGGCGCCGGCATCACGCGCAGTTCAGGCATTTTTCCGGGAGGGAGGCCGCGATGTTCAGTGACGGTGGTGGATTGTTCTTGGGTGCTCATCGCAAATTCTCATGAAGGACTACAATTGACGGGATTTTAAACCAGCCAGCCCACGCACGTATGCGACGCTATCCGAACTCCCCGCCACCCCCGGAAAACCAACAGCGCGGCGACATTGCCACTCTGAAAACATTGCTGCCCTATCTCTGGGTCTACAAATGGCGCGTGCTGGCAGCCTTGCTGGCGCTGGTGGGCGCCAAGGCCGCCAACGTCGGCGTGCCCGTCGTGCTGAAGCAGCTGGTCGACGACATGACCGTCAAGCCGGGCGACCCCAAGGCCCTGCTGGTGCTGCCGCTGGCCACCCTGGTCGCGTATGGCCTGCTGCGCCTGTCCACCACCATGTTCACCGAGCTGCGCGAATTCCTGTTCGCCCGGGTGACGCAGCGCGCCGTGCGCACCATCGCGCTGAAAGTGTTCCGCCACCTGCATTCGCTGTCGCTGCGCTTCCATCTGAACCGGCAAACGGGCGGCATGACGCGCGATATCGAACGGGGCACGCGCGGCGTCAGTTCGCTGATTTCCTACACCCTGTTCAACATCCTGCCGACGCTGGTCGAGATCACGCTGGTGCTGGGCTACCTGGTCACGCATTACGACATCTGGTTCTCGGTGATCACCTTCTCGGCCTTGGTCATCTACATCACGTTCACCATCGTGGTGACCAACTGGCGCACGCACTTCCGCCGCACCATGAACGACCTCGATTCGAAGGCCAACACCAAGGCCATCGACTCGCTGCTGAATTACGAGACGGTCAAATACTTCGGCAACGAGGACTACGAGGCCAAACGTTATGACGAAGGCTTGCAGCGCTTCGAAAAGGCCGCCGTCAAGTCGCAGACCTCGCTGTCGCTGCTGAACACCGGCCAGTCGGCCATTATCGCGGTCGCGGTCACCCTGATCCTGTGGCGGGCGACGCAGGGCGTCATCGACGGCAAGATGTCGCTGGGCGACCTGGTGCTGGTGAACGCCTTCATGATCCAGCTCTACATCCCGCTCAACTTCCTCGGCGTGATTTACCGGGAAATCAAGCAAAGCCTGGCCGACATGGAGCGCCTGTTTTCGCTGCTCGACGAGAACCGCGAAGTGGACGATGCACCGCATGCGAGGCCGCTGCAGCCGCAAGGCGCGGAAGTGCGCTTCAACCATGTGGACTTCAGCTACGAGGCCAAGCGCCAGATCCTGTTCGACGTCGACTTCACCATCCCGGCCGGCACTACCACGGCGGTGGTTGGCCACAGCGGCTCCGGCAAGTCGACCTTGTCGCGCCTGCTGTACCGCTTTTATGAAGTGAACAGCGGCAGTATCACCATCGACGGCCAGGACCTGCGCGACATCACGCAGGATTCGCTGCGCCACGCGATCGGCATCGTGCCGCAGGATACGGTGCTGTTCAACGACACCATCGAATACAACATCGCTTACGGCCGTCCCGGCGCGTCGAAGGACGAGATCATTGCCGCCGCCCGCGCCGCCTCGATCCACGACTTCATCGCCAGCCTGCCGGACGGCTACGCCACCATGGTGGGCGAGCGCGGCCTCAAACTGTCCGGCGGCGAGAAGCAGCGCGTGGCGATCGCCCGCACCCTGCTGAAGGACCCCGCCATCCTGATCTTCGACGAAGCCACGTCCGCGCTGGACTCCAAGGCCGAGCAGGCGATCCAGGCGCAGTTGAAAGAGATCGCGCGCAACCGCACCACCATGGTGATCGCGCACCGCCTGTCGACCATCGCCGATGCCCAGCAGATCATCGTGCTGGACCACGGCAGGATCGTGGAGCGCGGCACGCACGCCGCGCTGCTGGCGCGCGAAGGCCTGTACGCACAGATGTGGGAGCGCCAGCAGGCGCGCGGAGAGCAGGAACAGTCCTCGCCGGCGACCGGCGAGCTTGTCAATTGAGGAGGACGGGGATGGCGGTGAAGAAGGTTCTGGCAGCAGCCCTTGCGGGCATTGGCGTGTTGGCGGTGGCAGTCGGCATCAATACCGCGCGCAGCGGCAGCAGGCAGCTGGCGGTGGAGAAAGCGCCCGCGCTGGCGGTCGACGAAGCCGCCGCGGCGCAGCGCCTGGGCGAAGCGCTGCGCTTCATGACCATCTCCGACTACAAGGATGCCGACGCCAACGCCGCCGAATTCGACAAGCTGCACGCCCACCTGCAAGCCAGTTTCCCCCGCCTGCACGCAGCCCTGAAGCGCGAAGTGGTCAACGGCAAGGCCCTGCTCTACACCTGGCAGGGCAGCGACGCCAAGGCCGCGCCGGCGATGTGGATGGCGCACCAGGACGTCGTGCCGATCGCTCCCGGCACGGAAAAAGCCTGGGAGCAGCAGCCCTTCGGCGGCGCCGTGCACGATGGCTTCATCTGGGGCCGCGGCGCGTGGGACGACAAGGGCAACCTGTACGCGCAGATGGAAGCCATCGAGATGGCGCTGGCGGCCGGCTTCCAGCCCCGCCGCACTATCTACCTCGCCTATGGCGCCGATGAGGAAGTGGGCGGCAATCGGGGCGCCGCGCACATCGCCGAGCTGCTCAAGTCGCGCGGGGTCAAGCTCGACTACGTGCTGGACGAAGGCTTGATGATCGTGCACGGCATGGTGCCCGGCCTGGCGCCATCGGCCGCCATGATCGGCGTGGCGGAGAAAGGCTACGCCAGCTACACGCTTGAGCTGGAGACGGCGCCCGGCCATTCGTCGATGCCGCCGCAGCAGACCGCCATCGGCATGATGAGCAAGGCGCTGGGCGCGCTGGAAGACCATCCGATGCCGGTGCGCATGGCCGGCCTGCCGCAGCAAAGCTTCGAAACCCTGGCGCCGGAGATGACGGGCATGAACCGCGTGGCCCTGTCGAACTTCTGGCTGTTCGGCCCCATGCTGGAACGCATGCTGGTCAAGACGCCAAGCGTCAACGCCCTGGTGCGCACCACCACCGCCCTGACCATCGTCAACGCCGGCGTGAAAGACAATGTACTGCCTGGTACCGCCAGCGCCACTGTCAATTTCCGCCTGCTGCCGGGCGACACGCTGGCGAACGTCGAGCAGCACATGCGCACCGTGATCGGCAACGACAGGATCCGCATCGCCCCCGCAGGCAACTTCAACACCGAAGCCTCGCGCGTGGCGCGCCAGGACGGTGCCGCCTACGCGACGGTGAACCGCACCATCCGCCAGGTCTTCCCCGACGCGGTGGTGGCGCCCGGCCTGATGATCGGCGCCACCGACTCGCGCTACTTCGACGGCATGAGCGACAGCGTGCTGAAATTCGGCCCCGTGCGTGCCGAACCGGAAGATCTGCCGCGCTTCCACGGCACCAACGAACGCATGTCGGTGAAAGGCTACGCCGACATGATCCGCTTCTACCACCAGCTCCTCAAAAACAGCGCCTGAGCAACTTTTGTCCACCCGGTTCCTGACCCCGGGTGGACAAAAGTTGCATAAAAAAAAGCCCGGCATCGGCCGGGCCAAACAGGGTTCGTTGTTGATCAGCGAGTCACTTGCACGGTGGTGGTGGAAGTGTTGCCGGCGGCATCCTTGGCGACTGCTTGGATGGTGTGGGTGCCGGCGGTTTCCTTGCGGGTGTTCCAGCTGTAGGACAGGG
>CBHWEO010000094.1:0-17724 GCA_966112955.1 uncultured Duganella sp. | reverse complement strand
AATGGCTCACTTCCCACCACAATGCCACAACCCGAAATTAGGTGTAAAACGACTCTATCGCTGGCCATTGCCCTGTCGCTGCCCACCGTGCAAGTTCCCAGCACGCGCTCGCCGGTGGACAAGTCCTACCGCAAGATGCTGCAGGGCATGGACCGCTTTTCACACGAACGCGCGCTGGCGCCGCAGGCCACGCTGCGCTTCCGCCTGCTGCCGCGCCAGCCGGGCACCCGCATGCAAGGCATTGCGCTGAAGGTGGTGGGCGACACCAGCAGCATGGTCGTGCCGGTCGCCGCCGACAACAGTTTCACGCTGGAACGCAACGAGCTGCTGTGGCGCGAAGATGCCGCGGTGCTGGCCAACCGCAAGACTTTGTCCATGACATGGCGCGCCGACGTGCGCAGCCCCGGCGTACCGCCAGGCATGCGCCGCCTTGGCGACTTGCGGATGGAATGCCTGGTCGGCATGGAAGCGGGGCTGGTCTCGAACAATGCCCACCTGTTTGCCTGGCTCGACGAATTCCTGCGCAGCGCCGACAAGGTGTGCAGCGATCCCAACGGCAACTACCTGTTCTTTACCGAACGGCCCGTGTTTTCCGTGACATTGCAGTCCGGCACGCGGCGCGCCACGCTGCCCTTCCATGCCCTGTATGCCGGTAACCCGCCGGCGGCGGAAATGCCCTATTGTGATTGCCAGGTCCTGCTCGACCACAGCTACTTCGCCCCCGTATGGGACCGCTCCTGGCCGGACGACACCCTGCTGAGTTTTGAATACATGGACGACCCGCCGCCGGCCAGCCCGGCCGCGCCCCCCAACCGCCAGGCCGCGCTGGCCGCCTTCGGCCCGCCCCAGCAGCGCATCCGCTTCGACGACGGGCGCGAAGCCTGGGCCTACCTGTCCACGCCGCCGGGCGGCGCCCAGCCCGGCCCCGACGGCCGCCCACGCATGGGCGAGCACGTGCTGCTGTTCGCCGCCGACGGCAGCACGCTGAAATCGCGCCAGCTCGCGCCTTGAAAGTCGGGGTGGGGGCTGTGCATAGGGCGAGTTGGGCCGGGGGGGGCGGCCAACAGGAGCTGTGGCCCGGGGGCGCGGCCCCGCTGTCATTGTGCCCTCTCCCCCCCGCCCCCCCCGACTTTCGCTTAATAAGTTTTTAAGGTTTGCTGAGGGACTTTTTAAGAACGCGCGGCGGCCTTCCTGACTACCATTCTCCTCGTACCACTTCGTACCGAAACAAGGATGAATGACATGAGCAAACCACGAATCAATATGTACGCCGGCATCCATAAGGCGCTGCGCAACTTCATGAGCGATACCCAGAACCGCCTGTCCCGTACCGATGCCGCCGATAACGAAGACGTGCAGGGCGCGCTGGCGCAAGTGCGCGAACTGCTGGGCCTGATGCGCAAGCACCTGCAGCATGAGCACGACTTCGTGCACCCGGCGATGAATGCGCGCCGTCCCGGCTCCGCGCAAGTGGCGGAAGGCGACCACGACCACCACGACTGGGCCATCGACAAGCTGCTGGCCCTGTGCGACCACTGCGCCACCGCCATCGGCAGCGCGCGCTTCCAGCACCTGGAACACCTGCACCTGCAACTGTCGGTCTTCATCGGCGAAAACCTGGTGCACATGAACCTGGAGGAAACCGAACACAACGCCGTGCTGTGGGATTGCTATACCGATGAGGAACTGCACGCGATCCACGACCGCATCCTGGCTGCCGTGGCGCCCGAAGAAATGCAGCTGGTGATGCGCTGGATGATCCCCGCGCTGAACCCGGCCGAACGCGCCGGCATGATGATGGGCATGCGCGCCGGTATGCCGCCGCCCGCGTTCGAAGGCATCCTGGCCCTGACCCGCAGCCTGGTCAGCCCGCGCGAGATGCAGAAACTGGAAGCGGCGCTGGAAAGCGCGCCGCAAGCCATGGCCGCGTGATCAGCCTTCCGCCAGCTGCAAGGGGCGCCGCACGCACAGGCAGAAATGCCCGCGCCCCGTTTTTTCGATCCGCACCGGCGCGTCGCGCTCGCACAGGCGGCGCGCCAGCAGCACCAGGCGCGCTTCCAGGTTGTCGCTGAAATCCGGCAGGCGCACGCGCTGGTCCAGCCGCAGCTCGCGGTTGCTGAACGCCGTCTTGCCATGCGCGACAAAGTCCTGCAGCAGCGCCCACAGCACGGCGCCCGCCACACCCTTGATCATGTAGTCGTTGCCGAAGAAGACGCTGTCGTTGTCGGCGAAATGGCGCACCACCAGCGGCGCGCCCTGTACGTCCGGCGCGGCCGCGGCTTCCGGCTCGGGCTCGGGCACCGGCACGTTCTGCATGATGTGCATCGCCATCGCCAACTGGCCGCACAAGGTCACCAGCGCGTCTTCATCGTCGTAGCTGAAGCGCAGGTCCTGCGGGCTTTCCACGTACAGTACGCCGATCAGGCGCTCGCACCCCTGGATCGGCACCGCCAGCTGGCTGCGCGATTCCGACAGGCCCGGGAAAGGGATCTCAGTCTGCAGCGCCCGCGCCAGCGCGGTGCCTTCGGTCTGCTGGCGGATCGCGCGGCTGTAGCTGTATTCGGCCGTCATGTGGCTGATACGGATCGGCGTGCCTTCGCGCGCCGCCACCCCGATCACGCCCTGCCCCAGCTGGATTTCCGAGCCGACGCCCGACTGCGGGTAGCCGCGGCTGGCCACCGTGTACAGGCAGCCGGCGGCGGGGTCGTGCAGCAGCAGCATGGCGTGGCTGATGCCCATTTTCTCGTCCAGGCAGGCCATGGTTTCATCGAACAGTTGCGACAGGTCGCGGCAGGCCAGCAAGCGTTCGGAGCACAGGCGCAGCGCCGCTAGCGAGTTGCGCGCCGGGGCAGGCGGTGGCGCCACCTCGCGGTCGACGCACACGATTTCCGTCACGCGGAACACGTCGGAGCCGAGCAGCTTGAACACGCCCGTCATGCCAGTGTGCGAGGCCAGCCCGGCCAGCTTGGCCTTCATGCTTTCGAACAGCTGGCCGGACGTTTCGGTGCGCAGGTAGCGCAGCCCCAGCGAATACTGGGCGCCGGTATAGGGGTTGACCACCTTCAGCCGCGCATTCGGGTTGGCCAGGATGTTGGCGCGTGTCTTGTTGAAGAACTGGTAGGACAGCGCAACGTGCTCGCGGTCCATGTACTGCACCTGCGACAGGTAGGAAGCGTTGGGCATGCCGTCCAGGTCGGCCGTGCCCAGTACCGCGGGGATCACGCCCTCGAAGCACTCGCGGATGGTGTCCAGCATGATCTCGCTCATTCGCCGGCCTCCAGTTTCTTGCCGGCGTTGGGGCCGGGGGTCTGGCTGTACGCCTCGCTGGGACAGAAGCTCAGCGCCACCAGTTGCTCCGGCGGGCAGGACAGCAGCGTGCGCACCATCTGCTCGTGGAAGCCGATGGCGCCCACCTCCGCCACGAAGGCGTCACGGTAGGCTTCGACCAGCTTCGCGTCGTCCGGCGCCACCGCCGTCACGCGCGCGTCGCGGCTCTTCAGCTGCATGGTGCGGTGGGTGGAGGGCTGGGTGAAGGCCACGGCAATCGCCCCGGTGGCAAAGATATCGCGCTGCACCGCCTGCGACTTCGCTTCCGGCACGAAGATGGTGACGCGGCGGCCATCGTCGGACACGCGGCAGCCGATGGCGCGCACGAGCTGCGGCATGCCATTGCGGTCGCAGCTGGCGACCGTGATGGAAACGCCACCACGCATGAACGCGATTTGTCCGGGATCGAGGTTTGGTGCACTCATGACAACATTCTAGCGTACTATTGTTACATCCTTCCAAATGCAAAGGCCCCCGCATGCGACTTGCCGCCCTCCTGCTTGCCCTTTCCGCCTGCCTGCCGGCGGCCCGCGCCAACCCTGCCAATGAGCATTTGCCCTGGACGCGCAACGCCACGATCTATGAAGTAAACCTACGGCAATACAGCCAGCAAGGCACGCTGAAAGCGTTGGCCGCCGACTTGCCGCGGCTGAAACGCATGGGAGTGGACATCGTCTGGCTCATGCCTGTGCATCCGATCGGCAAGAAGAACCGCAAGGGGAAACTGGGAAGCTATTATGCCTCCGCCGACTACAAGGGCGTCAATCCCGAATTCGGCACCATGGCCGACCTGAAGGCGCTGGTGAAACAGGCGCACGCCATGGACATGAAAGTGATCCTCGACTGGGTGGCCAACCATACCGCCTGGGACAACCCGTGGGTGAAGCAGCACCCTGAGTGGTACAAGAAAGACGATAAAGGCCAGATCTACCCGGTCACCTTCACCAACGGCCCGGAGCCGGAATACTGGACCGACGTGGTGGGCCTGGACTACAACAACAAGGCGCTGTGGTCCGGCATGATCGACGCCATGGCGTTCTGGGTACGCGAGGCCGATATCGATGGCTTCCGCTGCGACGCCGCCGGCCTGGTGCCGACCGCCTTCTGGAACCGGGCGCGCGCGGAACTGGACCGTATCAAGCCCATGTTCATGCTGGCCGAGTGGTCCGAGCCAGAGCTGCACGAACAGGCCTTCGACATGACCTACGGCTGGGACCTGACCGAGGTGCTGCAGAAAATCGCCAAGGGCCAGGCCGATGCGCGGGCGCTGAAGGAATGGGTGGCGCATCCGCCCAAGGCTTTCCCCGCCACTGCCTACCGCATGCGCTTCACCAGCAACCATGACTTCAATTCCTGGCAAGGCACCGACCAGGAAATGTATGGTCCGGCCTACCAGGCCATGGCAGTGCTGACCTTCACCCTGCCCGGCATGCCGCTGGTCTACAACGGCCAGGAGGCGCGGCTTGAGAAACGGCTGGCATTCTTCGAAAAAGACCCGATCCCGTGGAAGTCCCGCGAGCTGGAAGGTTTCTACACGGGGCTGATGCAATTCAAGAAGGCCAACCCGGTGCTGGCAGCCGGCCAGTACGGCGGCCCGGTGCAGGTGCTCGAGACGGCCAACGACAAGGTGTTCGCCTTCCGCCGCCAGCTGGGGCGGAATGTGGTGCAGGTGGCAGTCAACCTGTCCGGCGAGCGCCAGCGCTTCACGGGCGGCGAGCTGGCGGCCTGGGACTGGAAGCTGATGTCGGAAACCCCCTCTGTTATATTGGGGCGCCTGGGCCTGGTAGCTCAGTTGGTATAGCAGAGTACTGAAATTCCTTGGGTCTGTGGTTCGATTCCGCCCCGGGCAACAAAGATTAAAATTTGAAAACGCCGACCCTCGTGGTCGGCGTTTTTCGTTTTGGCGCCCCCCTGTTCGCCCCGCTGCCTAGGACTGATCTGACAAAACCACAAGTTGTGCTCCGATAGTGAATGTAAGTATGTCGAACTAATGTGTGTCCAAATGGCGACATTACTTCCTTTCACAAGATGAAAAAAATCGTACTGTTGGTCGACGACGATGGCGAAATTGTTGATCTTCTGGCGACCCTCTTCCTGCAAAACGGCTGGCTCCCCCAACGCGCCACCTGCGGGGAGGATGCGATCTTGTCCGCTGCCCGTGTCGTCCCCCACGCAGTCATCTGCGACCTGCAGATGCCGGGGATCAGCGGATTCGAAGTAGCGGAGCAATTCCGCCTGCGTTACGGCGCCCAATGCCCCGCCATGATCGCCTTCACCGCCTGTCCCGACTACGCAGTGAACCAGCACGCGCTCAAGGCCGGCTTCGACTCCGTTGTGCACAAGCCAGCCGACTTCGATCAACTGATGTCCGCCGTCCAGGCGTGCCTGGAGGCGCAACCTTGCCACCTACAGTCGGTGCCAGCGCTTGCATAACGATCTCGCCTGCATCCTCTAATGCGCCGCAACACATAAGCTTCTGCTACGTTGGCAAGTAAGCCACGACAGAGGTATGCGCATGGATGCTGGGCACACGCCACCGCAGGGGCCGGACGAGCTCCACTTTCTCGCCGATGGCGGCGAGATGGGCGAGCTGATCCGCCGCTACGACTGGGAAGCGACTCCGCTGGGGCCGCCCCGGCAATGGCCTGTGCCGCTCAAAACCTCGATACGCCTCCTCCTCACTTCGCACCACGCGATGTTCATCTGGTGGGGGCCGGACCTGATCCAGTTTTATAACGATGAATATCGCAAGACACTTGGCCCGGAGCGCCATCCTGCCGCGCTGGGACAGCCTGGACACAAGTGCTGGAGCGATGCCTGGCACCTGCTCCGGCCCGAAATCGAGCATGTCATGCAGGGGCGCGGCGCGGTCTGGCACGAGGACCGGGAAGTACCATTGATCCGTGCCGGACGCCTGCAGTCGACCTGGTGGAACTATGGCTTGAGTCCCATCGAGGACGACACCACGGTACACGGCGTCATCGCCATCTGCAGTGAAGTCACCGAGCGCCACAACCAGCGCATGATGCTCAAGCAATCCTACCGCGCCTTGCTGCGCTCGACGGACCAGGCATTCTGCGTGCTCGAGCCGATCCGAGACGCCGCAGGAAAAGTGGCGGACTTCGGCTATCTGGAAGTCAACCCCGCCTTCGAACAGCAAACCGGCGTCGCGGATCCGACCGGCCGCCGGATGCTCGAGATTTTCCCGGATGAAGAGCCCCACTGGATCGAACAGGTAGGCCTGGTCACTTACTCGGGCAAGCCGCAGCACGTGCAGCGCGAAATGCCATGCCTGGGCAAATGGTTTGAATACGATATCTTCCCGGTCGGGGAGCCTGATACCTGCCGCGTAGGCATGCTGTTCCGCGACATCACCACGCAAAAATCCAATGAAGCCGCGTTGCATGCGAGCCGAAGGGAGTTGTCTGAGGCGCTGCAAAAGGCGACCAGGCAACAAGCCCTGCTCCAGGCGATACTTGAAGCGGCGCCGGTTGCGATCGCGGTCGCGGATGGACAAGGCGCCCTGTCCAACCTCAACGAAGAGATCCACCGCCTGTGGGGCCGTGTACTTCCCATGTCGCGCTCCGTTGCGGAATATGCCGACTGGAAGGGCTGGTTCGCTCCAGGGACGGAACACGCAGGCTTGCCGCTGGCGTCGGATGACTGGCCACTTGCGCGGGCATTGCGCGGCGAGGACAACCCACGCGAACTCATCGAAATCGAGACCTTTGATGATCCTCCGCAGCGCAAATCCGTCCTCGCTTCCGCCTCCCCGATCCGCGACGGCGACCAAAAGATCACGGGGGCAGTGGTCGCGCTGATGGACGTCAGCGATCGTGTCCTGGCGGAGCAGGAACTGAGGTTGGCACACTATCGCAAGGACAATTTCCTGACCGTTCTAGCCCATGAAATGCGCAATCCCCTGGCGCCTATCGCGGCCGCAGCGGACGTGCTGCGCATCGCATTTCCGGACAATGCGCACATCCAGAACGCATCTTCAGTCATTGCCCGCCAAGTCAAGCAGCTGACAGCGCTGCTGGACGACCTGCTGGACTTGTCCAGGGTAAGCCGAGGCACGATCGCGCTGGAGGAAGCCGAACTCGACGCCAAGCACATCGTGGCGCTGGCGGTGGAACAGGCGCAGCCCTTGATCGAATCGCGCCGGCATACGCTGAACGTCCACTGCGGACCGGAGACAGCCATCGTTCGCGCGGACAAGCGCAGGCTGCTCCAGATCCTGACCAACCTGCTGAACAACGCGGCCAAGTACACGCAGGAGCAAGGCGTTATCGAAATCAACGTCGAGAGCCAGGCAAAGCAAGTCCGTATTGCCGTTCGGGACAACGGTATCGGCATGACGCGCGAATTTGCGCAACATGCTTTTGACATGTTCGCCCAGGCGGAAAAACAGTCGACCGCAGCGCAGACTGGATTGGGAATCGGGCTGGCCCTCGTCAAGCGATTGACTGAGCTCCAGCATGGCCACATCGAACTGCAAAGCGAAGGCGTGGGCAAAGGCACTACCGTGACCCTGCACTTCCCGAGAATACAGGAGCCCACTTCCGCTTCGCGGCCGGCGCTCGCGCTGGCACGCTGCGAAGTCTCGAAGCGCCTGCTCCTTGCCGACGACAATGTGGACGCCGCCGATATGCTGGCAACGCTCCTGCGTACCTCGGGGCACGCGGTCGATATCGCCCACACCGCACGCGAGGTGCTCGAGTATGCTGCGCACACCCAGCCTGACGCCTTCCTCCTGGACATCGCCCTGCCCGACCTGGACGGCTACGAACTCGCGCGCCGCCTCCGCGCGACCGAGGGACACGAGCATCGCCTGCTGATCGCGGTCACCGGCTTCGGCCAGCCGTCAGACGTCCACACGGCATATCAATCCGGATTCGACTACCATTTCGTCAAGCCCGTCCCTGTGGACCGGATTTGCGAGCTTCTCACTTACGGCCGCTTGCGGGCAAAGCGCCGGGCATGATCCGACCGTCGGGAGGAAGGCGCATGCAATGAAACTCGAGGCTGCGCGGCACCACACCGTGATCGTGGCGAGCGCGCCAACGCGCCATGCACACGCTGGCGCCCCTGACGTCCAGGCTAACGTAGCGAGGCGTCTCCGCATAAACGCAGTCAACTTCGTACTTGAACTGGCCGGGGTCGCGATTCACATACCAGGTCTGGTAGATAAGTCCGGCGCTTTCCCGTTCTTCCCAAGGCGGCGTGGCGTAATACTCACGATCGTCTCCTGGCACGGTGCCGGTCGGATAGGACATCACGCGCACTGACTCCAGCGACTTTGGACCGATGCCCCATCCCGCAGGCGCCACCTTTGGG
This sequence comes from uncultured Duganella sp., assembly GCA_966112955.1. GTDB lineage: Bacteria > Pseudomonadota > Gammaproteobacteria > Burkholderiales > Burkholderiaceae_D > Rugamonas. The sequence goes on along the minus strand of CBHWEO010000094.1, from coordinate 9,060 downwards.
CAAGCCAGTTGAGAAGCCAATACCCTGGGTACGACCAGGGCGGCAACCAGGAAAACCGTCAGCCTAGTCATTTGACCACCGAATAATGCTCGGCCCGCAGAAAACCTTGGGACTGCTCGCGGCCGAAATAAAGAATGCGCCTATGAGGAGCCTTGCCACTCCACTGGTGGAATACTTCAATTCCATTGCCTGCCCAACCAAGGAAGATTGCGGCATGGTTGCCATGATTCCAATTCGGGTATCGGCCATTGAAGAAAGTTGCAATGGCGGTGCCTGGGGCGACATACGCATTGCGCTCAAGTAGGTCAACAATGCTTTCACCCTCACGCCACGTGGACGACGCTGGCGCGCCAGTAAGTGCGCGGACCAGTGCTACGCATTGACCATTTCCAAGCGCATGCGCTTGCTCGGTAAAATTTCCTTTAGCTATGTACGGCATCTTCACTCTCCATGCAGGTCCAAAACTAAATGCTAGGGCAAGGGACCAACGGGAGCATTGCCGAGGATCAAGCGTTAGTTTGCGGTTTTCGACACCACTATGAACAAATGAAAAAACGCCGCCGTGGCGGCGGCGCATCCACCAGGCGCCGCACGTCAGGTGCCCGAACTACTGACCGCCCTCTGGCCTCGATTCGGCACCAACGCGCAAGACACCAAATGCGGGCCGCGAGCGCAGCGTGAAATAGGAAGCGATGATCGACAGCGCGATCACGCACATGAAACCAAACTGGAAGCGCGTGCCGGGATCCAACGCCTGCGACAGCAGGACTGCCGCCAGCGCCAGCAGCGCAATCACCGTGCCGTACGGGTAGAGCCAGGCTTTGAAGGGAACGGCGCCGGACTCGGAGGCCGGCGACTTCTGCCGCATCCGCGCATGCGCCAGGATGATGAAGATCCATACCGTCATGATGAAGGCGCCGCTGCTCTTGGCCAGCACCAGGAACAGGTCACCGCCGCTGGCAAAGTGCACCGCCAGGATCCCGACGCAGATGGCGAAGCTGAGCGCGAGCGCATTGAGCGGAACGCCGCGCGCATTGGTGCGCCCGAACAGCGCCGGTGCGTAGCCGCGCTGGCTGAGGGAAAACATCATGCGCGAATTGGAGTACAGGAAGGAGTTCATCACCGACATGAAGGAGACGAACAGCACCACTTTCAGGGCCGTCGCCGCCCAGGGATAGCCGGCAAGGCTGAACAGCGACACGTAGGGCGACTTCAGGTTGGCGGTATCGGTCCATGGCAGGCAGAGGATCACGATGGATACCGAACCCACATAGAACACCATGACCCGGAAGATCACGCTGCGGATGGCCCGCGCCACGTTTTCGCGCGGATGCTCCGACTCGCCTGCCGCCACGGCGGCGATCTCGCTCCCGCCGAGCGAAAAGATCACCACCGCCACGCCGGCCAGCACCGGTGCAATCCCATTGGGCATGAAGCCGCCGTGCGCCGTCAGGTTGGCCAGGCCCGGGGCGGGAAAACCAGGCTGCAGGTTCAACAGGATCGAGACGCCCAGCACCATGAAAATGAAGATGGCGGCGATCTTCGCGAACGACAGCCAGTACTCGGCCTCGCCGAACGAGCGCACGGAATAGACGTTGCTGGAGATGACGAAGACGAGCATCAGCAAGGCGCCCGCCCAGACGGGTAGCCCGGGCAGGAAGTCATGCAGGATGGCGCCCAGCAGGATCGCCTCGATGGTGATGGTGATCATCGACTTGAACCAGTACAGCCAGCCCACCGCATAACCGGCCCATTCGCCCAGGTACATGCTGGCAAAGGTGGAGAACGATCCGCTGTCGATATTCCTGGTCGCCATTTCGCCGAGCATGAACATCACGAGGGTGACGATGAAGCCGCCGATCAGGTAGGACAGTATCGCGGCCGGGCCGGCGCTGGCAATGATCGCGCCGGAACCGACAAACAGACCGGCGCCGATTACGCCACCGAGGGCGATCATCGTGACATGGCGCCTTTTCAGGCTATGAACCAGCTGGTTTTTATACGTCATGCGGGACCTTCGGACGGGTTGTCAGGGACGCGCGCCGATGATAGCACCCAAACAGGCTAAGATGACACGGTCCTGAATCCGGAGCCCGCCTCATGCCATACAAACCGTCGCGCCGCACCTTCCTCATTCAATCCACTGCTTCGGTGGGGGCAATGGCAACCGCGATTCCAGCCCTGGCCGATACGGATAATCCAGCCAGGCTTGCCTTGCTGATGTCGACCGATGGCGTGTTTATCCCACCCAGGGGCGACGCGCGCATGAAATTCAGCTTCCCCTGGCCCGAGCCGTCGGTGGCGTTCGGCGGGCTGCTGTTTGCGTTCGAAGTCATCACCTTCGAAAACAGCTACGCCCTCGACCCGGCGCTCGTTGCGGTGGAAGCCCGCGACGATGAACTGGCGCTGACTGCGCGCGGCTTCACCTGGGCGGGCGGGCAGCAGAAGGCGGCCGGCAGCCTGAAGGCAGTGATCAGGCGCGCGGCGGATGGCACGCTGCGGTGGGACGTGGAAGCACGCTTCGCCAGGCCGGTCAAAGCCATCAAGACCATTGTGCGCGGCATCCCGCGCGGCCGCCTTTCCAAGTCCGCCGGCCAGTGGGAAGACCCGCAGGATGAGGAACGCATCTATGGCTACCCCGACCTGATGGGCGGCATGGGCACGCCGCTGGTAGCCGTGGAAGGCAGCGATGGCCGCGTGTGGGCCATCTCGGCGGAACAGGCGGAAATACGGCCTGCGCGGTTCTATTTCGCGCCGGGCGAGCAAGCTTACAAGGTGGAACTGCTTTACGAGCAGGCCGGGTGGCAACGCAGCGGGACCGTGCGCACGCACACCTGGCGCATCGGCCAGGGGCCTGATGTCGCGGCCGCCGTGGCGCCCCACTTCGAACATGTCAGGCGTGCCTATGGGTTGCCGGCCTTCCGGCAGCGCGCCGACGCGCCGGCGTGGCTGAAGCAAACCAGCCTGGTCCTGGCGTTGCACGGGCAGCATTGGAGCGGCCATATCTTCAACGACTATGCGCGCCAGCTGGAGATCCTCAAATGGGCCAGCCAGCGCACCGATCCGCGCCGCACGCTGGTGTTCCTGGCCGGATGGGATGCGCGCTACTACTGGGACTATCCCCGCTTCGACGTCGACCCGCGCATGGGCGGCGAGGCCGCATTCCGCCGGCTCATCACCGAAGGGCATGCGATGGGCTACCGCTTCCTGCTGATGTTCGGCTCCAATATCGCCAATCCCGCCGCGCCGGGTTTCGCCAGGCTGGCCAATGCCCGCGTGCGCACCGTGTACGGCGAGCCGATGGCTTCGGACTATGTGGACTGGGATGGCGACCGCGTGGGCGACGCATCCATGGTGTTCATGAACCTGGCCGTGGGCAGTTGGCGCACGCACCTGGCCAGGCGCATCACGGAAATGGTCCGGCGCTACAACATCGACGCATACTTCCTCGACATCTGCGGCATGTGGGAAAACAATCCGGACGGTGACATGTTCCTCGGCCTGAAGAAGCTGGTCGATGGCCTTGCCAGGAACTTGCCCGGCGTGCCGGCGGTGGGTGAGATGTTGTACGACGCGCAGATGGGCATCATCCCGATGACCCAGGTGTCCCGCTATCCGCTGTATCCGCAGGCGCAGTTCGACCATGTTGCCGTGTTCCGGCACCTGAGCCACCCCGCGCCCGGCGGATCCACCGGCGTCCACGAGCAGGGCTACCTGCCATACAGGCCGGCCACCATCGATGACGCGGTCATCCCTACCATCACGTTCGTGGGCGATACCCTCGAGCGTTACGCCAGGGAGGCCGAAGCCGACATCGAAACGGCGAAGCGCCGCGCCAATCGCCTGGATAGCGGAAAATGAAAAACGCCGGCCTTCCCAGGCCGGCGTCCTTGTCCCCAATGGGGAAGCTTACGGCTTGGCGGCCGGTGCCGCGCCGGTGGCGCCGGCGGCGGCTTTGGCGAAGTCACCCGCCTTGATCACCGACACGGCCTCCGGCTTCAGGTGGGCGCGCAGCGCTTCGTTGACCTGGGCCACGGTCAGGGCGCTGACCTTGGCTTCCAGGTCCTTGTCGAAGGCCATGGTGCGGTCGAAGCTCAGGTAGCCCGCCAGGCGGCCGGCCAGGCCGGCGTCGGCGGTACGGCCCACTTCCTGCGACTGCAGCCAGGCTTTCTTGGCGTCGGCCAGTTCGGCTTCGGTGAAGCCATCCTTGAGCGCCTTGCCCAGCTCTTCGCGCAGCGCGGCTTCCACCTTGGCGGTGTTCTGCGGCGCGCTGATCGCGAAGGCCAGCCACATGCCGGCCGGGTCGCGCGACGGCACGGACAGCTGCGAGCCGATGCCGTACGACAGGCCTTCCTTCTGGCGGATGCGGTCCGCCAGGCGGCTGCGCAGCGCACCGCCGCCCAGCATGTAGTTACCCATCAGCAGCGCCGGGTAGGCCGCGGCATCGTCCTTCATCGGCACCGGCTGGATCGCCAGCAGCACCGAGTTGGCCTTGTCCGGGGTTTCCAGCGATACGGCCTGCCCCGCCACCGGCTTCATGGCGTTGGGGATGCGGACGTAAGGCTGCTCCGCCTTCCAGTTGCCGAACAGCTTGGCCGCCTGCGCCTTCACGGCGGCGGCGTCGAAGTCGCCCACCACCGCGAACGAGCCGTTGGACGCGCCGTAGTATGCCTTGTGGAAGGCCTTGACCTCGTCCAGGGTCACGGCCTTTTCCGATGCCAGCTGTTCCTGCAGGGTCTTCACATGGCGTACGTGGCCGACCGGGTAAGGGTCGGCCAGGCGCTGCATGGCATTGCCGGCCAGCGGCTGCGGCTCGGTCATCTGCATTTCGGTGCCGGCGGTGAATTCGCGCTGGCGCTCGGAGAAGTCCTTGGCGGTGAACGCGGGCTTCATCAGCGACTCAGCCAGCAGGTCCAGCGCCAGCGCCAGGTTGTCGCGCACGGTGGTCACGGTGGCGGTGACGCCTTCGGCATTGCCCCAGATGTTCACGTTGGCCTTCAGCTTGTCGAAGGCATCCTTGACTTCCTGGCGCGACAGGCGCTCGGTGCCGTCCATCAGCAGTGCCGAGGTGAAGGCGCCGATGGTGCCCTTGCCGGCCAGGTTCTCGGCCGTGCCCATGCGCAGCTGCACGGTGGCGCTGACCGTGCCGCCCTTGGTGGACTTGGGCAGCAGCGCCAGCTTCATGCCGTTGGCCAGCGCCGAGCGCTGCACGCGCTTCTCGATGTTGTCCGGGCTCGGGTCGAACACTTCGCCCTGCGCGATCGCGGCGCGGCCCTTGTAGTCCTTGACCAGGGCGGCGATGTCCGGCGTCTTCGGCACTTCGGTGCGGTCGGCGGCGTCGGTCGGGATGAAGCGCGCCAGGGTGCGGTTGGCCGGCTTCAGGTACTTGAGCGCAGCTGCCTGCACCGCTGCCACGTCGACTTGCTCGACCTGGTCGCGGCGCTGGTAGAACAGGCGCCAGTCGCCCGCTGCCTGCGCCGAGGTCAGGGCGATGGTGAAGCGGGCGGTGTCGTTGACGATCTGGTCGATGTCCTTGGCGATGGCGGCCTTGGCGCGCGCCACTTCAGCTTCCGTCACCGGGTGGGACTTGATGTCTTCCAGCGCCTTCAGCATGGCTTCTTCCACGGCGGCGGTCTGGCCGTCCTTCGGCACCACGGCGCCGAACAGGTGATAGCCAGGCTCCATCTGGTTGAAGTCGAGGTCCATCACGGACGACGCCAGCTTGGCATCCACCAGGGCCTTGTGCAGGCGGCCGCTCGGCGCGTCGGCCAGGATCTTGCCCAGCACCTGCAGGGCCGCCGCGTCGGGATGGCTGGCCGGCGCGACGTGGTAGCCGGTCACCACCAGCTGGGTGCCGCCGGTGCGGCGGATGGTGACGGAGCGTTCGCCGTCCTGGGTCGGTTCGGTGGTGTAGGTCGGCGCCAGCACGCGGGCCGGCTTGGGGATCTTGCCGAACAGTTCGGTGACCTGGGCCAGCACCTTGGCTTCGTCGAAGCGGCCGGCCACCATCAGGACCGCGTTGTCCGGCTGGTAGTAGCGCTTGTAGAAGGCGCGCAGGCGGTCGACGTTCACGCCTTCGATGTCGGAACGGGCGCCGATGGTCGACTTGCCGTAGTTGTGCCAGTCGAAGGCGACCGACATGGTGCGCTCGAGCGTAACGCGGAACGGGTCGCTTTCGCCCATTTCGAATTCATTGCGCACCACCGTCATTTCACCCTTCTGGGTCTTGTTGTTCCACAGGTCGTCCTGGCTGACCGGCGAGTTGACCATGCGGTCCGCTTCCAGCGCCAGCATCTGCTTCAGGTTGTCGTCGTTGGCCGGGAAGGTCGCGAAGTAGTTGGTGCGGTCATACCAGGTGGTGCCGTTGAAGCGGCCGCCGATCTGGTTCAGCACTTCCACCGGCGTCTTGGTGCCCTTCTTGATGCCGAAGTTGGCGGTCGGCTTGAACAGCAGGTGCTCCAGCAGGTGGGCCATGCCCGTCTCGCCATAATTCTCGTGGCGCGAACCCACCATGTAGACGATGTTGGTGGTCAGGGTGGGCTTGCTCGCATCCGGGAACAGCAGCACGCGCAGGCCGTTGGCCAGGCGGTATTCGGTGATCCCCTCGACCGAGGTGACCTTGACTGCGGCGGCCTTGGCCACGGCGGCTTTTTCCGGCGCGGCCGGAGCGGCGGCAAAGGCCGGCGACAGGATGCCGGCGCTGAGCATGATGGCGGTAAGTAACTTCACTTTTGTTAGTTCCTATATAAAAATAAAGGTTACCAATTCTACAACTCAACTTGCCGCCAAGGGGCTGCCATCCGTAAAAATTCTGTAGTATATTACACACTACATATCGCACAAACCGGACCCATGCCCATTCCCGCCGCCACCACCGCCATTCCCCGTTCACTGGCCCGCGAAGAGGTCTACCGCACGCTCAAGCAGTGGATCGTCGACCTGACCCTGGCGCCGAACGAAATCATCCGTGACCAGGAGCTGGCCGAGCGCCTTGGCGTATCGCGCACGCCGGTGCGGGAAGCCTTGCGCCAGCTGGAAGACGAGGGCCTGGTGGTGACCAGTTTCCACAAATGGACCAAGGTGGCGCCGGCCGAGCAGGCCGAAGTGATGCAGCTGTACCCCGTGGTGGCGGCACTGGAGGCGGCCGCCGTGCGCCTTGCCATGCCGCGGCTGGCGCCGGACGACCTGGCGCGCCTGGCGGACACCAACCGCGCCATGGCAAAGGCCATCGAACGCGGCGACAGCCAGGCTGCGGCCCGCTTCGACACGGAATTCCACGCGCTGCTGGTGGACCGCAGCGGCAATACCGAAATCGCCCGGCTGCTGGCCAATTTGCGCCCGCGCATCCAGCGCATCGAACTGGCGTTCTTCGGCAACCAGCCCATGGCGCAGCAATCGGTCACCGACCACAACGCCATCCTGGCGGCGCTGCAGCGCGGCGATGCCGACGCCGCCAGCGCCGCCATGCAACGCAACTGGGAGTGGCAGGACACTCCCCTTTCCCCTTCCACTTCCCGTTAGCCAGGAGCCGCCATGCGCACTGCCCTCGTCGTGATCGATTTCCAGAATGCCGTATTGCTCGACCCGCCGGCGCGCCAGGCCGGCGCGGTCATGCAGCGTATCGCGGCGCTGATCTCCGCCGCGCGCGCCGCCGGCACGCCCGTCATCTATGTCCAGCACGAAGAAGCCGGCTGCGAATGGGAGGCCGGCAGCGACAGCTGGCGCTTCCCGCAGCCGATCGCACCGCAGGCGGGCGACTTCGTCAGCGCCAAGTCCCAGTGCGATGCCTTCTTCGGCACCGGCCTGCGGGCGCACTTGGCCGAACAGGGCATCGGGCGCGTGGTGGTCTGCGGCTATGCCACGGAGTTCTGCATCGACACCAATGTGCGCCACGCGGCCAGCAGTGGCCTGGCTGTGGTGGTGGCGGCCGACGCCCACACCACGCGCGACCGCGACCACCTCGATGCGGCGCGCATCATCGCGCACCACAACGCAACCTGGCGCCGCTTCGGCGGGATCGAACTGGTTGACAGCGGCGACATCCGCTTTGGCGCGGAGTAAGGCCATGGCCGGCATCGCCACCGAACTGCTGCAGCCGGCGGAAAACATCCCGCCCGGCTTTGCCTCGCTGTCGCAAGGCGTGTTCCACGCTTCGACCATCCTGTTCCCCGACGTCGCATCGTTCCTGGCGCGCCAGGCGCAGGCCAGCGCCGGCTACAGCTATGGCCAGAACGGCACGCCCACCCATTACGCGCTGGCCGACAAGCTGGCCCAGCTCGAAGGCGGCGGCCAGACCGTGCTGGTGCCAAGCGGGCTGGCGGCCATCACCCTCGTCAGCAGCTGCGTGCTGTCGGCCGGCGACCACGTGCTGTTGCCGGACGCCGTGTATGGCCCCACCCGCAGCGTGACGCGCGAGCTGTTCGGCAAATGGGGCGTGCATTGCTCGACCTACCCGAACGATGCGGGCGCCGGCATTGCGCGGCTGATCCAGCCGAATACGCGCCTGGTGTGGGTCGAATGCCCGGCCTCCCACAGTATGGACATGCAGGACGTGCCGGCCATCGCGGCCGCGGCGCGCGCCCATGGCGTGCTGGTGGCGATGGACAACACCTGGGCCACGCCGCTCGCCTTCCGGCCGCTGGACCACGGCGTCGATTACGCCATCCAGGCCCTGACCAAGTACGTGGGCGGCCATTCCGACCTGCTGATGGGCGCGGTCACCACGCGCGACCCGCAGCGCTACCGGCAGTTGCGGGAAGTCGGCGAGCTGTTGGGCTATTACGTATCCGGCGACGAGTGCTTCCTGGCCTTGCGCGGGCTGCCCACCCTGGCGCTGCGGCTGGAGCGGCACTTCGCCTCGGCGCTGCAGATCGCCCGCGCGCTGGAAGGCCACCCCGCCCTGGCCAGCCTGCACTACCCGCCGCTGCCGTCCGATGCGGGACACGACTTGTTGCGGCGCGATTTCAAGCTGGGCAGCGTCCTGCTGTCATTCACGTTGCGCGACCTCAGCCTGGCGGCGGTGGAGGCCTTCGTGGCGGCGCTGCGCTACTTCAGGCTGGG
>CBHWEO010000093.1:0-17889 GCA_966112955.1 uncultured Duganella sp. | reverse complement strand
CGCCGGTCAGCACGATGCCCGACGAGAGCACGCCCTCGTAGCCGGACTCGCGCACCACCTGGTGCACCATCGCAAACAGTTCTTCCACGCGCGGTTCGATCACGGCGGCCAGCGCCTGGCGCGACAGGTTGCGCGGGCCGCGGTCGCCCAGGCCCGGCACTTCCAGGTGCTCGCCCGGGTCGGCCAGCACCTGCTTGGCCACGCCGTAGCGGATCTTGATCTCTTCCGCTTCGCCGGTCGGGGTGCGCAGGGCCATCGCGATATCGTTGGTGATCTGGTCGCCGGCGATCGGGATCACGGCCGTGTGGCGGATCGCGCCGTCGCTGAACACCGCCACGTCGGTGGTGCCGCCGCCGATGTCGATCAGCACCACGCCCAGTTCCTTCTCGTCGGTGGTCAGCACCGCATCGGCCGAGGCCATCGGCTGCAGGATCAGGTCCGACACTTCCAGGCCGCAGCGGCGCACGCACTTGACGATGTTCTGCACCGCGCTGACGGCGCCGGTGACGATGTGCACCTTCACTTCCAGGCGGATGCCGCTCATGCCGATTGGCTCGCGCACGTCTTCCTGGGAGTCGACGATGAATTCCTGCGGCACGGTGTGCAGCAGCTGCTGGTCGGTCGGGATGTTGACTGCCTTGGCCGTTTCGATCACGCGCGCCACGTCGGTGGCGGTGACTTCCTTGTCCTTGATCGCCACCATGCCGCTGGAATTGAAGCTGCGGATATGGCTGCCCGCGATGCCCGCGTACACGTTGCGGATCTTGCAGTCGGCCATCAGCTCCGCCTCTTCCAGCGCGCGCTGGATCGATTCGACGGTCGCTTCGATGTTCACCACCACGCCCTTCTTCAGGCCCTTGGATTCGTGCTGGCCCAGGCCAATCACTTCGTGGCGTCCATCGCCCATCACCTCCGCCACCACGGCCACCACCTTGGAGGTGCCGATGTCGAGGCCGACGATCAGGTTCTTAGCGTCTTTTGTCATCTCTTTCGCCCTGCTTTCAATGTTTCTTCGTATCCGACGGGATCTTCAGTCCCGCTGCACTCAATGCCAGGCCGTTCTGGTAGCGCATGTCAATCGTCTCGATATTCGGCACGCGGCTGGCGATCTGCGGCCAGATCCCGACCAGGCGCTGCACCCGCTGATGCAGGGTGTCGTGCGTTGCCTCGCGTCCCAGCGCCACCGTGGCGCCGTTGTCCAGCTTTACCGTCCAGGCATAGCGCCCCGACAGCGCCACACCCTTCGGCACCAGGCTGGCCGGTGCAAACCATTTTTTCAGCTCGCCGTAGCGCGCCAGCACTTCCTTCTCGCTGCCGTCCGGGCCGGAAAACTCCGGCAGCTCGTGGTCCTCTTCCGCCTCGGCCAGGTTGGCGGTAAACACGTCGCCCTTGACCGACAGCAGGCGGCCGTCCTCGCCCCAGGTGCCCAGCGCTTCGTGCTCTTCCAGCGACACGATCAGCTGGTCCGGCCATTCGCGCCGCACGCTGGCGCGCCGCACCCACGGCACCGACTCGAACACCTGGCGCACCTGCTCCAGGTTGGCCGTGAAGAAGTTGCCCACGATGCGGCCCTGGGTGCCGTTGCGCAGCGTCAGGTGGTTCACGTGCTTGAACTCCGACCGGTCCATGGTCTCAACGCGGATGGAACGCAAATCGAATACAGGACGATTCGCCAGCCACCACACGCCGGCAGCGGCGCAAGCCAGCACCGACAGCGCGACCAGGCCGCTGGCGGATGCATTCAAGGCTTTGACGTCGTGCCACATAGGTTGTTCCGGTCCTTACTTCTTCAGCTTCAAACGCGCCGTGCGCAGGATTTCCACGCACAGCTCTTCATAGCTCACGCCGTTCGCGCGGGCTGCCATCGGCACCAGCGAGTGGCTGGTCATGCCTGGCGATGTATTGACTTCCAGTAGGAAGGGCTTGTTGTCCTTCGCGCGCAGCAGCACGTCGACCCGGCCCCAGCCCTCGCAGCCGACGGCGCGATAGGCCGCCACGGCCAGGCGCTGCATCTCGTCCTGCATCGCCTGGTCCAGCTGCGGCGGGCAGAAGTACTGGGTGTCGTCGGTGAAGTACTTGTTGGTGTAGTCGTAGTTGCCCTGCGGCGCCACGATTTCCACCACCGGCAGCGCGCGCGCATGCTTGCCGGTGCCCAGCACGGCGACGGTGAACTCGCGGCCTTCCACGAATTCCTCGGCCAGCACGCTGTCGTCCAGCGCGGCGGCGGCATCGTAGGCGGCTTTCAGGCCCGCCTGGTCGGTCACCTTGGTGATACCGATGGTCGAGCCTTCATGCGGCGGCTTCATGATCAGCGGCAGGCCGAGGCGCGCCGCTTCCGCGTCCAGGTCGGAGTCGGCGGTCAGCACCGCGTAGTCGGGGGTCGGCAGGTTTTCGCGCAGCCACAGGATCTTGGTGGTGATCTTGTCCATGCCCACCGCGCTGGCCATCACGCCGGAACCGGTGTAGGGAATGCCCAGCAGTTCCAGCGCGCCCTGCAGGCTGCCGTCTTCGCCATAGCGGCCGTGCAGCGCGATGAATACGCGGTCGAACCGCTCGGCCGCCAGTTCGGCCAGCGAACGTCGGCCGGTGTCGAAAGCGTGGGCGTCGATGCCCTGGCTTTGCAGGGCCGCCAGCACGCCGGTGCCGGACATGATGGAGACATCGCGTTCGGCGGACAGGCCGCCCATCAGCACGCCCACCTTGCCGAATGCTTGCGCTTCTTGTGCAGTCAGTTTGGTCATTGCGTCAAGCCTTCCAGTTCGTCAGTTTTGCCGGGACGCCGCTGATGGAGCCTGCGCCCATCGTGAGCACCACGTCGCCGTCGCGCACCACGTTCATGATCGTTTCCGGCATGTCGGCGATGTTTTCGACGAATACCGGTTCGGTCCTGCCGCGCGCGCGGATCGCGTGCGCCAGGGCGCGGCCGTCGGCGGCCACGATGGGCTGCTCGCCGGCCGCATAGACGTCCGACAGCACCAGCACGTCCACCGTGCTCAGGACCTTGGCAAAGTCCTCGAACAGGTCGCGCGTGCGGCTGTAACGGTGCGGCTGGAAGGCCAGCAGGATGCGGCGGCCCGGGTAGGCGGCGCGCGCGGCGGCCAGCGTCACTTCCATTTCAATCGGGTGGTGGCCGAAATCGTCCACCAGGGTGAACTTGCCGCCGGCCGGGGCATCGACTTCGCCATACTTGGTGAAGCGGCGGCCCACGCCGGCGAAGCCCGCCAGGCCGGCCTGCGTGGCGGCATCGTCCACGCCGATTTCGCGCGCAATGGCGACGGCGGAGCAGGCGTTCTGCACGTTGTGCATGCCGGGCTGGTTCAGCACGATGTCCAGGTCCGGGTAGCCTTCCTGCAGCACGGTGAAGTGCATTTGGGTGCCGACGGCGCGGGCATTGATGGCGCGCACTTCCGCATCCTCGGCAAAGCCGTAGGTGGTGACCGGCTTGGTCACCTGCGGGATGATGGAGCGCACGTGCGGGTCGTCGATGCACAGCATGGCGCGGCCGTAGAACGGCAGGCGGTGCGTGAAGTGCACGAAAGCCTGCTTGAGCTTTTCGAAATCGTGGTCGTAGGTCTCCATATGATCGGCATCGATGTTCGTGATGACTTCGATCATGGGGGCCAGGTTCAGGAAGGAGGCGTCCGACTCGTCGGCTTCCGCCACCAGGTATCCGCCGGAGCCCAGCTTGGCGTTGGCGCCGGCGGCGGTCAGGCGGCCGCCGATCACGAAGGTCGGGTCCAGCCCGCCCTGCGCCAGCACGGACGCCACCAGGCTGGTGGTGGTGGTCTTGCCGTGGGTGCCGGCGATGGCGATGCCGCGCTTCAGGCGCATCAGCTCACCGAGCATCACGGCGCGCGGCACGATCGGGATCTTGCGCGCGCGCGCGGCCACCACTTCCGGGTTGTCGTCCTTGACGGCGGTCGAGGTGACGACCGCGTCGGCGTTGCCGATATAGCTGGCATCGTGGCCCTGGTGCACGGTGGCGCCCATGTCGACCAGGCGCTGGGTCACGGCGTTCGAACCGAGGTCCGAGCCGGACACGTTGTAGCCCAGCGTGACCAGCACTTCGGCGATGCCGCTCATGCCGCTGCCGCCGATGCCGACGAAGTGAATGTTCTTTACTTTATGTTTCATGCGAGTGCTTCCAATTCTTGTGCGATGGCGTCGTTGGCGTCGCGCTTGCCCACGGCATACGCGGCGGCGGCCATCTTCTGGCAGGTGCTGCGGTTCAGCGTCTGCAACAGCGCCGCCAGGCTTTCCGGAGTCAGTTCCGTCTGCGGCATGTGGATGGATGCGCCCTGCTTCGCCATCCACTGCGCGTTGTCGCGCTGGTGGCTGGTCGTCGACGCCACCAGGGGTACCAGCACGCTGGCCACGCCGGCTGCCGTCAGTTCCGACACGGTGATGGCGCCGGCGCGGCAGATCACGATGTCCGCCTGCGCATAAGCGCCCGCCATGTCGTCGATGAAATCAACCACGTTTGCTTCCACATGCGCCTGCGCGTAAGCCGCGCGCAGGGCTTCGATATTCTTCTTGCCCGACTGGTGGGTCACCAGCGGGCGCTGTTCCGGCGCGATCATCGCCAGCGCGGCCGGCAGCGCGTCGTTGAGCGCCTTGGCGCCCAGGCTGCCGCCGACCACCAGGATGCGCAGCGCGCCTTCGCGGCCGGCGAAGCGCTGCTCCGGCGCCGGCAGCGCCAGGATTTCCTTGCGCACCGGGTTGCCGGTGACGACGGCCTTGCCCGCCGCCGCGCCGAAGTCGGCGGGGAAGCCGAAGCAGACCTTCTTCGCCATCGGCGCCAGGGTCTTGTTCGACAGCAGCAGGGCCGCGTCGGCGTTGACCAGCACCAGCGGCACACCGCGCAGCCTGGCCATCAGGCCGCCCGGCACGCAGACGTAGCCGCCCATGCCCAGCACCACGTCCGGCTTGCGCTTGCCGATAAAGCCGAAGCAGGCTGCGAAGGCGCCGATCATGCGGAAGGCGCCGCCGATGGTGTGGGCCAGGCCCTTGCCGCGCATGCCGCTGAAGTGGATCACGTCCATTTCCACGCCGTGCTTCGGCACCAGGTCGGTTTCCATGCCATGCGAAGTGCCGAGCCAGGAAACGTCCCAGCCACGAGCGCGCATGGCCTGGGCGATCGCCAGGCCGGGGAAAATGTGGCCGCCGGTGCCGGCTGCCATGATCATCAGGCGCTTGCTCATATGCGCCCTCCCCGCATCTTGACGCGGTTCTCGTAATCGATGCGCAGCAGGATCGCCAGGCCCACGCAGTTGATGATGATGCCGGTGCCGCCATAGCTCATGAGCGGCAGCGTCAGGCCTTTGGTCGGCAGCAGGCCGAGGTTCACGCCCATGTTGATGAAGGTCTGCACGCCGATCCAGATGCCGATGCCCTTGGCGGTCAGGCCGGCGAAGGTCTGGTCGATGGCGATCGCCTGGCGGCCGATGTCGAAGGCGCGCTTGATAATCCAGTAGAACATGCCGATGGTGACCAGCACGCCCAGCATGCCCAGCTCTTCGCCGATCACGGCCAGCAGGAAGTCGGTATGCGCTTCCGGCAGGTAGTGCAGTTTCTCCACGCTGGCGCCCAGCCCGACGCCGCCGATCTCGCCGCGGCCGAAGGCGATCAGCGAATGGGTCAGCTGGTAGGACTTGTTCAACGCGTTCTCTTCTTCCCACGGGTTCAGGTAGGCGAACAGGCGCGCGCGGCGGAACGGCGACAGCAGGATGATGGCCACGAAGATCGTCACCAGCATGCCAGCGATGCCGCCGAACCAGACCGCGTTGACGCCGCCCAGGAACAGGATGCCCATGGCGATGCAGACGATCACGCCGAATGCGCCCAGGTCCGGCTCCAGCAGCAGCAGCAGGCCGACGAACGCCACCGCCAGCGCCATCGGCGCGAAGCCCTTGGACAGGCGGTGCATGTATTCCTGCTTGCGCACGGTGTAGTCGGCGGCGTACAGCACGATGAACAGTTTCATCAGCTCGGAGGGCTGGAACTGGAACAGCTTCAGCGACAGCCAGCGGCGCCCGCCGTTGACGTTGACGCCCAGGCCGGGAATCAGCACCAGCACCAGCGCCACCAGGGTACCGATGAACAGGTAGGGTGCGGCCTTCTGCCAGTCTTCGACGCGCACCCGGAACGACACCGCCGCCGCCACGATGGCGATGGCGATGAATACCGCCTGGCGCTGCACAAAGTAATAGTTCTTGTAGGCGGCGAACTTGGGCGAATCCGGCAGCGCGATCGAGGCCGAATACACCATCACCATGCCGAACAGCATGAGCAGCAGCACCGACCAGACCAGCGGCTGGTCGTATTCCATCATCTTCGAATGGCGCGCGCGGCTGTCCAGCGGGGCTGGAGCCTCGGCGCCACTGAAGCGGAATGGAAGCTGGAAGGCCATCAGATCTCCTGCCCCGCATCAAGCGCGATGTCGCGCACGGTGTCAATGAACACCTGCGCGCGGTGCGCGTAGTTCTTGAACATGTCCAGGCTGGCGCAGGCCGGCGACAGCAGCACCGCGTCGCCGGCATGGGCCAGGGCTGCCGCACGCCTGGTCGCTTCTTCCAGCGTGGCGAAATCTTCCATCTTCACGCCGGTCGGTTCCAGGGCGCTGCGGATGGCAGGCGCGTCGCGGCCGATCAGCACCACGGCGCGCACGAAGCGGCGCACCGGGTCGGCCAGCGGATCGAACTCCTGGCCCTTGCCGTCGCCGCCGGCAACCAGCACCAGTTTCCGCTCGCTGCCGCCGAAAGCCTGGCCCAGGCCCACCAGGGCGGCAACCGTCGCGCCCACGTTGGTGCCCTTGGAATCGTCGTAGTAGTCGACGCCGTTGACCGAGGCCACCAGTTCCACGCGGTGCGGCTGGCCCTTGTACTCACGCAAGCCATGCAGCAGCGGCGCGAACGGCAGGCCGATGGCGCGGCACAGCGCCAGCGCGGCCAGCGCGTTGGAGGCGTTGTGGGTGCCGCGGATCTGCAGCGCGTCGGCCGGCATCAGCTTCTTCACATAGCACTCCACCGGCGGTGGCGGCGGGTCATTCTTCTTGCGGCGCTTGGGCGGCTCGGCGTCCTCCGTCGGCTCCGCCGTGGCAAGCCAGTAGACGCCGCGCTCGTTGACCAGGCCGAAGCTGTGCGCCAGTTCCGGCGCATCGGTGCCGAAGGTGACGTTCTCGCCGATCGGGTTGGCCATGTCCATGGTCCACTTGTCGTCGCGGTTCAGCACGCGCACGGTGTCTTCGCCGAAGATGCGCTTCTTGTCGTCGGCATACGCCTGCATGCTGCCGTGCCAGTCCAGGTGATCCTGGGTCACGTTCAGCACGGTGGCGGCGTCCGCGTTCAGGCTGTACGTGGTGTGCAGCTGGAAGCTGGACAGCTCCAGCACCCAGGCTTGCGGCAGGCTGTCGTTGTCCATCACTTCGCGCAGCACGTCCAGCGCGGCGGGACTGATATTGCCGGCCACGCGCACCGACAGGCCGGCGCGTTCGCATAGCTGGCCGGTCAGGCTGGTGACGGTGGTCTTGCCGTTGGTGCCGGTGATGGCGATGACTTTGGGCGCATAGGCGCGGTCGTCTTTCAGCCACTTCAGCGCCTGCGCGAAGACCTCGATTTCGCCCCAGACGGGGATGCCCTTCTCCTGCGCCGCCGGGATGATGCCGGCCAGTTCGCGGTTCGGCGCCAGGCCCGGGCTGACACAGACGAAGTCGACGCCGTCCAGCAGGGCCGCATTGAACGGTCCCGCGATGAACTGGGTGCCCGGCAGTTGCTCGCGCAGCAGCGGCAGGCGGTCCGGCACCGGGCGCGTGTCGGCAACGCGCAGCAGCGCGCCGCAGCGCGCCAGCCAGTGCGCCATCGCCAGGCCCGATTCGCCGAGCCCCAGTACCAGTGCAATTTTGCCGTTATAGATCATCAGCGCAGCTTCAAAGTAGACAGGCCAACCAGTACCAGCATCATCGTGATAATCCAGAAGCGCACGACGACCTGGGTTTCTTTCCAACCCTTCTGTTCAAAATGGTGGTGCAGGGGCGCCATCAGGAACACGCGGCGGCCGGTGCCGTAGCGCTTCTTGGTGTACTTGAACCAGCCCACCTGGATGATCACCGACAGCGTCTCCGCAACGAAGATGCCGCCCATGATGAACAGGACGATTTCCTGGCGCACGATCACGGCGATCGTGCCGAGCGCACCGCCCAGCGCCAGTGCGCCGACGTCGCCCATGAAGACTTGCGCGGGGTGCGCGTTGTACCACAGGAAGGCCAGGCCCGCGCCGGCCATTGCACCGCAGAAGATGATCAGTTCACCGGCGCCCGGGATGTGCGGGATGAACAGGTATTTCGAATACGTCGCCGAACCGGTCAGGTAAGCGAACAGGCCGAGCGCCGAGCCGACCATCACGGTCGGCATGATGGCCAGGCCGTCCAGTCCATCGGTGAAGTTGACGGCGTTCGAAGTGCCGACGATCACGCAATAGGTCAGCGCAATGAAGCCCCATACGCCCAGCGGGTAGCTGATGGTCTTGAAGAATGGCACGATCAGGTCGGCCTTGGGCGGCAGGTCCATGGAGAAGCCCGACTGCACCCACTGGAAGAACAGCTCGAACACCTTGGCCGGTGTCGGCGCGGACACCGAGAAAGCCAGGTACAGCGCGGCGGCAATGCCGACCAGCGACTGCCAGAAGTATTTTTCGGCCGAGCGCATGCCTTCCGGATCCTGGCGCACCACCTTGCGGTAATCGTCCACCCAGCCCACGGCGCCGAAGCCCATGGTCACGACCATCACCGGCCAGATCAGGCGGTTCGACCAGTCGCACCACAGCACGGTGGCGATGCCGACCGCGATCAGCAGCAGCACGCCGCCCATGGTGGGGGTGCCATGCTTTTTCAGGTGGGTCTGCGGGCCGTCCGTGCGCACGGCCTGGCCGTATTTCATGACGGTCAGCTTGCGGATCACGGCGGGACCGGCGATCAGGCCGATCAGCAGGGCCGTGATGGTGGCCATCACGGCGCGGAAGGTGATGTAGTTGAAGAGGCGGAAAGCCCCGATGTCGTCCTGCAGGAGTTGTGCAAGCCAGAGCAGCATGATTAGTGTGTTTCCTTTGTTACTTGTTGCGATCCAATCAAATGCTGCACGACCCGTTCCATTTTCATGAAGCGGGAGCCCTTGATCAATACGGTTGCATCCGGCGTTACCGCGGCGTCCACAGCCTGCAGCAGCGCGTCGAATTCCTTGTAGTGTTTGGCGTGCGGCGCCATATGGGCCGCCAGTTCGCCCGTTGCGAGCACCTGCTCGATACCCTTGCTGGCCGCGTAGGCGGCGACTTCCTCGTGGAATTCCTTGCCTTGCGTGCCCACCTCGCCCATGTCGCCCAGCACCAGCACGCGCGGCGCTTTGGCCCTGGACAGCACGTCGATCGCGGCGCGCACGGAATCCGGGTTGGCGTTGTAGGTGTCGTCGATCAGCAGCGCGCCGTTGGCTGCCTGCTTTTTCTGCAGGCGGCCGTTGACTGGGGCGAAGGACTCGAGGCCAGTGCGGATCGTGGACGTGTCGATGCCGGCGGCGTATGCGCAGGCAATCGCGGCCAGCGCATTGCGCACATTGTGCTCGCCGGCCGCCTGCAGCGACACGCTGAAGTGGCGCGGCACCGCATCCGGCGCGGCAAAGCTCGCGGCAGCGCCGGTCGCGCCAGCGCCGGACGGCACGGCGGCGGGCCGGATGGTGACGGCCAGCTCGGCGCCGAAGTCGCCGGCGGCGTAAGTGCAGCTCACGTTGGCGGCCGGGTCGAGGCCGAACGTCAGCACGCGGCGGCCGGCGGACAATTCCTGCCAGACCGGGGTGAACTCATCGCCGTGCGGGAACACGGCCACGCCATCCGCCGGCAACGCCGCCAGCACGCTGCCATTCTCGCGCGCCACCGCCTCCACGGTATGCATGAATTCCTGGTGCTCGCGCTGCGCGTTGTTCACCATGCCGATGGTCGGCGCCGCGATGGCGGCAAGGCGCCCGATTTCGCCCGGATGGTTCATGCCCAGCTCCACGACAGCGGAGCGGTGCGATGCATCAAGCCGGAACAGCGTCAACGGCACGCCGATCTCGTTATTCAGGTTGCCGCGCGTCGCCAGCCGTCCCTCTTCGCCATGGGCGGCAGCCAGGATGGCGGCAATCATTTCCTTGACGGTGGTCTTGCCGTTGGAGCCGGTGACGGCGATGACCGGCAGCGCAAACTGCCTGCGCCAGTGATTGGCGATCTGGCCCAGTGCTACCAGCGTATTGGGCACAACGATGGCCGGCAAGGTCCAGCCGTCCGGCAGCTTTTCGACCACCACGGCGGCCACGCCGGTGTTGGCAAGCTTGGGCAGGAAGTCGTGCGCATCGAATACCTCGCCGCGCAGCGCCACGAACAGCTGGCCGGCGGCGGCCGTGCGGGTATCGGTCGACACACCGTCAAACTCCAGGCCCAGCGCGGCGTCATTGGTCAGCACACCGTGGTGCAGGTGCGCGCCGGGCAGTGCGGGCAGGATATGGGCGAGCGTGCTGCGCATCAGTGGGGCCTCATCATGGTCAGGCGTGCGGACAATGCCAGTTGCGCGTGCTCGGCATCCGAGAACGGCATCTTGCGGCCCTTGATTTCCTGGTACGGTTCATGGCCCTTCCCTGCCAGCAGGATCACGTCCGACTTGCCGGCATGGCGCACGGCGGACAGGATCGCGGCAGCGCGGTCTTCCACCGTCATGAATTCGGAATGCGGATGCTGTGGGTCCATGCCGGCGACGATCTGGCGGATGATCTCGGCCGGATCTTCGCTGCGCGGATTGTCGCTGGTGACCAGCACATGCTCGGCCATCTGGGCAATCCTGCCCATCTGCGGACGCTTGCCCGGATCGCGGTCGCCGCCGCAGCCGAACACGCACCACAGGTGGCCGCCACGGTCGTTGGCCACGGAACGCAGCGCCTCCAGCGTCTTTTCCAGCGCATCCGGCGTGTGGGCGTAATCGATCACCACCATCGGCGCATCCTGGCCACCGATCTGCTGCATGCGGCCCGGCGCCGGCAGCAGCGATTCGATGCCGTCGATAGCGGTGCGGAAGGCAATGCCTTTGGCCAGCAGCGCCGCCAGCACGGCCAGCGCATTGCTCACATTGAACGGACCGACCAGCTGGGTGCGCACATGCGCATGGCCGAAGGTCGAATCCAGGTTGAACTCCGTGCCCAGGTTACGGCTGCGCAGCGAACTGGCGCGCAGCATGGAAATCCCCTGCACGTTCGGCTGTGCCTTGGCGTCCTTCAGCGTATAGCCGATGATGGCCGGGCGCGCACCCTTCTTCGCCTTGATGTGGGCAAGCAGGCGGTGGCCCATCGGGTCGTCCAGGTTGACCACCGCATGCTTCAGGCCGGGCCAGTCGAACAGGATGGTCTTGGCCGCTTCGTAACTTGCCTCGTCGCCGTGGTAGTCCAGGTGGTCGCGCGTCAGGTTGGTGAAGATCGCCACGTCGAAATGCATGCCGTCCAGGCGGCCCTGGTGCAGGCCGATGGAGGAAGCTTCGATCGCCAGCGCGGCCGCGCCGTCGTCGCGCACGTCCTTCAGCTTGCGCGCCAGCAGCACGGCGTCGGGCGTGGTGTAGCCGGTTTCGTCGAACTCCACTTCGCCGCGCGCGCGGAACATGCCGACACCCAGCGTGCCGATGACGGCGGTGGTCTCGCCTACCTTGGCCAGCGCCTGGCCGGTCCATACCGCGCAGGAAGTCTTGCCGTTGGTGCCGGTGACGGCGACCGTGAACATGCCGGCGTCCGGCTGGCCATACCAGGCGTGGGCGATCGGGCCGGCCTGCTTCTTCAGGCCCGGCACGGCCAGGTGCGGCACAGCGTGCGCGGCGTCCCAGGCGTAATCGCTGTCGTCGTACACGACGGCGGCGGCGCCGTTCGCAATCGCGGCGGCAATGAAGCTGCGGCCATCCCTGGCGTCGCCCGGATAGGCGAAGAACACGTCGCCCGCCTTGATGCGGCGCGAGTCGGATGCCAGTTGCGCGTCCGGCGCGGTCTGCCCGATCCAGCTGATAATTTCTTGATGGGTCATCGTCGTCATTTACATGGCCTCCGGTCCGGTGTCCGCCGGCACCACGATTTCGGTGACGTTGGAGTCAGGCGGCACATTGGAGGCGCGCAAGGCGTTGATAGCGACTGCCGCGAAAGTGGGTGCCGCGACCGACCCGCCGAAGTGGCCGTTCTGGGTCGGTTCGTCGATCATGACGGCAATGATGAAGCGTGGCGCCGACATCGGCACCATGCCGACGAAGGAGCCGATGTACTTGCGCGGCATGGCGTAGCGGCCGTTTTCCACCTTGTAGGCGGTGCCGGTCTTGCCGCCCACGCGGTAGCCCGGAATCTGTGCCTTCTTGGCGGTGCCGTCCTTGCCGGACACCACGGTCTCCAGCATTTCGCGCATGGCTGCAGCGGTTTGCGGCTTGATGATCTGTTGGCCCAGCGGCTCCTTGTCGACCTTCTCGAACGACAGCGGAATGGTGTCACCATTGCGGGCAAACATCATGTACGAGCGCGCCAGCTGGATCAGCGACACGGAAATGCCGTTACCGTAGCTCATGGTGGCCTGTTCGATCGGGCGCCAGGATTTATAAGGGCGCACGCGGCCCGCCACCGCGCCGGGGAAGCCCCACTTCGGCTGCTGGCCGAAACCGACCTTGGTGAACATCTCCCACATTTCCTGGGCCGGCATGCTGAGCGCGATCTTCGAGGTGCCGATATTGGACGACATTTCGATGATCTGCTGCACGCTGATCACGCCGTGCGCCTTGGTGTCGGAAATCGTCTTGTCGAGAATGGTGTACTTGCCGCCGCCGGTGTCGATCAGGGTGTTGGGCTTGACGCGGCCGCTATCCAGCGCCAGCGCCACGGTGATCGGCTTCAGCGTGGAACCCGGCTCGAAGGTGTCGGTCATCACGCGGTTGCGCAACTGCGCGCCGGTCAGGTTGCGGCGGTCGTTCGGGTCATAGCTTGGGTAATTGGCCAGCGCCAGCACTTCGCCGGTGTGCACGTCCAGTACCACCGCGCCGCCGGCTTTGGCGCCGAAATGCTCGACCGCCTGCTTCAGCTGGGTGTAGGCGATGTACTGGATCTTGCTGTCCACCGACAGCACTACGTCCTTGCCGTTATGGGGCTCGACCTTGCCGCCGATATCTTCCACGATGCGGCCGCGGCCATCCTTGATGACCCGGCGCGAACCGGGCTTGCCGACCAGGTTGTTCTGCTGCGCCAGCTCCATCGACTCCTGGCCCTTGTCGTCCACGTTGGTGAAGCCGACCAGGTGGGTCATGACTTCGCCTTGCGGGTAGAAGCGCTTGTATTCCGGGCGGATATCCATGCCGTCCAGGTCGAGCGCCTTGATCTTGTCGGCCGTCTCCACTTCCACCTGGCGCTTCAGGTAGACCAGGTTGCGGTCGGAGTCCAGCTTCTTGCGCAGTTCGGCCTCGCTCATTTCCAGCAGGCCGGCCAGGGCGCGGAATTTGTCTTTCGGCGCCGCCTTCAGGTCGTCCGGCGAGGCCCAGATGGCGCGCACCGGGATCGACGATGCCAGCACCTGGCCATTGCGGTCGGTGATCTTGCCGCGGATGGCGGGCAGTTCCTGCGTGCGCTGGTAGCGGTTGGCGCCCTGCTCCTGCAGGAATTGCGACTGGCTGGAGGTGCCCTGCAGCCAGACGGCGCGCGCCGCCAGCGCCGCGAACGCGACGAACATGGCGAACAGCACCACGCGCGAGCGCCAGCTCGGCAGGCGCACCGCCAGCACCGGGCTCTTGGAGAAGGCCACGCCCTGCGAGCGCGCTACGCGCGCCGTTCCGCTGCCGCCGCTGGAGCGCATCACTTGTCGCCCTCCGTCAGGTATTGGGTGCGGTTCGGCGTCAGCTGGGTCATGTTCAGCTCACGGCGGGCGATTTCTTCGATGCGGGCGTGCTTGCCCAGCGTCGACTGGTCCAGCTGCAGTTGCGCCCATTCGGTATCGAGCTGCTTGGCCTGGGCGTTGGCACGCTCCAGGTCCACGAACAGGTGGCGCGCCTGGTATTGCGCGTTAACGGTCGACAGGCCGCAAGCGACCAGCAATGCCGTCAACACGATATTGATCTTGTTGCTCATGGCAGCCCTCCGGCTGGCGGCAGGCGCATGGCAACGCGCATCACGGCCGAGCGGGCGCGCGGGTTGTCCTCTACCTCCTGGTCGGAAGGCTTGACGCGGGCCAGCAGCTTGAGTTCCGGCTGCGGCAGGTCGACCGCCCTGATCGGCAGGCGCCGGTCAGGCTGCTCCACCTTGGCTTTGGCGGCGAGGAATTGCTTGACCATGCGGTCTTCCAGCGAATGGAAGCTGATGATGGCCAGGATGCCGCCCGGCTTGAGGAGGTTGAAGGCCTGGTTCAGGGCCGATTCAAGGTCCTCAAGCTCTTTATTGACGAAAATCCGGATAGCCTGAAAGGTGCGGGTGGCCGGATCTTTGCCCTTTTCGCGTGTCTTGACCGCGCCTGCCACGATACCGGCAAGCTGTCGTGTGCTTGAAATTGGCTCGACTGCCCGGCGAGCAACAATCGCCTTTGCAATCTGAAAAGCAAACCGTTCTTCCCCATATTCTCTTATCACCTTTTCCAGTGTCTTTTCTGATTCAGTGGCCAGCCACTCGGCGGCGGAGATGCCACGCGTGGTATCCATGCGCATGTCGAGCGGGCCATCGTTGCGGAAGCTGAAACCGCGCGCGGCATCGTCCACTTGCGGCGACGAGATGCCAAGGTCCAGCAGAATGCCGTCCACGGCGTTGATGCCGCGTGCGGCCAGCGCATCCGCCATGGTGGCGAAGCTGTCATGCACGATGGTGAATCGCGCATCGCCGATGGTTTCGGCGTTGGCGATAGCTTGCAAATCCTTGTCGAAGGCGATCAGGCGGGCGTCCGGACCCAGGCGGGACAGGATCAGGCGGCTATGGCCGCCACGGCCGAAGGTGCCGTCTATATAGATGCCGTTGGCGCGCTCGCCTTTCAGGTCGAGCGCATCCACCGCTTCATCTAACAGCACCGTACGATGCTGGAATTCTGGCACCGAGGTCGTCGTCATCGTGAGCGGGGCCTCAGAAGGAGAAATCGGACAGGGTATCGGGCATGCCCACCTCAATGGTGGCCTGCTCGTTCTGGGCGCGCTTGACCGGATCCCAGATCTCGAAGTGGGTCAGCATGCCCGACAGCACGACTTCGCGGCCCAGGCCGACGGCGTCGCGCAATTCGGGGGCCACCAGGATGCGGCCGGCGGAGTCCATCTCGACGTCGGCGGCATTGCCCAGCAGGATGCGCTGCCAGCCGCGGGCCGACATCGGCCACTGGGCGATCTGGTCGCGCTTGGCTTCCCAGACGGGGCGCGGGTACATCAGCAGGCAGCCATCCGGGTGTTTGGTGAGCGTGAGGCGTCCTTCGCACTGGATCATCAGTGCGTCACGATGCTTGGCCGGGATGGACATCCTGCCTTTCGCATCTAATGTGATCGCGGACGCGCCTTGGAACACGGTCTACCTTCTCTAAAAAATCCCACAAAACTACACTTTTTCACACTGTCGCCCACTTTAGAGGATGCTCACAAGCCGGTCAAGCGATTTTCCCCAGCGAAAACGCGGAATTGTCCAATGAAATTAAGGACTTAGCGCCATTCCTTGAGAAATGACCGAGGTAAAAACCATCGAGAAATTAGGGACTTATGAAAGATAGTGAAAGTGCTACTTCACGTGCAGGCCGGACCAAACGGGGGAGAAATGACGAAAAATAAATTTTGAAATCGCCGTATGGTTGCCTGAAGACAACAACACTTTAGCGAATTAGCAACAACGGCCGCAGACCCGACCGGTGGGAGAATTACTGCCTGCCACGCTTTGCGCGCGATTGCTTCCTCAAAAAAACATTGCCGCCCAGGATCGCTGGGCGGCAATTTGTATAGACAATTAGCCTGACCGCTGCTTGCCTATATTATACGGCGGGTACGGCTGCTCACTCGTACGTGGCGCCTACCGTCACGCCGCTGAACGCCTGTTTGGCTTCCAGCACGATGTAATACCAGTGGTTGGCCACCGGGGTCGCGATGTTGATGGTTTCCGCATTGCCGGCATTGGTGGAGGCAAAGTCGTAGGACGTGGTGGTGGGGTAGCGGTCCATGGCCACGTACATATTCATGTCGCCGGTGCCGCCCGCGCTCATGATCTTCACGTTCTTCGCACCGGCCGGCACCATCAGGTACAGGTAGGCCCGGGTGCTGGACGACAGGTTGCGGATCGCGCAATTCTTGCCCAGCTGGCTGGTGGAGGAGCAGGTCGGCAGGTTGGACACCGTATCGGGCAGCGGCGGCTCGCCGGCCGTGGTGGCGGCATCGGCCCAGGCGGCGAACTCGCTGTCGTAGCGGGTGCCGATGTCACGCATGAAGTCGCGGTAGCGGGTGTAGTCGCCCACGCGGAACTTGGCCAGCACCTGGTCCACGTCACTGCGATGGCGTTCCATCATGAAGCGGGTCGCCATGTAGCCCCAACGGTAGGCGCGGTCCACGTAGTCGGCCATGTCGTAGGTGTTGCCGAAGATGTCGCTCAGGCGGTACTTGCGGCTGCGCGCCATGTCGATGGCGGCCTGGTTGTTATTCTTCAGCGACAGGTACTCCGCAATGCCTTCGATCCACCACACGGTCGGCACGGCGGTGGAGGCGCCGAAATCGCCGTACATGTCGAAGCGTCCGTCGATGTAGTGCACGAACTCGTGCTCCAGGTTCCACACCTTGAACGTGGGGCGCAGCCACGACGCCTCGTGGGCAATGAAGCGCGCCTGGTTGCCGGCCACGGAAGGATCGCCTTCCAGGTACATACCGCCGTTGTTGGTGTCGATGCCGTAAATGACGCCGGCGTACTTGCTGTAGTTGGCGTAATCGTCGAATACCACCAGTTCCAGCGCGGTGTTGTTGTCATACGCCACCGGGGTGCGGTTGGTCTGCAGCATGGTGTGGGCATAGCCCTCTTCCGTCGCCAGCGCACTGCAGATTTCCTGCACCTGCGCCTGGGTCACGTCCTGCGCGCGCAGGCGCAGCGTCGGGCTGCAGTTGTAGCTGGTCTTCAGCACGGCGTTGGCCAACTGCTCTTCGTAGTTGCACACGCCGTACTGGGCGCAGTTGGCGCTGTCGTAGTACTTCACGGCCTGCGCCGCCGCCAGCCACATCCCGCTGTCGGCACCCAGCATGGTGGTGGTGTTCAGGGTGTTCTGCACCATCGGCTTGACCTGCGGCTTCAGGCCCGCGTACTGCATGAAGCGGAACGTTTCGTTGGCCGCGTCGGTCAGCTGGTAGCCGGCACTGGAGTTCAACAGCGCCTGCTTGTTGTTGGTGATGAAGGCGTAAAGGGTGTTGGCGTAGGAGATGTCGTTCGACAGAGCCGTGCCCACATCAGGCGATGTATGGGCGCGAAACATGACGGTCAGCGCGCCGGTCATGCCGCCGCCGGCGCTGTCCTGCTTCAGCGCTTCGGCTGCCGTCGGCGCGGCAGCGGTATTGGTAAAGCGCGCCACCGTGGACTTGACGTCGGCCAGGTATTGCACCTCGTCGTGCATATTGGTGATCAGCTTCCAGGTCTCGCCGGCCGTGGTGGGCGCCACGGTATTGTTGGCGTACAGGCCGCTGCCCTGCACCAGGCCGTGGATGGCCGTGCGCAGCGGTGCGCGCACCGTCTCGGTCAACGCCGGAATGGAGCCGCCACTGGCCTGGTAATAGCCGGCGCGCAGGTAGAGCACCAGGTTGACCAGCTTCATGTTGGTGGCGTTGTAGCTGGCCGCTTCGCTGGCCAGGCGGCTGGCGACGGCGCTCACGTTGGCGCTGGAATAGAT
>CBHWEO010000092.1:0-18146 GCA_966112955.1 uncultured Duganella sp. | reverse complement strand
GGGTACGCGCTGAAGCGGACGGCACCGTGACCGTCGGCATCACCGAATTCGCGCAAGACGCCCTGGGCGACATCGTGTTCGTCGAGCTGCCAAAAGTGGGCAACACCTACACCGCCGGCGACGACGCCGCCGTGGTGGAATCGGTGAAAGCCGCTTCCGACATCTACGCACCGGTCTCCGGCGAAGTGGTTGCCGTGAACGACGCCGTGACCGCCGCGCCGGAATCGATCAACGCCGACGCCTACGCCGCTTGGCTGTTCAAGATCAAGCCGAGCGACGCCAACGCCATCAACGGCCTGCTGGACGCCGCCGCTTACGGCAACGTCGCGCAGTAATACCGCATCATTGGGCCCGCCGTGCGCGGGCCCTTCCACATTCTGGCCAAGAGATTTCCCACCATGACCCGCACCAGCCTGACCCAACTTGAAGCCCGCGATGCCTTCATCGCCCGCCACATCGGCCCGGACGCCGCAGAACAGCAGCAAATGCTGGACGTGCTCGGCTACGCCTCCCGCGCCGCCCTGATCGATGCCATCGTCCCGCCGGGCATCCGCAACAAGAACGAACTGCCACTGGGGCAGTTCTTCCAGCCGCTGCCGGAGAACGAAGCGCTGGCCAAGCTGAAAGGCATCGCTGCCAAGAACAAGGTGCTGAAATCGCTGATCGGCCAGGGCTACTACAACACCCACACCCCGGGCGTCATCCTGCGTAACATCTTCGAAAACCCGGCCTGGTACACCGCCTACACCCCGTACCAGCCGGAGATCTCGCAGGGCCGCCTGGAAGCAATCCTGAACTTCCAGCAGGTGCTGATCGACCTGACCGGCATGGCCATCGCCAACTCGTCCATGCTGGACGAAGGCACCGCCGCTGCCGAAGCCATGACCCTGATCCAGCGCGTCGGCAAGTCCAAGTCGAACACCTTCTACGTGGCCAACGACGTGCTGCCGCAAACCCTGGAAGTGGTGCAGACCCGCGCCGAGCCGCTGGGCATCACCGTCAAGACCTTCGACCCGGCCGAACTGGCCGGCGTGACCGACGCCTTCGGCGTGCTGCTGCAATACCCTGGCGTGAACGGCGTGGTGCGCGACTACCGCGCCGGCGTGGAAGCCGTTAAAGCCAACGGCACCATGGTGATCGTGGCCGCCGACCTGCTGGCCCTGACCATGCTGACCCCACCGGGCGAATGGGGCGCCGACGTTGTGGTCGGCAACTCGCAACGCTTCGGCGTACCGCTGGGCTTCGGCGGCCCGCACGCCGGCTACATGGCCACCCGCGACGAATACAAGCGCTCCATGCCGGGCCGCCTGGTCGGCGTGACCGTCGACCAGAACGGCAACAAGGCTTACCGCCTGGCCCTGCAGACCCGCGAACAGCACATCCGCCGCGAAAAGGCCACCTCCAACATCTGTACCGCACAGGTGCTGCTGGCCGTGATGGCTTCCATGTACGCCGTCTACCACGGCCCTCAAGGCCTGAAGCAGATCGCCGAACGCACCCACCGCTACACCGGCATCCTGGCGGCCAACCTGAAGTCCCTGGGCTACTCGGTCAACGAAACCTTCTTCGACACCCTGACCATCGCCACCGACAAGGCCGACCAGCTGCACGCCGCCGCTGTCGCCGCCGGCATCAACCTGCGCAAGATCGACGCCAAGCACGTCGGCGTATCGCTGGACGAAACCACCGACCGCGACACCCTGGCCGCCCTGTGGAACGTGTTCAGCGGCGGCAAGGCTGCGCCGGACTTCGACGCCGTGGAAGCGTCCATCGAGCGCAACTTCCCTGAAGCGCTGGTGCGTACGTCCGCCTACCTGGAGCACCCGACCTTCAACCGCTACCACAGCGAAACCGAAATGCTGCGCTACCTGCGTTCCCTGGCCGACAAGGACCTGGCGCTGGACCGTACCATGATCCCGCTGGGTTCCTGCACCATGAAGCTGAACGCCACCAGCGAAATGATCCCGGTGACCTGGCCGGAGTTCTCGTCGATCCACCCGTTCGCCCCGGCCGACCAGACCGTGGGCTACCGCGAAATGATCGCCCAGCTGGAAGAAATGCTGTGCGCCGTGACCGGCTACGCCGCCGTGTCGCTGCAGCCGAACGCCGGTTCGCAGGGCGAATACGCCGGCCTGCTGGTGATCAAGAAGTACCATGAATCGCGCGGCGAAGGCCACCGCAACATCTGCCTGATCCCATCGTCGGCACACGGCACCAACCCTGCTTCCGCCGCCATGGTGGGCATGCAGGTGGTGGTCACCGCCTGCGACGACAAGGGCAACGTCGACCTGGCCGACCTGAAAGCCAAGGCCGAACAGCACTCGAAGAACCTGGCCTGCGTGATGGTGACCTACCCATCGACCCACGGCGTGTTTGAAGACGGCATCACCGAACTGTGCGAGATCATCCACTCGCACGGCGGCCAGGTCTACGTGGACGGCGCCAACATGAACGCACTGGTTGGCGTGGCCGGCCCGGGCTCGTTCGGCGGCGACGTATCGCACCTGAACCTGCACAAGACCTTCTGCATCCCGCACGGCGGTGGCGGCCCAGGCGTCGGCCCGATCGGCGTTGGCGCACACCTGGCCAAGTTCCTGCCGAACCAGCGCTCCAACGGCTATGTACGCAGCGAAGACGGCATCGGCTCGATCTCGGCCGCACCGTTCGGCTCCGCATCGATCCTGCCGATCTCCTGGATGTACATCGCCATGATGGGCGGCGAAGGCCTGACCGCGGCCACCGAAACCGCGATCCTGAACGCCAACTACGTGGCACGCAAGCTGTCGGCGCACTACCCTGTGCTGTACTCCGGCCACGACGGCCTGGTGGCGCACGAGTGCATCATCGACCTGCGTCCGCTGACCGATGCCACCGGCATCAGCAACGAAGACGTGGCCAAGCGCCTGATGGACTTCGGCTTCCACGCACCGACCATGAGCTTCCCGGTGCCGGGCACGCTGATGATCGAGCCGACCGAATCGGAATCGAAGGCAGAACTGGACCGCTTCATCGACGCCATGATCGCCATCCGCGCCGAAATCGCCAAGGTGGAATCGGGCGAGTTCGACAAGGCCGACAACCCGCTGAAGTTCGCACCGCACACCGCTGAAGTGCTGACCGCCGACAAGTGGGAACGCAAGTACAGCCGTGAAGTGGCGGCGTATCCGGTGCCATCGCTGCGCAAGCAGAAGTACTGGCCGCCGGTTGGCCGCGCCGACAATGTGTACGGCGACCGCAACCTGTTCTGCGCCTGCATTCCGGTGAGCGATTACGCTTAACCGGTAAACCGGTGTCTGACCCGCAGGGTCAGACACCTTTAGCCCGTGCCCGCTGCGTATCAGGTGCCTGACCCTGCGGGCCAGGCACCGGTTCACCGGTTCTGGAGAATCAATGAAGCAGACAACGAAAGCCACCCTGCTGAGCGCCCTGCTCTTCCCAGGCCTGGGCCAGCTCGCCGTACTGAAGCGCCCGAAGCGCGGCCTCGCCATGCTGCTTCCCGCGCTGGCAGCCTCGTGCTACCTGCTGTACGGCCTGTGGCAAGGCACCGCAATGCTGATGAACGAAGCCCTGCGCGGCACCCTCTCCCCCGACCCGGCGGTCATCGCCGCCCGCCTGGCGGAAGCCAGCACCATTCCCGGCGCCAGCATGGCCAGCTGGATCGTCGTCATCTGCTGGATCGCGAGTCTGGTCGACGCCCTGTTCGTCAAAGACTAAGCCACACTGCGCGTCACCCGCGCCGCGCGCTGCACATCCTGCGCCTCATCATCCCACACCGCAGCCTGGGTGATTTCCTCCGCCCCCACCTGCGCCCCATCGGCATTGAAACGCAACCATGCCAGCGCCCCACCCGGCGTAATCCCGATCGCATGGACGCCGCCATAATTCGGCGCCGCCATCAAAGCCGCCATCACCAGCGTCGTCGCAATCGG
The DNA here is from genome assembly GCA_966112955.1 of uncultured Duganella sp. Taxonomy (GTDB): domain Bacteria; phylum Pseudomonadota; class Gammaproteobacteria; order Burkholderiales; family Burkholderiaceae_D; genus Rugamonas. The sequence goes on along the minus strand of CBHWEO010000092.1, from coordinate 14,217 downwards.
CACCGGCATGCTCCAATGCGCGCCCGGCTTACGGCACACCAGCCACAAGCCGCCGGCGCCATCGCCATACGCCAGGTACTCGCCGGAAGCATTCGCCTCGCTCCACACCACGCAAGCGCCGCCGATATTCGCCACCGGCTGCGGCACCGACTGCCCGCCGCGATAGACCACGATGCTTTCGCCGGCGACGAAGACATCCGGCACGTTCGGCACGCTGGAAGGCGCCAGGTGCAGGCAAGACGCCCGGCGCGGCAAGCCCTGGTAATCGATCGCGATGCCCCATGCAGCGGCACGTGCAAAACTATTGAACCGCAACGTGCGGCCAGACGGCGTATCGCTCAAGCGCCAGGCCCCGGGCACACGGTAGCTGCCGACCGCGGTCGCCACCGCAGCTTCGCCGCCCTGGTCTTCCCAGGCCGTCAACGGACCTTCCATCGCCGCGTTGAAGTACCAGGTATTCGCCGCCGTCACCAGCACCATCGGCACGGCGCCCGACTGCAGCAGCCCGAATTTGATGCGCGTCACATCGTCCTGCACTTCCGGCACCTGGCGCGGCTCCATGGCACGCATCACCTCAACCCAGCCCGCTTCATCGAGATGGTTGGGAATGCCGACCGCCACGTGCAAGGTCGGCGCGCCACCGCTGCCCCACGGCGCGACAGCCAGGGCGACGGCAATGGTGCCGTCCGGCGACTGCTGCACATCCACCGCCTGCACCTTGCCCGGCTGGTTCAAGGGCAGCATATTGCTCAGGTCCGTCTGCGACCAGCGGCCGAAAGGCGTGCGGCGGAACATGTACAGCGAACGGTTGGCGCCCACCGTAAACACCAGCGGCAAGCCCGCCCCATCGCGCACCACGAACAGCGGCGAGCGCGCCACCGCAGGCGCCGCGCAGGGACTGGAGCGATAGCCCGACTCGAACAGCGGCACCAGTTCCTGCCGCACCAGCGACGGCAGCTCGCGCCCCGCCGACAACTGGCTGCGCCAGTAGGCCATGTCCGCCGGCGCCGACGGATCGTAACGGTCGAACACCGCGTTATAGGCGCGCAGCAAGCGCTCTTTCTGATCGAGTTCCGCCAGTTCCGGGCGCGCCAGCAGATGCAGCGCCAGTTCGGCTCGGCCGCGCACGGCCTCACCCTGGCAGCTATAGAGAGTGGTCCACGACAAGGCTTCGCTCGCCATCGGCTCGCGCTGCAGCACGATACGCGCCACCCGCGCCGCAGCAAAACTCAGGGCGCCCGACGCGCAGGCGCCGCCCCATTGTCGTACCTGCGCCACCGGCACAGATGTCATCAGCACAGACATGCTCACTCCCCCAATTCAATTTCAATGTCGCCGGATTCGTTGATGCGCAAGTCGCGGCAGACCAGCTTGCGCCCTGGGGCCAGTCCCTCCGCGACGGCAGCGAACATATCGCCCGTGGCCGTCGCCAGCGTACCGGCAATATCCCGTTGTACCGCCGACAGGCTGGCCGCATTGCCTTCCCACCAGAGGTTGATGCGCTGCACGTTCAGCAAATGCGGCAGCGGATCGGACACCACATAGATGCCCGTAGTCCCGGCATCGGTGGCGGGCATGCCCTTGCGCGCCAGCGATGCCACGTTGACGCGGCCGCCTTCCACCTGCCACTGCAGGCGCAGCGACCATTGCAGGGTTGCGCGCGCCCAGGCCTTGCCCATGTAGCTGCGCTGGCGCGACAGCGGCAATTCCTGCTTCACGCTGTCCCATTCATAGCGGCCCAGCACACTGCTGATGTCCAGGGTCGGACGGGCCACGCCATCCGGGCCGGCCTGGCGGCCCATGGTCACCATGTATTGCAGGTCCTGCTCCGACTCCCGGTCATGCAGGGTGCGGTTGGCTTCCTGCCAGTTCAGCAGCACATGGTCGCGGTAAGTCCAGCCGTTGCCGTTGCGGACGAAACGGGCGCGCTCGCCGTTGCTGAGGGTCGCATCCACGCCCGACTTCTCATTCTGGCTTTCCTGCGGATTGATCGTCGCCACGCCATCACGCGACGACACATAGTCGGGCAGCGAGTTCAGGCGGCGCTGCAGCTTCTCCACCACCAGCGGGTAAATGTACTGGCGCAGGAAATTTTCCCGGCCGATCATCGCGCGGCGCATTGCCGTTTTATTGAGCACGGAGGGCGCCAGGCTGCGCAGCCAGTGGCCGACGGCGGTAATAAAGAATTCCTTGAGCGGCGCGTTGTCGCAAGGCAAGTGAGATTTATCGACGTCACACAATGCGGCGTGCAGGGCCAGGCCGCCGTATTCGTTGACCGCCGCCATGAACTCCAGGCGCCAACCGGCAACGGACTGGCGCAGGATATCCTTCCGGCCATATCCGTTGTAAAAGCGCAAATTCCCGGAAGCCAGGGTCAGGGTCACATGGGCCGTGGAAGGGGTCGACTGGTCATACCGGATTTCGATTGGACGTAGCTCAGCGCGGTCTTCGCCATCCCCTCCGAGGGCCAGGCTGCCCACCTCGATGCTGCCGTACTTAATATCATTTGGAAACTCACCGGCCGCGCGCATCGCGTCAATCGTGCTCTCCAGCAATTTTCCGGACGTAAACCAACTCGCAGACAACTGTTGTACGGAAGTCGAAGTTTCGGAGCCGATCTCAAAAAATACCGCTTTAGTAGTGACCATTTTTGCTTTAGAGAATGTTAAGATTTGGCCGTGTGGCAATGACTGCAATGTAGTAAAAGATGCCTTCCTTGGCCTTCCGGAAATCTTCCGAAGGCAGGAAAGAAACCTTCCGGACCGGAAGGTTCGCTCCGGAAGGTTTCCAAGTCATTGATTTATAAGAAAAGAAGAAGAGAAGGTTGGGCGAGCGATGGAGTTTCAATTCGGCGACTGGTTAGTCAGCCCGGAAGCCAACATTGTCAGCAACGGGGATGCCAAGACACAGCTCGAACCGCGCGTGATGGCGGTTTTGCGCTACCTCTGCCGCCATCCGGGGGCGGTCATTCCAGCGGAAGAGATCCTGCAGGCTTGCTGGGGAAGCAACGAACTGGGCGACAACCCGGTCCATAAAGCCATCACCCAACTACGCCGCGCGTTCGGTGATTCGAGCACCGAGCCCCGCTATATTGAAACGATCCGCAAGCGCGGCTATCGCGCGATTGCCCCGGTCGTGACCCTGGCCGCCCCGCCGTCCACCACTTGGGAAGGCGGCTCCCCATTCCGCGGCCTGGAAGCATTCCAGGAAAACCACGCCGCCATCTTCTTCGGCCGCGTGCAGGCAACGGCCCAGTTGCGCGAGCTGGTGATGACCCAGGCCGCCCATGGTTGCCCGATGGCACTAGTGCTCGGCCCGTCGGGTTCTGGCAAGACTTCGCTGGTCCGCGCCGGCCTGCTGCCACATTTAATGGCAGGCGCCCCCCGCTCCGATGAGCCCATCGGCCTGGTCAGTACCGTCTACCTCGACTGCGCAGACCTCGGTAGCGGTACCCTGTTCCAGGCCTTGGCCGGCGCCCTGATCGACGCCGACATCAACGGCGAGCCCCTCTTCCCCGGCGCCAGCGCCGACAGCCTCGGCCAGCGGCTGGACGAAGCACCCGAGGCCGTTGCCGCCGAGCTGCGCGAACGCGGCTGCCACCGCGCGACAATCGGCGTATTTGTCGACCGCCTCGAAGCCGTCTTCCGCGCCCAGCCCGGCGAGGCCGACCGCTTCATCGGAGCAATCGAAGCGCTTTCGAGGTCAAACTGCCTATTGATGCTGATGGCCTGCCGCAATGACTTCTACCCGGAAGTGATGGCACAACCAGTCCTGCTCGCCCTGAAGTCACGTGGCGGCCACTTCGACGTGTTGCCGCCAGATGGCGCCGACATCGCCCAGATCGTCCGCCAGCCGGCACTCGCGGCAAACCTCACTTTCCAAAAAGACGACTCCACCGGGGCCAGCCTGGACGACGTGCTCTGTGACGCCGCACGGGGTAATCCCGACATGCTGCCGCTGCTCCAATACACCTTGAACGAACTGTATCGCCAACGGAGCGAAGAAGGCGTTTTGAAATTCGATATTTACCGACAGTTGGGTGGTATCGAAGGCGCGGTGGGTGTTCGCGCCGAGCAGGTCGTTTCCCAACTGAGCTCTACCGAAATTGCCGCACTGCCCCATGTCCTGTCATTGCTTGTAAATGTCGGCGAAGATCAGGCGGCGGTCACTTCCCGTCGTAGCCCGTTCAGCATGCTGCGTTCTGAAGACGAGCGAGAGTTGGTCCGGGTAATGATTGAAGCTCGTCTATTTGTAAGCGAACTCGCCGGGGACGTACCTAGTTTCGGGGTCGCGCACGAAGCATTACTTCGCCAATGGCCGCGAGTCGCCACTTGGGTTGAGCGGCATCGAAATGCACTCCAGTTGCGAACTCGAATTGCCTCGCAAGCCCTTCGTTGGACCGATGCCGGACGCAGCAGCGACTTGCTGCTGCCTCGTGGTTCACAGGTGAACCAAGCTGCAGAATTGTTAGAAATAAGTGACTTTTCGCTGAGCCAGTTGGAGCAAGATTTTGTAAAAACGTCGATCCGACGTGCGCATCTCTCGCAACGGGTTATGCAGGGCATCACTGTCTTGGTTGCGCTGCTCGCGTTATTGACCACCGTCTTTGGTTTCAGCGCGCGCTCTTCACAGCAGGACGCGGAACGAAATCGCGCTGAAGCCGAGGGGTTAATGACCTACATGCTAGGCGATTTTGTTGAGAAGCTTCGGCCAATCGGCCGGCTTGATCTGCTCGATGATGTCGGAAGCAAAGCTTTGACCTACCTCGGGCGGAAGCATAGTTCCGAGGCTGGCGTCGCATCCTTGGTGAGCAGAATAAAAGCATTGCTCATCATTGTCGAAGTCAACGCAAACAGGAATCGTATAGAGGTCTACAAGCAAGCACTTTCGACAGCTAGGAATTTGATCCAGGATGCGCCCGGCACCTACGCCACGCAGCCGGAGTTTTTGCAACAAGCAGGTTTCGTCTCGTTCGCATTAGGCCAGTTTAATCACCAACGGAATGATCTCGAATTAGCTGAAAAATATTACAACGAATACAAGGACTACAGCGAAAAGTACAGCGCCGTTTCACAAAATGCCGCAGACGGATTGCTCGAGCGATCATATGCTTACAATGCACTCGGCACACTCGCGATGACGCGAGCTGATTACACTGCCGCCGCAGATGCATTTAAACGATCACTCGAGTTCAAGCGCGAAGCGGCATCACTCCGACCGCTGGATGGTAAAAGACGAGCCGAGTTCGCCACCACCATATCCTGGCATGCCGAAAGCATCCTCAAACTTGGTGACCCTCCAGCGGCAATGAAACTCTACCGCGAGGAAGAGAGCATATTGCGCTCGCTCGTCGATTCGACGCCCCAGTCACAAAACAAGATAGCTGCTTCGCTCATGCGGCAGGCTCAGCTCAGTATCGCCCTAGGTGATCGCAATGAAGCCATTCGTACGTTGCTTGACGCGCAATCAATTATGCAAGGGCTAGTTAGCAAAGATCCGACGAATCGAATGTGGAAGTCGCGCTTGCTTCAAGCTCAAGGCAGGCTCGCTGAAGCACAACAAACGTCCATCAATGCTAAGCAATCATTGGTGCGGATGGAGGAAGTGTGCGAGCAGCTGAATGTATTGTTGAAAGAGGATCCTAAGAACACGTTCTTGGTCTACCTAACAATGAAGTTTGAGCTAAGCCGAAGCACGATGTTGGAGTCCCTAGGGCGAGTGCAGGATGCCTCCACCAATGTCGACACAGTGCTCGTTAAACTGAATGAGCTATATGAGAAGTCGAAGAGCGACAAGACTTTGCTAGCAATATTAACAGATGCGCTCACGATTCGGGCTGAATTGGCTCGGAAGCTTGCCAACGATGATACTGCGAAAGTGTATTGCAATAAGACCGATCAGTTATTGCGCAACCAAGCCGAATCCAGTAGTGAGTACGCATTACTTGTACCCCAAGTTCGAGCAAGCCTTTGCCTTGGAAACGTAAATGCTGCCATGCCGCTTATTTCGAAATTGCAGAACCTGAACTATCGCGAATCAAGATACCAGGAGTTTATTTCCACCCACCCTTTGTTGAAAGGCAAACTATGAGAGACCAACAGCCAAAGAGCACTGGCGTTATTCAGGTTGACGTCGTTGTCCAGCAAGAAGGCTCCACCTTCACTGCTACGTACTCCCAAGGAATTATTCCTGTCTATGAGCACGACACAAAGATTGAATTCCGCCTAGTCGATCCGACGCCGAGCGACATCATCATTGACCAAGTGACCGTGAAACAGCTTGGACAGACACAGCTCAGTACGCCGGAAGTCAAGGATAACGGGAAGAAGGCTAAGCTGACCGACAAGAACACTGAGCGTGCGAGCTTTAACCTAAAGTTCACTTTTAAAAATACGAATAAAGCAGTAATGGCACTCGCGCGCTCCGCTGATGATTGTGAAGTTCAGGATTTCGAGATCCCTCAAATTGATAATAATCCGCCTTGATCGACGCGCCTTGAAGCTCGTCCGCCTGGCCGCATCGGTCTCTCTGTAAGGGATTGCAGTATGTACTCCGTGTGCGGCCGTCCAGCAATATCATCCGCCGTGCTGATTTAGGTTATTTGGTCCGACGCGCCGTAGGGTGCCGCTGATGCGGCGCCCTACGGCGTTTCCATTTGCGCCGTGCAGCGGCGAATCACGGCCCAGTAGTTCGGCGCGAGGCATGCGGTGCCATGGAAGTAGCCGCGCTCGCGCAACAGCTTGTGCAGCGATGGGAGTTTGTACCCCGGTACCGTCGCCGCCATGTGATGTTCAACGTGGTAGTTGACGAAGTTGGGCGCGACCAACAGGCGTGCCAGTGGGCCGGCCAGCGTGGTGGCCGTGTTGCGGCGCGGGTCGCGGTCGGTGTGGTCGGGGACGCCGCCGTGCTCTCCCATTACGCGGAGCCGCAGCAGCAGCGGATACACGAACAACTGCCCCAGCCACCAGCAGGCGTACACCTGCGGTACGCCGCACATCCACAGCACTGCGAAGATCGCACCGTGCATTAGGAAGAACGGATACAGCGCGCCACGGTCGGTTGGCTGGAGCTGGTAAATAACGCCCTTCACGCCATTCAAACCAGAGACGTCGCGCAGCAGTTTGCGCAGAAGGCTGGCGCGTGTAACAGGGTAGCCTCGGACAAAAGCCAGGTCAGGATCGGCGCCCGTGCCGACCATTCGGTGATGCTCGAGATGGCCACGGCGGTAAGCGGCGTAAGGCACGTTCGGCAACGCGCCGAACACCCATTTCCCCATCCACTGGTTGACGCGACGCGAGGTAAAGAAATTCAGGTGCGCCGCATCGTGCATCAGGATCGCGAAGCCCAGCGTGCGTCCCGCGAGCAGCACGCTGGACAAGATCCACGCAACCGGATGCGGCCACACAGCTGGCATTGCGAAGCCAGCGGCCACCAGGGCTACATTGACGGCGACCACCCGCGCGGCCTGCCAATTGTCCGCAGTGGTGAATGCGCGGAGTTCCTGCTTATCGAGGTAGGAAAGGATATTCATGCAACCATCCTAGCGCCGGCGATGGCGCGGCATGGTACATTATTCGTCATGCAACGTACTTTTTCCGCCACCTCGACAAACATCTACATCGACCACAATTGCTGGGCGGGCGGCGTGATGCTGATCCGCGAATTGCTGGCAGTCGCCGGCACGCTGAACGCCCGCCAGCCGGACTTGCAGGCCGCGGCAATGTTCGACGTGGCCCTCGTGGGGCCAACGATGCAGCCGGTGCGTTCATTCACCGGTCCGATGCTCCTGCCGGAACGCAGCTTGCGCAATGCGCGCATGGCCGAAGTGCTGGTATTGCCGTCGTACTACGGCGAGGTGGACGCCAGCCCTGCCCTGCTGCGCTGGATCGTCAAACACTACGACGCCGGCGCCTGCATCCTTGCGTCGGCGACAGGTGTGCGGCTGCTGGCGGCCACAGGCCTGCTGGATGGCCGCGATGCCACCTGCAACCTGGCGGACCGGCGCGCGATTGCTGCGTCCCGCCCGCAAGTACGGCTGTCGCCGCAATCGCCACTGGTGGTCGACGGCAGGCTGATTACCGCCGCCAGCATCACGCCCACCATCGACGCGTGCGCCCATCTGGTGAAGCGATTCCACGGCGAGAAAGCGGCGTTGAAGTTCGCGCGCTACGCCAATTCGGCGCGGCAGCTGGCGGATGTTGGCGTCGCCAGCGCACACCCGGAGCATGGCGACGCCCGCGTGCAGGCAGCCCAGCGCTACATTGAGCAGCACAGCTGCGCCGGCATTACGCCCGACGATGTCGCGCGCCACGTCGCCATGAGCCAGCGCAACCTCGCGCGGCGCTTCCAGGCGGCGCTTGGCGTCACGCCGGTGCGCTACATCCTGCAATGTCGCATCGAACAGGCCAAGCGCCTGCTGGCCCGGCCAAACGTCAGCCTGCGCCGCGTTGCGATTGAAATCGGTTTCAGCGATGAAGCCGTATTTCGCCGCGCGTTCAAGCAGGTCGCAGGCCAGGCGCCCGGCACATGGCGCGCATTGCTCGACGGGTAACGGTTGTTGTTTAAAAGTCCGGCCAGCGCCCTCAGCGCTGTACATTCCCGCACGGCAATGCCACCATGTGAACACACGATAAAAACAAGTCATCGGGATGAGAACCACAGCACTGCAAGGTCTTCGCAAAAGGCCGCTGGCAGTCTTGCTGCTCGCGGCGGCCAACGCTTGCGCACAAGATGCCGACCTGACCACTTTGCCACTTGAGCAATTGATGTCGATGGAGGTGTACAGCGCCTCCCGCTTTAACCAAAAAGCGTCGCAAGCTCCCTCGAATGTAACTGTCCTGACGTCGGCCGATATCCGCGCCTACGGCTGGCGTACCCTGGCGGACGCTTTGCGCAGCATTCGCGGCCTGTACACCAGCAATGACCGCAGTTACAGCTACCTTGGGGCGCGCGGCTTCCTGCGCTCGGGCGACCTGAATACGCGCTTCCTGCTGCAGATCGACGGCACGCGCATCAACGACCCGGTATTCGACCAGGCGGCCATCGGCGGCGAATTCCCGCTCGATATGGACCTTGTCGACCGCATCGAGTTCGTGCCGGGGCCTGGGTCATCGATCTACGGCACCAATGCCTTCTTCGGCGTGATCAACGTGATCACGCGCCGCGCGGCGGACCTGGAAGGCGCGCGCGGTACGCTGGAAGCCGGCCAGGCCGGCACGCGAGGCGCCAGCGCCACCTATGGCTGGCGAAATGGCGATGCGGAGCTGCTGCTTTCCGCCAGCCGGGGCCTGAGCGATGGCCGCGACCTGTACTTCCCCGAATTCAGCGACACCGCGCGAGGCCTGGACTGGGAACGCATCAAACACCTGTTCCTGCGCGCCCAGGTCGGCGACTGGTCGATGACCTTGCTCGATGGCGCCCGCACCAAGGGGATGCCGACCGCCGCTTACGGACAGCCATTCAACGTGCCGGGCGGGCAGACGCTGGACCGATTGCGCCTGGCCGAGGTGAGCTACCGGAACCAGATGCTGCCGCTGCACGGCGAGTTCACAGCACGCCTGCATCACGGGGATTACAACTACGAAGGCCATTTCGTCAACAACGATCCGTTTGGCACCATCAACCTCGATCGCACGCGGGCGCGCTGGTGGGGCGCCGACGTCAGCCTGTTCCTGCAAGTGAACGCAGCGCACAAACTGATCTTCGGCGCCGACTACCAGTACAACCACGACCTGACGCAGCAGAACTACGATATCGAGCCGCATGTGGTCTACCTGGATGACCGCGAAACCGGCAAGCGCTTCGGCATTTACGCGCAGGATGAAATCACGCTGGCGGAAGGCGTGCTGCTCAACGCGGGCCTCCGCTACGACCGCGAATCCAGCACGGGCGGCGTATTCAATCCGCGCCTCGCGCTGATCGCGGAAGTGGCGCGCGGCACGACGGTCAAGGCCATCTACGGCAGCGCCTTCCGTACCCCCAACAGCTATGAGCTTTTCTATGGCATCGACGGCCAGGGCGGCCAATTGGCCAATCCCGATCTCGGACGCGAGCGCATCCGCAGCCACGAGCTTTCGCTGGCGCACCAGTTCGGGCCGCAGGCCCGGTTCACCTTGACCGGCTATACCAACGAAGCTTCGAGCCTGGTGACCGAAGTCGACGACCCGATCCTTGGCATGCCGATCTTCCGCAACCTCGGCAGGGCCCGCGCGCGCGGCGTGGAAATGGAGTATGAGCGCTCCTTTGCCAGTGGGGCCACTTTGCGGACCAGCATCGCGCGCCAGCACGTAGCGTCCGGCGACAGCGAAGTCAATTCGCCGCGCTGGCTCGCCAAGCTGAATGCAAGCCGCCGCATCGCCGGGCCATGGCATATCGGCGTCGAAGGCCAGTATGTCAGCGCGCGCAACCTGATCGGCGGTGGCGAGACCGGCGGCTTCCTGCTGGCCAACGTCAACCTGTTCAGCGTTGGCTTGACGCGCCACCTGGATGCGTCGGTCACCGTCCAGAATCTGTTCAACCGCAGCTATGCCGACCCCGGCTCGCTCGGCTTGCTCCAACGCTCGCTGGAGCAGGATGGACGACGGATCTACTTCAAGTTGAAGGCGGCCTACTGATGAAATGCCGCCTCCTCGCCCTCCTCTTCCTCCTGCTGCTGGCAGGCGCGCACGCACGCGCCCAACTGCCGCCAGGAGCCGCCGAGGCCGAGCTGAAGGCAGCCATCCTGTTCAACTTTGCCATGTTCACGGAATGGCCGTCCGATTCGTTGCCCGCCAACGCGCCGCTGCGGCTGTGCGTCTTCCAGGGCAATACCTTGCTGACCGCATTGACAGGGCTGCAGGAAAAGCAGGTCAACGGACACCGCGTGTCGGTGCGTACCTTGCCGGCTGCCCCGGGTGCGGCGCAACTGGCGGCCTGCCACCTGCTGGTGCTGGACGCGCAGGACCGCGAGCGCTGGCCCCTGCTCAAGCATGACCTGGCGACCAGCAGCGTACTCACCGTCGCGGATGACCGTATCATCGGCTCCAGCGGCGCCATGATCTCATTTGGTATCGACAACCGCCGCGTGGGCTTTGACGTGGACCTGCTGCCGGTGCGCCAGGCGCGCCTGACCCTCAGTTCCAAGCTGCTGCGGCTCGCAAGGAGTGTGCAATGAAAGCGCGCGGCACAATCGCGCTGCTGCCGATCGGCAGCAAGGTAGTCCGGTCCACCATGTTGGCGGCTGGTGCCGCGCTATGCCTGGCTGGCTTGCTGATGGTGGTGTTCCAGTTCATGGCCTTGCGCAGCACCTTGCTGCGCGACCTGCAGGTGCAGGCACGCATCGTCGGCAACAACAGCACGGCCGCCCTGCTCTTCAGCGATGCGCGCGCTGCGGAAGAGATTCTTGGCGGCCTGTCTGCTTCGCCCAGCGTGCAGAGCGCCAACATCATCGTCGGCAGCACGCCGCTGGCCCAATTCCGCCGCAACGGCGCGCCCGTGCCCGAGTTGCCGCCAAGCGAAAAGGGCCTGTCCTTGTACGACTACGGCATGGACTTTGTCGAAGTCCAGGAACCGATCATTGTCGACCACAAGACCATCGGCAGCGTGTCGATCCGCGCCACCTTGCTGCCGCTTTACCGGCGCGCGTTTACCTTCGCCGGCTTTACCGCCATCGCGACTTTGGGTTCCTTCCTGCTCGCCTGGCTGCTGGTGCGGCGCATGCGGGCGGCGGTGGCGCAGGCAGAGCACAACCTGCATGTACTGGCACATGTCGATCCGGTGACGTGCCTGCCGAACCGAAATGCCTTCAACGACAAGCTGGCCTTCACGCTCAAGCGCGCGGACCGGCAGGAAACCAGCGTCAGCCTGCTGTTGCTGGACCTGGACAACTTCAAGGTCGTCAACGACACCCTGGGCCACGATACCGGCGACAAGCTGCTGCGCCAGGTTGCGGAGCGCCTGACGCAAACCCTGCGCAGCAATGACATCATTTGTCGGATTGGCGGCGACGAGTTCGTGGTGATCGTGGAGCCGGCGGATGACGAACAGGAGCCTGACTTCGTGGCACGCAAGATCCTGCGCGAACTGGCGGCGCCTTTCGTGGTGGACTCGCACCAGCTGTTCGTCAGCGCCAGCATCGGCGTCAGCGTCTATCCGAAGGATGCGGCCGACCCGGCGGCGGTCGTTCGGTGCGCGGATATCGCCATGTACCACGCCAAGAACAAAGGGAAGAATGCGTATGAAGTCTTCCATGAGGAGATGGCTGAAAAGGCCAGCAAGCGCCTGGCGATCGAGGCGAATTTGCGCAAGGCCCTGCAGAATAACGAGCTGTCCTTGCATTACCAGCCGCAGATCGACGTGCGCACCGGGCGCATGCGCGGCATGGAAGTGCTGACGCGCTGGCACTGCGAAGCCCTGGGCGGCCATGTGAGCCCGGTGGAATTCATTCCGGTGGCGGAGGAAAGCGGCGTGATCGTGCCGCTAGGGCGCTGGGTGTTGCAGACGGCAATTCGTCAGGCTGCGGCCTGGCGCAAGGCTGGCCTGATGGACGAAATCGAGCACGTGGCGGTGAACCTGTCGGCTTGCCAGACCAAGGATGCGCAGCTGATGTATGAAGTGCAGTCCCTGCTGATGGAGACGGGACTGCCGCCACGCCTGTTGGAACTGGAAATTACCGAGGGGGTGTTGATGGAGAACGTCAACGCCAATATCGCGCTGCTGCACAAGATCCAGGCGGCGGGGATCCACCTGTCCATTGACGATTTCGGGACGGGGTATTCGTCAATGGCTTACCTGAAGCGCTTCCCGATCGACCAGCTCAAGATCGACCGCAGCTTCGTGAATGCGGTGCCGGGCGATGGGGCGGCGATTGCCAAGGCCATCATCGCGATGGCGCACTCGCTCAACCTGAGCGTGGTGGCCGAAGGCGTGGAGACCGAGGAGCAGGTGGCGTTCCTGTCGGATGCCGGGTGCGATGTGATGCAGGGATACTATTTTGCGCGGCCGATGCCGGCGGAACAGCTGGAGGCATTGCTGCGCGAGCACCGCCTTTGGGCGGCTTGAGAACGCCCGGGGTCCGGCCCTGCGGGCCGCACCCCGGTTTTCCGGTTCTGAAGGTTTAATCCAGCTTGGTCGCGTGCTCGCGAGTAGCATGGAACGTCAGCTTCGGCCAGCGCTCCTGCGTCAGGCGCAGGTTGACACCGGAAGTCGCCAGGTAAGCCAGGTTCCCTGCCGCATCGTAAGCCACGTTATGCCCCAGCGCCGCCTCGAAGTCCGACAACGCCTTCTTGTCGTCGCTGGTCACCCAGCGCGCCGTCGAAATTGACGTGCTCTCGAACACGGCATCCACGCCGTATTCATTCATCAGGCGCGACGCCACCACTTCAAACTGCAGCACGCCCACCGCGCCCAGCACAACCTCGCCGCCCTGCACCGGCTTGAACACCTGCACGGCGCCCTCCTCACCCAGCTGCTGCAAGCCCTTCTGCAATTGCTTGATCTTGAGCGGGTTGCGGATGCGCACCTGGCGGAAGAAGTCCGGCGCAAAGTACGGGATGCCGGTGAACTGCAGCATCTCGCCTTCCGAGAAGGAATCGCCGATCTGCATATTGCCGTGGTTCGGCAAGCCGATGATGTCGCCCGCGTAAGCCTCTTCCACCTGCTCGCGCGACGAGGCCATGAACGTCACCACGGAAGACACCTTCACCTCGCGGTTCAGGCGCAGGTGCTTGACCTTCATGCCGCGCTCGAACCGGCCCGAGCACACGCGCAGGAAGGCGATACGGTCGCGGTGCGCCGGATCCATGTTCGCCTGGATCTTGAACACGAAGCCCGAGAAGCGTTCCTCCGTCGGCTGCACGGTACGCACCGACGCGTCGCGCGAACCCGGCGCCGGCGCCCAGTCCACCAGCGCCGACAGGATCTCGCGCACGCCGAAGTTGTTGATCGCGGATCCGAAGAAGACGGGCGTCTGCTTACCCGCCAGGAAGTCTTCCAGGTTGAACGGATGGGAAGCGCCGTGCACCAGCTCCACTTCCATGCGCAGCTGGTCCATCTCGAGCGGGAACATCTCCTGCAGGCGCGGGTTGTCGATGCCCTTCACCACTTCGAAGGTCTGGTCGGCGTTTTCCTCGCCGGCGCGGAACAGCAGGATCTCGTCGTTGATCAGGTGGTACACGCCGCGGAAATTCTTGCCCATGCCGATCGGCCAGGTCACCGGCGCGCACTGGATCTTCAGCACGG
>CBHWEO010000091.1:0-18169 GCA_966112955.1 uncultured Duganella sp. | reverse complement strand
CGAAAACCTTCGACCTGGAGCAGGTTCCCAAGCTCGACCAGCAACTGTGCTTCGCCTTGTACTCGACGTCCCTGGCGATGAACAAGTTGTACCGCAAGCTGCTGCGCAAGCTGGGCCTGACCTACTCACAATACCTGGTGATGATGGTGTTGTGGGAACAGGATGAGCAAACGGTGTCTGCCCTGGGCGACCGCCTCTTCCTCGACTCGGCCACGCTGACGCCGCTGCTGAAGCGGATGGAGCAGGCCGAACTGATCACCCGTACCCGCTGTCCGCAGGATGAGCGCCAGGTGATCATTGCCCTCACCCCGCACGGCAGTGCCATGCGGAGCGAGGCGGCCAAGCTGCCTGCCTGCGTGCTGGGCGCCAGCGGCTGCGACCTGGAGCAAGTCATCCGCCTGCAGCGCGAGCTGTCGGTGTTGCGTACCAGCCTGATGAACAACGCATAACCGTAAGAAAGAAATGTCCATGCGGTTCCTGACCCCGGGTGGACATTTTTTTCACTTCATTAAGTAGTGCACTATTTAATCGCTATCAAAGGAAATTGACCATGAAAACCCTGATTGCCGCTTCCGCCCTGACCCTCCTCGCCGGTGCTGCCTCCGCTGCCAGCTTGCCGGGCGTCGAAGCACAAACCGCGCAATTCCTGAAGGCGCTTGAAGGCGGGGCGCCGCTGGAATCGCTAAGCCCGGCCGCTGCGCGCCAGGTGCTGGCTGGCGCCCAGCAAGGTGCGCCGCTGCCGGCGGCCGACGTGTCCGAGAAGGTGGTCGAAGTCGATGGCGAAAAGATCAAGCTGCACATCGTGCGCCCCGCCGGCGCCAAGGGGACGCTGCCGGCCTTCATGTTCTTCCACGGCGGCGGCTGGGTGCTCGGCGACTTCCCCACCCATGAGCGCTTGGTACGCGACCTGGTGGTGAATTCCGGTGCGGCGGCCGTGTTCGTCGATTACACGCCGTCGCCGGAAGCCGGCTATGGCGTCGCCATCCGGCAAGCGTATGGCGCGACCCGGTGGGTGGCCCGCAACGGCAAGGAAATCCAGGTCGACGGCAGCCGCCTGGCCGTGGCCGGCAATAGCGTCGGCGGCAATATGGCAGCCGTGGTGGCGCTGATGGCCAAGGACCAGGGCCAGCCCGCCCTGCGCGCCCAAGTCCTGCTGTGGCCGGTAACCGATGCCGACTTCGACAATGCCTCGTACCGGCAGTTTGCGGATGGCCATTTCCTGACCCGCAATGCCATGAAGTGGTTCTGGGACAATTACACCACCGACCTGGCCCAGCGCAAGGAGATCTATGCCTCGCCCCTGCGAGCGTCGTCCGCCCAGCTGAAAGGCTTGCCGCCTACCCTGATCCAGACCGCCGAATTCGACGTGCTGCGCGATGAAGGCGAGGCCTACGGCAAGAAGCTCGACGCCGCCGGCGTGGAAACCACCACCATCCGCTACAACGGCATGATCCACGACTTCGGCCTGCTGAACGCGCTGGCCCATGTTCCCGGCACCCGCAGCGCCCTGCGCCAGGCGGGCCAGGAGTTGAAATATCGGTTGAAATAAGCCTTCGCCAAATAAAACCGCATCGATAAATGGGGCTCGCCCCCATTTATTGATTGTTGCAGGATTTTTACAAATAAACCAAGTGGTGCAAAGAAAGCTCTTCTAGAATAGCCCGGCATTTAAGACAAGAAAGCCTGGGGATTCGATGACACGCATGCACTGCGGCCTGGCCGCGCTCTGCCTGGCGGCGTCCGCTTTTGCGGCCGAGCCGTTCGACGACAAATTCCGCCAGCTCGATGAGCTGCTGCCTTCCGCCAACCAGTACCGCACCGCTTCCGGCGCGCCCGGCCACGCCTACTGGCAGCAGCGCGCCGACTACACCATCCGCGCCACGCTGGATGAGGCCAGCCGTTCCATCAGCGGCAGCGAGCAGGTCACCTACCATAACAATTCGCCCGATACGCTGCACTACCTGTGGCTGCAGCTGGACCAGAATATCTACCGCCCGGATTCCGATGCCCGCATGTCGATGACGGCGCCGTCGCGCGAAGCCTGGGGCCGCGCCAAAAGCGATGAAGACGGCATGAAGTTCGAAGGCTTGCGCAATATCCTGGCCGGCCGCGACTTCGACGGCGGCTTCCGCATCGCGTCCGTCAAGGGTCCCGGCGGCGCGCCGCTGAAGACCACCATCAACCGCACCATGATGCGCATCGACCTGCAGCAGCCGCTCAAGCCGGGCGAGAAGTTCACCTTCTCCATCGACTGGTCGTACAGGATCAATGAGCAGAAGGTGCTGGGCGGCCGCTCCGGTTACGAATACTTCGCCGAGGACAAGAACGCGCTGTTCGAGATCGCCCAGTGGTTCCCGCGCATGGCGGCCTACTACGACGTCTACGGCTGGCAGCACAAGCAGTTCCTGGGCTCGGGCGAATTCACCCTGGAGTTCGGCGACTACGACGTGCAGCTGACCGTGCCGGCCGACCATATCGTGGCCTCCACCGGCGAGCTGCAGAACCCGAACGATGTGCTGACCGCCGCCCAGCGCGAGCGCCTGGCCAGGGCGCGCAGCAGCAAGACGCCGGTGCTCATCGTGACCCAGGCGGAAGCGGAACAGGCGGAGAAGAGCCAGGCCAAGGGCAGCAAGACCTGGCACTTCAAGGCAAAGAATGTGCGCGACTTCGCGTGGGCGTCGTCGCGCAAGTTCATCTGGGATGCCCAGGGCTACAAAAAGGACGGCACCAATGTGATGGCCATGTCCTACTACCCGAAGGAAGGCAACCCGCTGTGGGAGAAGTACTCGACCGCCGCCATCATCCACACCATCGAGCAGTACAACAAGTACAGCTTCGATTACCCCTACCCTGCGGCCATTTCCGTCAACGGCCCGGTGGGCGGCATGGAATACCCGATGATCTCCTTTAACGGTCCGCGCCCCGTGAAGGACAAGAAGACGGGCGAGATCACCTACACCAGGCGCGCCAAGTATGGCCTGATCGGCGTGGTGATCCATGAAGTGGGTCACAACTACTTCCCCATGATCGTCAACAGCGACGAGCGCCAGTGGACCTGGATGGACGAGGGCCTGAATACCTTCGTGCAGTCGCTGGCCCAGGAAGCCTGGGAGGATGACTACCCGACCGGCCGCGGCGACCCGCGCTTCATCGTGGACTACATGCGCTCGAAGAACCAGGTGCCGATCATGACCAATTCGGAATCCCTGCTCCAGTTCGGGAACAACGCTTACGCCAAGCCGGCGGCCGCGCTGAACATCCTGCGCGAGACGGTGCTGGGACGCGAACTGTTCGATTACGCCTTCCGCGAGTACGCGCGCCGCTGGAAATTCAAGCGCCCCACCCCGGCCGACTTCTTCCGCACCATGGAAGACGCTTCGGGCACGGATCTCGACTGGTTCTGGCGCGGCTGGTTCTACACCACCGATGCGGTGGACGTGTCGATCGACGGCATCTCGGAGTACGGCGTGAGCACCCGCGATCCGGAAGTGGAAAAGGCCTGGAAGAAGGCGCAGCACGATGCGGAGCCGGTGTCCATCATCGACCAGCGCAACAAGGGCATGGTGCGCAAGGTGGACCAGCAGCCGCAGCTCAAGGACTTCTACAACGAGCATGACGACTACACGGTCACCAACGCCGACCGCAACAAGTACGCCGAGCAGGCCGCCGAACTGGAACAATGGGAGAAGGACTTGCTGGCGCAGGGCAAGCACCTGTACCTGGTGGACTTTTCCAACCTGGGCGGGCTGGTGACGCCGCTGATCCTGCAGATTGAACTGAAGTCGGGCAGGAAGTACATCGAGCGCATCCCGGCCGAGGTATGGCGCTATTCGCCGAAGAAGATCACCAAGGTCATCGTGACCGACGAGCCGATGGTGTCGCTGGTGCATGACCCTTACTGGGAAACGGCCGACATCGACCAGTCCAACAATGCCTGGCCGCGCAGGGTGACGCCATCGCGCCTGGAACTGTTCAAGGCGCGCACCGGCGAGAACATGATGAAGGACTTCAACACCCCGCTCAAGAAAAAGCAGGACGCGGAAGCCGACAAGAAATGATGAACCGATTCAAAGCCGCGCTGGCGGCGGCCCTGCTCTGTTGCTGCGCCGCCGCGCAAGCCCATAATTTCCACGTTGGCCTGACGGAGATCAGCTTCAACCCGCGCACCGGCAGCACGGAGGTGGTGCACACCTACACGGCGCACGACGTGGAAGCCCTGCTGATGAAGCTTTACCGGCGCGACATCGACCTTGGCCGGGACGAGGACCAGGCCCTGTTCCGCCGTTACCTCGAACAGCAGTTCCGCATCACCGTGGACGGCAAGGCGGTGCCCTTGCGCTGGGTCGGCATGCAGGCCACCGCCGACAGCATCCAGGTGTTCCAGGAAATCGAGCAGGCGGAATTGCCGCCCGGCGCACTGCTGCTGGACGGGGTGCTGACCGACCTGGTGCCGCAGCAGGTCAATAACGTCAACGTCAGCGGCCGCGGCCGCCCTGCCGCATCGCTGGTCTTCCACCGCGAGCGCCGCGAGCAGCGCCTGCCCTAGGCCGCCGCCGGCGGCCCGCTGGCCTCAGCGCGGGGCCGGCGTTGTCGTTACAATAGGGGGAATGATGACGCCCCTGCCCCAATTGATCCACACCCTGCGCAGCGACGGCTACGCCCTACTCAAGCCGGCCGATGTGGCCAGCCTGGCCGGCAGCACGCTGGATGAACTGAACTCCCTGGTGCCCAGCTGGGACGACCTGGCCCCGGACCATTACCTGAAGGACGGCGGGCGCTACCGCCGCCGCCGCCACTCCTGCTTCGTGCAGGACGGCCTGTCCCTGGAGCAGACCGCCCACCGCGCCCACTGGCAGCCGGTCGAATACAACGCCCTGCACGGCGGCATGCGGCGCCTGTTCGAGCCGGTCGACCCGCGCACCGTGGCCAACCCGGCCTGGCAGAAGCTGCTGACCGCCATCGGCCAGGCTTGCGCCCAGGTGCGCGGCCAGCATCCCTGGTACGTGGAAGCCCACCAGTTCCGCATCGATACCACGGACGGCATCGGCCGTCCCACGCCGGAGGGCGCCCACCGCGACGGCGTCGACTTCGTGGCCGTGCTGCTGGTCGGCCGGCATGGCATCAAGGGTGGCGAAACCCGCGTGTTCGAGGCCGACGGCCCGAACGGCAAGCGCTTCACCATGACCGAGCCGTGGACCATGCTGCTGCTGGACGATGCCGCTGTCATCCATGAATCGACCCCGATCCAGCCGCTGGCCGGCCAGGGCCACCGCGACACCCTGGTGCTGACCTATCGTGACGGCGGTTTCCAAGGCGGGTAAAAAAACGGTATATTTTGAACACCCAACCATTTCGGAGGTGTCTTGGACCCCAGCTACGATATCGCTCCCGATGAGCTGGAAATACTCATCGTGGAAGACAGTCCGACCCAGGCCGAGCGCCTGCGCCGGCTGATCCAGTCCTCCGGCTACCACGCCAGGGTGGCTGCCAACGGTAAACTGGCCCTGGCCGAGATCCACGAACACAAGCCGCACCTGGTCCTGTCGGACATTGTCATGCCGGAAATGAACGGCTACGAGCTGTGCCGTGCCATCAAGTCCGCCCCCTCGCTGCGCGACATCCCGGTCATCCTGGTCACGTCGCTGACCGACCCCAAGGACATCATCCGCGGCATCGAATGCGGCGCCGACAATTTCATCCGCAAGCCGTATGCGGAAGACTACCTGCTGAACCGCATCGGCCAGATGCTGGTCAACCAGAAGCTGCGCAAGAATTCCAGCATGGAGGTCGGCATTGCCCTCTACCTGGGTGACCAGAAGCACTTCATCAACGCCGAGCGCCAGCAGATCCTCGACCTGCTGATTTCGACCTATGAACAGGCGGTGCAGGTCAACAGCGAACTGCAGGCGCGCGAGCGCCAGGTGATCGAGCTGAACATGCGGCTGGCCCACCACGCCGGCGAGCTGGAAACCATCAACCGCGAAATCGCGCTGAAGAACCTGGAGCTGGCGGAAGCGAGCCGCATGAAATCGGCCTTCATCGCCAATATGTCGCACGAATTGCGCACGCCGCTGAACGCGATCATCGGCTTCACTGGCGCCCTGCTGATGAAGCTGCCCGGCCCGCTGACCGACGAACAGGACCGCCAGCTCAACACCATCCGCGCCAGCGCGCGCCACCTGCTGTCGCTGATCAACGACATCCTGGACGTGGCCAAGATCGAGGCCGGCAAGGTCACCCTGTCGGTGGAGCCGGTGCATTGCCAGCAGCTGATGGGAGAAGTGGCCGACACCCTGCGCCCGCTGGCGGCGCAGAAGGGGCTGGACGTCTTCATCGAACTGCCGGAGCAGCCCATCGTGCTGCAGACCGACCGCCGCGCCCTGGCGCAAATCCTGATCAACCTGGCCAACAACGCCATCAAGTTCACCGAGAAGGGCATGGTCAAGCTGGTGCTCTCCGAGCGCAGCGGCGAGGACAACGTCCCCATCACGGAATTCAGCGTGATCGACAGCGGCAGCGGCATCAAGGAAGAGGACCAAGCCAAACTGTTCCAGGCGTTCTCGCAGCTCGATAACACCTCGACCCGCCACGCGGAAGGCGCCGGCCTGGGCTTGTACCTGAGCCAGAACCTGGCCAACCTCCTCGGCGGTTCGCTGTTCTTCAGCAGCGACTTCGGCAAAGGCAGCACCTTCACGCTGGCGCTCAAATGTCGGCACGCGTCCTGATCGTCGAAGACAACCAGGCCAATATGGACCTGGTGACCTACCTGCTGCAAGCGTTTGGCCACCAGCCCGTGTGCGCCAGCGACGGCGTGACCGGGGTGGAACTGGCGCTGCGCGAACAGCCCGACCTGATCCTGTGCGACTTGCACCTGCCGCGGCTGGACGGTTATGGCGTGGTGGCGCAGCTGCGCGCCGATCCAGCCACCCGCAACATCCCGATCCTGGCGGCCAGCGCACTGCCGGTCACCGATGGCGGCGCGGCCCTGCGGCGTGCCGGCTTTTCCGGCTGCCTGCCCAAGTCGCTGGAGCCGGACGTGCTGATCCCGACGCTGGAATCCTTCCTGCCGCCCCACCTGCGCGTGGGCGGCAAGCCGCCGGCCGCAGCCGCCGGCACCGCGCCCGCCGGCCTGGACCCCGCCCCTGCCGCATCCATCCCCGTGCCGCCGGCAACCCGCGCCCGCGTGCTGCTGCTGGACGCCGCGCCGGAAAATGCCGGCCTGGTGGCCGCCATCCTGGCCCACAGCGGCTATGCCGTCAGCACCGCCGCCAACCCGGCGCAGGCCGGCGCCCTGCTGGACAGCCACGACTACGATGTGGTGCTGTGCGAACTCGGATTGCTGGAAGCGCGCCGCATGTCCTTCCTGTCGGACGCGCTGGAAATGGCTCCGGGCCTGCCGGTGGTGATCGTGCGGCCGGACGAGGAAGACGACCTGGGATCCCTGGGCGCCGGGCGCCGCCGCGGCGTGCTGTCGCACCCGCTCGACCCGCAGCAGCTGGTGGCGGCCATCGACGCCGTGCTGTCCCAACAAGGTTAGTCCTTGTAATGGGAATCATTCTCATTTATCATTGCGCGTTTCCCCAACTTCCTGAAGCTGATCAATGCGCAAACACGTCTTTTTGGCTGCCGGCCTGCTGGCCGCCGCCCTGCCGGCCGTCGCCGATGAAAACCTGTTCGGCTATGTCCGCGGCTCCGAGGTCCTGCCCAAGGGCAGCGGCGAGTTCTACCAGTGGGTAACCCAACGCAACAACAAGGGCAGCGGCCATTACCGCGCGGTCGACACCAAGACTGAGATCGAATACGGCGTCACCGACCGTTTCCAGGTGTCGGCGGAAGTGAACGGCCTGGCCGTGAAGAGCCAGGGCTTGCTGATCAACGGCTACCTGCCCAAGGATATCGATGCCAACCTGCGCCTGCAGGGCTTCGAGGTGGCGGCCAAGTACAACTTCCTCAGCCCGGCGAAGGACGATTTCGGCCTGTCCGGCTACACCTCGTTCGAATATGGCCGCCTGGACGTGCATTCCGGCCAGAAGAAGCGCGAGCTGGAATTCGAAGCGCAGCTGCAGGCGCAAAAGTATTTCCTGGAAGGCCAGCTGACCTGGGTCGGCAATATCGGCCTGCGCGCGGCGCACGAAAAACGCAAGGCCATTGCCGACCTGCCTGAAGATTTCGAATGGCCAACCGAGCCGGAAATGGAAATCTCCACCAAGATCGGCACCGGCCTGTCCTACCGCTTCGCGCCGGGCTGGTATGCCGGCGTCGAAGCCCTGTTCGAAAACGAGTATGAAACCGAAGTGGGCCAGGAACGCTGGTCGGTCTTCGGCGGTCCTTCGCTGCATTACGGCGGCAAGCAATGGTGGGCGACCCTGACCGTGTTCCGCCAGCTGCGCGGCGGCGGCGAACGCTACGACGGCCAGCCGGCCAAGCAATTGCACCTGATCGAGCGCACCAAGAATGAATTGCGCTTGAAGCTGGGCTACAACTTCTGATTCGGAGCGCATCATGACGGTTCATCGCTGGAATGCCTTTTTCCTGCCGGTCGCGGTGCTGGCTGGCCCGAGCGCTTACGCCACCGATTACCTGACCGTGGCCCAGGCCCAGGAACAGTTGTTCCCCGGCGCCCGGTTCAACGAGCAGGTGCTGAAATTCAGCGGCGAACAGCGTGACCGCATCAAGGCCGCGGCCGGCGTGCGCCAGCGCGCCGACGAAATGAAGGTCTGGCGCGCGGAAAAGGACGGCAAGCTGCAGGGCTGGCTGATGGTTGATGAAGTGATCGGCAAGCACGAGTTCATCACCTATGCCACCGCCATTGGTGCCGACGGCAAGGTGATCGGCATTGAAATCATGAGCTACCGCGAAACCCACGGCGGCCAGGTGCGCGACCAGTCCTGGCGCAAGCAATTCGTGGGCAAGTCGGTGTCCGATCCGTTCAAGCTGGACCAGGATGTGGCGAACATCAGTGGCGCCACGCTGTCCTGCCGCAACGTGATGGATGGCGTCAAGCGCCTGCTGGTGATCCAGCAGATGTTCCTCAAGGCCTGATGGACCTGGTACGCCGCATGCGCCCCGCGCTGGGCACCTTCGTCGAAGCCGGTGCCGGGGCGGGCCCCGGCCTGCCAGCGCTCGAGGCGGCGTTCGCCAGCCTGGCGCAGGCGCAGGAACGCTGGAGTTTCCAGGATCCGGCCAGCGAGCTGTCGCGCATCAACCGCAGCGATGGCGGCTGGGTGGCGGTGCATGCCGATACCGTGCGCCTGCTGCGCCTGGCGCGCGGCCTGATGCTGGCCAGCGGCGGCTACTTCGACTTTACCGTCGGCGGCGCGCAAGTGCTGCGCGGCAGCCTGCCGGACCACGGCGGCCTGCCCGCGCTGGAACGCGGCGCGGCGCACGACGTGGAGTTGCGCGCCGGCGCCATCCGCCTGCGGCGGCCGGTCCGCCTGGTATTGGACGGCATTGCCAAGGGATTTGCCGTCGACCTGGCATGCCGGGCCATGCGCCGTGCCGGCGCCACGTCCGGCTGGATCAATGCCGGCGGCGACATCCGCGTTTTCGGCGACCTCGAATTGCCGCTCGCCCGGCGCGGCCCGGACGGCGGCGTGCGGCCGTGCGGGGTGCTGCGCAACGCAGCGTTTGCCACGTCGCAGGTTGCCGCGGCACGCGACGACGCCTTCCCCGCCGACATCATCGGCCCCGCCGGCCTGGCGCCGCAACAAGGGGTCTGGTCGGTACTGGCCCGCAGCGCATGGCGCGCCGACGCCTTGACCAAGGTGGCGGCCATCGCCCCCGCCGCCACGCGCGGCGACCTGCTGGCCCGCCTGGGAGGACAGCTGGCATGAAGGGCTATCCGCACTGGTTCCTGCGCGCGCTGCTTG
Organism: uncultured Duganella sp.; assembly: GCA_966112955.1. Classification (GTDB taxonomy): domain Bacteria; phylum Pseudomonadota; class Gammaproteobacteria; order Burkholderiales; family Burkholderiaceae_D; genus Rugamonas. Next base: position 8,300 of record CBHWEO010000091.1, on the reverse strand, counting down.
GCGCGCTGCTGCTGATGCTGGTGACCGGCTTGCTGCTGGCGCCGGGCACGCTGGTCATGCGTGCCGAGCTGGATTTGCCATGGCGCTTGCCCGGCGCGGCGCGCGTCTATACCGCCATGCTGCACGCGGCCGGCGGTTTCGGCCTGGCTGCCTTCACCGGCTCCCTGTGGAGCCTGCACATGCGTGCCGGCTGGCGGCGCCGCAAGCACCGCGGCAGCGGGCTGTTCCTGGGGTCGGTGCTGGTGCTGCTCTGCCTGAGCGCCGTGGCCATCTATTACCTGGGCGAGGAACAGGCCGGTGCCGCCGCCGCCCTGCTGCACCTGGGCCTGGGCGTACTCCTGGTCGGCCCGTTCGGCTGGCACTGGGCGCGCGGGCACCGCAGCCGCCACCATTAAGCCTGCGGGCCCTTCGTCAAGCCAGCAGCATCCAGCCCAGCGCGACCAGGCTGAACGCCACGGCCAGCAGGGCCATGGCGTTTTCCGAGCGCTCGTCGTCGCTGATCAATTTCCAGAGGAACCTCAGCATTGCTGCCTCCTCGCCCGCGCTTCACACCAGCTTGAGGGCCGGCCCCGCGGGCAGGTTGGGGAACACACGCGCCAGCGCCGCCCCGTTGAGCTGCAGATGGCGCTCGGCCACGTGGGCCAGCACGTGGCGGAAATCGGTGGTCACCGGCAGGTCGCGCCCTTCGTTGAGGCGGGCGTCGGCCAGGCCTTGCCATTCGCCCGCCACCTTGCCGCCCTGGACCTTGCCGCCCAGCAGCCACATGGCGTTGCCGTGGCCATGGTCGGTGCCGCGGTTGCCGTTCTCGCGCGCGGTACGGCCGAATTCGGACATCACCACGACCACTGTATCATCGAACAGCGGACCAAGGCGCTGCGCCAGGATGGCCAGGCCCTGGCCCAGCGGCTGCAGGCGGCTCGCCAGCTGGCCCTTGGCGGCGCCCTGGTTGGCGTGGGTGTCCCAGCCGCCCAGCGCGATGAAGGCCAGCTGGATGTTGGCGTTGTTGCGCATCAGCGTGGCCAGGCGGCCGGCGTCGTCGGGGAAGCCGTTCGGCAGCGGCGCGCCATTGTCGGCCATCTGCATTTCCGACAGCATGCCGCCGTTGGCCGCGTTCATCACTTCCTGGTGCGCCGCGCGGCCTTCCATATAGACCTTGCCGAAGCGGGCATTGTCGGCGTACAGGCGGTCGAAGGCGCGGCCGATGGCCGGCTTGTCCAGCGGCGTGGCGCGCGTGCCGGCGGCGCCGTTGGCCAGGTTGGTGGCCGGCATGGCGCCCGCCAGGATGCGCGGCATCACGGGACCGATGCTGAGCGCGCGCGTCGGCGAGGTATCGCCCGGCAGGGTGCCCAGCAGGCGGTTCATCCAGCCATCCGGGGTGCTCTTCACGCCCGGCGTGCCGGATTCCATATAGTCCTGGGCATCGAAATGCGAACGGCTGGCGTCGGGCGAGCCGCTGGCATGCACGAAGGCCAGCTTTTTCTGTTCCCACAGCGGCAGCAGCGGCGCCAGCGCCGGGTGCAGGCCGAAGTAGCCGTCCAGGTTGAGCGCCCCGTCGTCCGTGCCCGGCCTGGCCAGGGCGATGTTGGGGCGCAGGCGGGCATAGTCCGCGTCGGCCACCGGGGCCACCACGTTCAGGCCGTCCACCGCGCCGCGCAGCATGACCACGATCAGCTTTTTCGCGGTGGGCGCCGCGCTGCCGGGGGCCAGGGTGGCGGCCCAGGCATGGGGGCCGAGCGGCAGCAGCAGGCCGGCGCCGGCGGCCAGGGTATTCAGGAATTGGCGTCGTTGCATGGCAGGGCTCCAGGTGGGCGTCAACGTTGCATGAAGTCCGGGCTGCCGAGCAGCATGGCGGCGCGCAGGCGCTCATTGCTGTCGGCCACGATGGCGGCGGTCTGTTTCGAGACCGATACGCCCAGCGCCTGCTGCACCGTGTCGGCATCGGCGCCGCTGGACAGCGCCAGCGCGTAGCTGATGCGGCGCCCCAGGCCATCGGGGTTGAGCCAGGCGTCTTCCGTGTTCTTGTAGCCGTCCGGCGTCTGGCAGCCGTACAGCGGCATGCCCAGCCGCGCCAGGATGCCCACCAGCGGCTTGGCCTCGGTCATCGGCATGGCGGCGGCGCGCGAGGCCGACACCACGTACTGGTAGGGGGTCTTGAACTTGGCGCCGGCGTATTGCTGGTCCATGAATTCCTGGCTGGCGAACAGGGTGCGCAGCACGGAGCGGATGTCGCCGTTGCTGCTGATCCAGGATTGCGCCATGCGATCGACCAGGGCGGCCGGCGGGTTGTCGGCCACGAAGTATTGCGCCAGCTTGCGGCTGAGGTGGCGCGCGGTGGACGGGTGCACCGCCAGCACGTCCAGCGCGTACTCCCCTTCGGCCGCGCCGCGCGCGGTGACCGGCTTGCCCAGCCAGGTCTTGGTGCCGTTGTCGTGGCGGCGCGGGTCGAACACGAACTGCGCGTCGCGCCTGGGCGCGTAAGTCCAGCCGGTCAGCATGCGCGCCAGTTCCGTCACGTCCTTCTGACTGTAGCCGCCGTCCACGCCCAGCGTGTGCAGCTCCATCAGTTCGCGCGCATAGTTTTCATTCAGCCCGCCCGCCTTCGAGACCCAGTTATCGAGGTAGAACAGCATGGCCGGATGGTGCGCCGTGGCGCCCAGCATCTGGCGGAAGGAGCCGAACACGTAGGGCCGGATGGCGTCGCGCTCATAGCTGGCCACCAGGGCGCGGTCCTGGCCTTTGCCTGAAAATACATTGAAGTGGTTATACCAGAAGTCGACCATCACCTCTTCCAGCTGGCGCGGGCTTTCGATGGCGCGCAGCAGGCGCGCTTCGGCCGCCTCGGACGCCATCTGCTGCACCACTTCGCGCCGTTCGCCCTGGGGGCCGTCGCGCGCGTCCTGGAAGCGGGCCAGCGCCTCGCCGGCGCTCAGTTTCAGGGTTTCCAGTTTGTCCAGGCGCTGCGCCAGCGCCGGCGGCAATGGCGGCGGGTTCAGTTGCTCCTCGATGTAGGCCTGCACCCCGGACTGGCGGACTTTCTCGATATCGCCCGGGCGCGGCCCGTAGGCCAGCCGGTTCAGCACATGGGCCGCCGCCTGCTCGCCCGCCAGGGGGGCAGCCCACAGGGCGGCCTGGGGGAGCAGCGCGAAAACGGCGGCTAGTACGCAGCGTCGCATGATGTCGTCCCAATACAATGATTAACGGTCCTTTCTTTATACGCTAAGCGCCGAATTAGGGGCAAAGAATGCTTTGTATCAGGATGTTAATTGTTTGATTTGTATGCTTTAATTCGTGTTGCGCAAAATGAAAGGACGGCATGAAGAGATATCAGGGCCCGTTGGCGATGGTGGCCGCGCTGGCGCTCAGCGCCTGCGGCATCACCGGGCCGGCAAACAAGGTCGCGGCGGACGCGCCGCCGCAATGGCAGGCGCCACTGCCGCACAATGGCAGCACCGCCGAACTGGCCAGCTGGTGGCAGGGCCAGTCCGACCCTTTGCTGGTGCAGTTGATCGAAGCCGCGCAGGCGGCCAGCCCCAGTATCGCCAGCGCCCAGGCGCGGCTGGCCGCCGCCAGCGCCGAACGCACGGCGGCCGGCGCCGCCCTGGCCCCCGCGCTGACCGGCGTGCTGACTTCCACCCGCATGAGCCAGCAGTCCGTCAATGCGCCCACCAATACCACCACCCAGCTGCTGGCCCAGGCGCAGTGGGAAATCGACCTGTTCGGCGGCGGCCGCGCGCGCCGTCAGGCCGCCATCGCGCGCCATGAAGGGGCCCAGGCCGGCTGGCATGAGGCGCGCGTCACCGTGGCGGCCGAAACGGCCAACCAGTACTACAGCCTGCGCGCCTGCGAAAAGCTGCACACCGTGGCGCGCCTGGATGCCGCTTCGCGCGCCCATACCGCCCGCCTGACCGACATCACCACCAAGGCCGGCTTCCAGTCGCCGTCCGCCAATGCCCTGGCGCGCGCCAGCGCCGCCGACGGCAACAACCGCGCCGTGGCCCAGCGCGCCGCCTGTGACAGCGAACTGAAAGTGCTGGTGGCGCTGACCGCCCTGCCCGAGCCGGAATTGCGCGCGCGGCTGGCCGACAGTGCCGCCAACGCCGTGCTGTCGCCTGCCGCCGGCGTGGCCATCGATTCCGTGCCGGCGCAGGTGCTGGCCCAGCGCCCGGACGTGTTCAACGCCGAACGCGAACTGGCCGCCGCCAGCTACGACGTGGCCAGCGCGCGCGCCGAGCGCCTGCCGCGCCTTGGCCTGAGCGGCTCGGTGGGGCGCGGCCGCCTGCATGCGGAAGGCCAGGACATCACCGCCAACGTCTGGACCCTGGGTCCGCTGCAAATGACCCTGCCCATCATCGACTGGGGCGTGCGGCGCGCCAATGTGGACGCCGCACGGGCGCGTTACGACGCGGCCGTCTCGGCCTACAAGGCCAGCGTGCGCCAGGCCGTGTCGGAAGTGGAGCAGGCCCTGGTGGCGCTGCAAAGCACCCAGGAGCGCGCCGCCGACGCGCAGGTCGCGCTGGAAGGCTACCGCACCTTCTTCAACGCCACCGAAGAGCGCTACAAGAACGGCCTGGCCAGCCTGCTGGAACTGGAAGACGCCCGCCGCACGCGGCTGGCCGCAGAAAACACGGTGGTGAACCTGCAGCGCGAACGCAGCGCCGCCTGGATCGCCCTGTACCGCGCAGCAGGCGGCGGCTGGACCGCCCCGGCGGCGCAATGAGAATGGACCTGACATGAAACCACTGCACCGCACTCCCTCCGCCGTCGCCGCCCTGGCCGTTGCCACCGCCCTCGCCGCGCTGGCCCAGGCGCCGTCCGCTTTGGCCGACGACAAGAAAGCTGCCGCCGCCAAGCCGGCCCTGACCGTCACCACGGTACGGCCGCAGAAGACCAGGCTGCCGATCCGCCTGACCGCCAACGGCAACGTCGCGGCCTGGCAGGAAGCCGTCATCAGCAGCGAATCGAACGGGCTGCGCCTGGCCGACGTCAAGGTCAACGTCGGCGACGTCGTCAGCAAAGGCGAAGTGCTGGCGGTATTTGCCGCCGACACCCCGCAGGCGGAAGTGGCGCAGGCCAGGGCCGCGCTGATGGAAGCGGAAGCCGCCGCCGCCGAAGCCAAGGCCAACGCCGAACGGGCGCGCTCGATCGAGAACACGGGCGCCCTGAGCGCCCAGCAGATCAGCCAGTACACCACGGCCGAGGCCACCGCCCTGGCGCGCGCGGCCTCGGCGCGCGCCATGCTGGCCGCCGCCGAACTGCGCCTGCGTCATACCAAGGTGGTGGCGCCGGACGCCGGCGTGATTTCGTCGCGCAGCGCCACCGTCGGCGCGGTGGCCGGCCCCGGCACCGAATTGTTCCGCATGATCCGCCAGGGCCGCCTGGAGTGGCGCGCCGAAGTGACGGCGGCCGACCTGCGCAACATCAGGATCGGCACCGGCGCCGTGGTCAGGGCGCCCAACGGCAGCGAGCTGACGGGCAAGGTGCGCATGGTGGCGCCCACCATCGACCCGCAGACCCGTTCCGCCCTGGTGTACGTCGACCTGCCGCCGAACAACGGCAAGCAGCCGCCGTTCAAGGCCGGCATGTTCGCCAGCGGCCAGTTCGAGCTGGGCGCTTCCGACGCCCTGACTGTGCCGCAGCAGGCCATCACCGTGCGCGATGGCTTCAGCTATGTGTTCCGCCTGAACCAGGACCAGCGCGTGAGCCAGGTCAAGGTGCAGACCGGCCGCCGCATCGGCGAACGCATCGAGGTGCTGCAAGGCCTGGCGCCGGACGCCCAGATCGTGTCGGCCGGCGCCGGCTTCCTGAACGATGGCGACCTGGTACGCAATACCGGCGCCCCGCCGCAAGCGTCGGCCGCCGCCAGGCATGCCCGCTAAGGAGGCGCCGTGAACTTTTCCGCCCTCTCGATCAAGCACCCGGTTCCGGCCATCATGCTGTTTATCCTGCTGTCGCTGGCAGGCTGGCTGGCCTACGTGATGAACCCGGTGCAGGACTTCCCGGACATCGAACTGCCGATCGTCACCGTCTCCGCCTCCCTGCCCGGCGCCGCGCCGGCCCAGCTGGAAACCGAGGTGACGCGCAAGATCGAGGATTCGGTCGCCACGCTGCAAGGCGTGAAGAACATCTACTCCAATGTGCTGGACGGCACCGCCACCATCACCGTCGAATTCATCCTCGAAAAGAACCTGTCGGACGCCGTCAACGAAGTGCGCGACGCCGTGACCCAGGTGCGGGCCGACATGCCCGGCGAGATGCGCGACCCCGTGGTGAGCAAGGTATCCACCGCCGGCCGCGTGGTGCTGGCCTTCGTCGTCACGCCCAAGGAAGGCACCAGGATCGACGACGCGGACCTGAGCTGGTACGTGGACAACACGGTGGCCAAGAAGCTGCTGTCGGTGAAGGGGGTCGGCGCGGTCAAGCGGGTCGGCGGCGTGAACCGCGAAATCCGCGTCGAACTCGACGACGAACGCATGGCCGCCCTGCGCGTTTCCGCGCTGGACGTGTCGCGCATGCTGCGCCAGGTGCAGAAGGAAGCGCCGGGCGGCCGCGGCGACATCAGCGGCGCCGAGCAGTCGGTGCGCACCATCGCCACCGTGCACAGCGCGCAGGAACTGTCGCAGATGGATATCCCGCTGGGCGATGGCCGGCACGTGCGCCTGGACCAGGTGGCCACCGTCAGCGACACCATCGCCGAACCGCGTTCCGAAGCGACGCAGGACGGCAAGAAGGTGGTGGCCTTTGAAATCTTCCGCACCAAGGGCGCCAGCGAAACCCAGGTGGCGGCCGACGCCCGCGCCGCCGTGGAGGAATTGCGCAAGGCCCATCCGACCATCGCCATCACGCAGTCGATCGACAATGCGGAACCGGTGGCCGAGAACTTCGCCGGTTCCATGGAACTGCTGTACGAAGGCGCCATCCTGGCGGTGCTGGTGGTGTGGTGGTTCCTGCGCGACTGGCGCGCCACCCTGGTGGCCGCTTCCGCCCTGCCCTTGTCGGTGCTGCCGGCCTTCCTCGGCATGTACTGGATGGGCTATACGCTGAACACCGTGACCCTGCTGTCGCTGGCCCTGGTGGTGGGCGTGCTGGTGGACGACGCCATCGTGGAAATCGAAAACATCGAACGCCACCTGCACATGGGCAAGACGCCGATGCAGGCCGCGCTGGAAGCGGCCGACGAAATCGGCATGGCGGTGATCGCCACCACCTTCGCCCTGGTGGCGGTGTTCCTGCCGACCGCCTTCATGGGCGGCATTCCCGGCAAGTTCTTCAAGCAGTTCGGCTGGACGGCCGTGCTGGCGGTGCTGGCATCGCTGGTGGTGGCGCGCCTGCTGACGCCGATGATGGCGGCCCACCTGCTGAAGCCGGCCGACAAGCCGCAGCACGAAGACGGCTGGATCATGCAGCGCTACATGAAGACCATGCGCTGGTGCCTGCAGAACCGCGGCAAGACCGCGCTGGCCGCCGGCGCCTTCTTCGTCGGCTCGATCATGCTGGTGGGCCTGCTGCCGACCGGTTTCGTGCCGCCGGCCGACCGTGCCCAAACCATGGTCAACCTGGAGCTGCCGCCCGGTTCCACGCTGGCGGAAACCCGCGCCATCGCCGAACGCGCGCGCCTGGCCATCATGGAAATCAAGCCGGTGACGCATGTGTTCAGCTCCATCGGCGGCGGTTCCTCGGGCGACGCCTTCGCGCCGGGCGCCGCGGCGGAAGCGCGCCGCGCCGTGCTGACCATCACCACCAAGCACCGCAACGACCGCAAGGAATCGATGGCCGGCATCGACAACATGATCCGCGACAAGCTGGCAGCCCTGCCCGGCGCGCGCTTCACGGTCGGCCCGCCGGACACCGGCGTCAAGATGCAGCTGGTGCTGCGCTCGGAAGACCCGGTGGCCCTGATCGACTCGGCGCGCAAGGTGGAGCGCGACCTGCGCACCCTGCACGGCATCGGCAACGTCACCTCCAGCGCCTCGCTGGTGCGCCCGGAAATCATCGTGCGGCCCGACTTTGCCAAGGCGGCCGACCTGGGCGTGACCGCCAATGCCATCGGCGAAACGGTGCGCGTGGCGACCGCCGGCGATTACGATTTCGAACTGACCAAGATGAACCTGGCCGAGCGCCAGGTGCCGATCCGCGTCAAGCTGCCCGACAGCGTGCGCGCCGACCTCGATGCCATCGGCCGCCTGACGGTCCCCGGCCGCAACGGGCCGGTGATGCTGGCCAACGTCGCCAGCATCACCATGGAATCCGGCCCGGCCCAGATCGACCGCCTGAACCGCAGCCGCAACGTGACGCTGGACGTG
>CBHWEO010000090.1:0-18261 GCA_966112955.1 uncultured Duganella sp. | reverse complement strand
GCGGGGGGGGGGGGGGCTTTGGGGCCGGCGCGACCGGGACACGGGGGCCCGCCCCCGCTGGGTCCGCCACCGCCTGTTCAAAGGATATCGGTGCTAAGCGTTGCGCGTTTTGGGGTGGCGCAAGCTATTCGTAGCGCAGGGCTTCAATCGGGTCCAGCTTGGCGGCCTTGGCGGCAGGCAGCACGCCGAACACTACGCCCACGCCGGCGGAGAACATCACCGACAAGGCGACCGCCCACCACGGCACATAGGCGCCGGGGAAGTCGGGAATCACGCTGGCGATCGCGTGGCCCATCCCGAACCCCAGCAGCACGCCGATCGCGCCGCCCAGCATCGACAAGGTCACGGCCTCGATCAGGAACTGCATCAGGATATCCCGGCTGCGCGCGCCGATCGCCTTGCAGATGCCGATCTCGCGCGTGCGCTCGCTGACCGAGACCAGCATGATGTTCATGATCCCGATCCCGCCCACCAGCAGCGCGATACCCACCACCCCGCCCATCACCAGCGTCACGGTCGTGGTCACGGTCTCGAAACTCTTGAGGAACTGGTCGGAGGACTCGATCTCGAAATCATCCTTCTGGTCCGCATGCAGGCGGTGCGATTGCCGCATCACGGTGGCGATGCGCGCCTTGATTTCCTCGGTGCGGGCGATATCGCTGATCGACACCGTGATCGACATGCTCGGCTTGCGCGTGTTGCCGATGATGCTCTGGCCGGTGCGGAACGGCACCAGCACCTGGTCGTCCTGCGACATGCCGAGAATCTCGCCCTTCTTCTCCAGCACGCCGACGATCTTGAACCACTCGCCCGAGAACTGGATGAATTCTCCCAGCGGGTTCTCCGGCAAGTGCAGCAACTCGATCAGCTTTTCGCCGATCACGCAGACACGGCGCGCGCCCGCGTTGTCGGATTCGCTGATGAAGCGCCCCAGGCGCGGATAGCTGCCATTCACTTCCATGAACGCCGCCGTCACCGCCAGTTGCTGGCGGCTGGACGAACGCTGGTTGCCGTAGCGAATCTCGCCGCCGGGGAACATGAATGCCGGGCTCAGTTCGCGGATGCCCTCCACGTGGCCGCGCAGCTGCTCGACGTCTTCGAACTGCAGGTAATTGACCTTGCCCCGCATGACATCCTTGAAGTCATTCTTCGCATGCACCGTCAGCGCATTACCGCCCAATCCTTCGAACTGGCGCGTGATCGATTGCGACAGGCCCTGGATCAGGGAAATCACGGTAATCACCGAGGCCACGCCGATGATGATGCCCAGCGACGTCAGGAAGCTGCGCATGCGGTGGGCACGGATCGCCGCCATGGCCGAGCGCAGCGCTTCGATAAAGATATACATGGCTTAAGCTCCCGCCACGCGCTGGTCGGACAGCACGCGTCCATCCTGCAGCCGCACGATGCGCTGGCATTGTTCGGCGATGTCGGGTTCGTGCGTCACCATCACCACGGTCTGGCCGTTGCGGTGCACGTCCTTGATCAGGGCCATGATTTCGCGCGTGGTGGCCGAATCCAGGTTGCCGGTTGGTTCATCGGCCAGCAGGATCGAGGGCTTGCCCACCAGCGCGCGCGCAATTGCCACGCGCTGCCGCTGGCCCCCGGACAGCTCGTTCGGCCGGTGATGCATGCGCTCCCCCAACCCGACGTGCTCCAGCGCCTCGCGCGCCATGCGCTTGCGTTCGGCCGGCGGAATGCCGCGGTAGATCAGCGGCTGCGCCACGTTGTCCAGCGCCGTATGGCGCGGCAGCAGGTGGAAGCTCTGGAAGATGAAGCCGATCTCCTCATTGCGCACCTGGGCCAGGTCGTCGCTAGCCATGGTGGCCACATCCTTCCCGTTCAGGAAATAGGTGCCATTGGTCGGGCGGTCCAGGCAGCCCACGATATTCATCATGGTCGACTTGCCGGAGCCGGAAGCGCCGATGAAGGCCACCAGCTCGTTACGCTCGATGTGCAGGTCCACGCCCTGCAGCGCGTGCACGGTCTGGTCGCCCATCTGGTACTGCTTGGTGATGCCGGTCAGCGTGATCACGGCTTGCTTCCATCCGCGACCTTGAGCGGCTTGGCATCCGCCGCCTTGGCCTTGACCGCCGCGCCTTCGCGCAGGTCGCGCAAGGTGCGCGCCGGGCCGACCGCGACGGTCTCGCCGAGGGCCAGGCCCTTGGTGATTTCCTGGTTGCTGTCATCGGAAATCCCCAGCTCCACGGTGCGCTTCTTCGCCACGCCATCGACGATCGCGAACACATAGTTGCTGCGCTTGCCCTTGCCCTCCGACGCATCGCTCAATTGCACGGCCTGCAGCGGCACCACCGGGCGCGGCGCGCCATCGCCGGTCACGATCTCGGCGCGGCAGGTCATGCCGGAGCGCAGCGCCAGCTGGTGGTCGGCCAGCTTGACCTTGACGACATAGCTGCGTCCCTGGCTGGCGGCCTGTCCCAGCGCCTGCGCCCGCGGCGCCAGCGAGACCGACTCCACGCTGCCGGTCAAAGGACGGTCGGCATAGGCGGACGGGAAAATCTTCGCCTTCAAGCCCGGCGCCACGTTGGCGATATCGCCCTCGTCCACGTTCACTTCCGCGATCATCGAGCTGACGTCGGCGATGGTCATCAGGCTGGAGCCGGCGATGCCGGTGGCGCTGGCCACGGCGGTTTCACCGGCCTTGATGGAAACGCTGGTGGCGGTGCCGGCAATCGGCGCCCGGACTTCGGTCTTGGCCAGGCGCTCCTGCGCCAGCGCCAGCATGGCCATGGCCTGCTGGCGGCTTTCGCGCGCGCTGCGCAAGGCCACCACGGCCAGGTCGACCGCCAGCTTCGCCTCGTCCAGGCGCGACACGTCGATGAACTTGGCCGCCGCCAACTGGCGCGCCCGCTCCAGCTTGCGCTGCTGGTTGTCCAGGTCGATCTGCGCGCGGTCCACGCTGACGGAAGCGTTGCGCACCGCAGCCTCCTGCTGCGCCACGTCGGCCTTGTAGGTGCTCGGGTCGAGGCGGAGCACGACCTGCCCCTTCTCGATCCTGTCGCCTTCCTTGACCAGGACTTCGGCGACCTTGCCGATCACTTCCGGCGACAGCTGCACTTCCTGGCGGAACACCAGGCTGCCCGAGGCCAGCACGGCCGGGTAGATGGCTTTGTTCTCGACCTTGGCCAGTTCGGCTTCGATCTTCGGCGGCGAGCTGCCGAACTTGATGGCGACCGGAACCCCGATCATGGCCGCGACCACGGCCGCGGCAATCAGTTTGCGTTTCATCGGGGCGCCTCAGTGTTTGAACAGGATCCAGGCGGCCCAGCAGCCGTATATCAGCACGTAAGGCAGCAGCGCGATGATGGCGCAGGTGGTGGTGCTCTTGCCGGTCCAGGTGCGCAGGCCGATGGTGCTGAGGGCGATGACCCAGATGTCGGTCAGTTTCATGGCGCTGGCGATGCCGGCCCAGGCGGTATGCGGCGCAGCGTGCACCAGCAGGAAGTTCAGCGACAGCATGTCGGCATTTTCCAACGCCAGCTGGCCCTTGCTGGTGACAATCTGCAGCGCCATCAGGGGAACGCCGATCAGGCTAGGCAGCGCGGACCACGCCGCCAGCGCGAAACCGGACTTGAAGCTCAGTTCCATGCCGGCCAGTTTCCCCGCCAGCCAGTAGTACACGCCATACAGGCTGAAAATGACCAGGGTGCCGACCACCATGCCGGCGATGCCCATGCCCATCATCGTGCCGCCCGCCATCATCCTCGCGGCTGCCTCGCGCTGCTCCGGCGGCATGTCCGGCGGCAGTGCATTGTTCCGCATCCAGTCCATATCGACGGTCTGGAAATGCCACACCAGGATACCGATCGAGGCCAGGAACAGCACCAGCAGCGGCAGCCAGGCCCGTGGCCGTTCCTTCAGCGCCGCGAACGCCGCCGATGGTTCATAGAAGACTTGCGTCAGTTGAGCAAATGCCATGCGCACACCTTGCCATAAAAGTAATTAGAAATTCATTATAACAAGTTGGCAACATTGAGCAAACCACGGGGTCCGGCCCTCTGGGCCGTACCCCGGTTTTCCGGTTCTCAGGGTTTGAGCGCCAAATCATGCTGAACAGCAAATCGAATCCTGTTCACCACTCGCTCGGCCAGCGGCTGTTCAAACAATCTTTGATAAGCCGCCCGCCTACCCGGCGGATCGATACCAAGGGACAGGTAAAGTTCATGTGGCGTGAGGATCGGATCCGCCTTTCCCTCAGCATTCGCCCGATAGCTCGACCAGCGGTAACCACCAGGAAAATCAACCATAGCCGCCCGCACCGGATTCAGTTCGATATAGCGCTGGCAAGTCAGAAGATAGGCAGCAGTATCGATGTAGGAGGCGTGATGGCGGCCATCCCACAAGGCCTAGCCGGCCGCGTGGCCCAAAGGGCCGGACCGCATTCAAGGGTAGCGGTGCTGCTGATGGGAGCTTTGTGTGCGCTCAAGGCGCGGGGGCGGGGTAGCTGACTTCAAGGATTTCCAGCTCTTCGGCGCCGTTGGGCGTGTGCAGCACGACCGTGTCGCCTTCACGTGCCTTGGTCAGGGTGCGGGCGACGGGACTGATCCAGCTGATCTTCCCTTTCAGCGGATCGAATTCGTCGATGCCGACAATCGTGATCGTATGCTCTTCCCCGTCGCGCTTGGCGTAGGTGACGGTCGCGCCGAAAAACACCTGGTCATTGCCGTAATGGACGCTCGGGTCCACCACCTCGGCCAGGTCCATGCGCTTGGTCAGGAAGCGGATGCGGCGGTCGATTTCGCGCAAGCGACGCTTGCCGTAGATATAGTCGCCGTTTTCCGAGCGGTCGCCGTTCGACGCCGCCCAATGCACGACCTTCACCACTTCCGGCCGCTCGACGTCGATCAGCTGCAGCAGCTCGTCCTTGATGCGCTGGTAGCCAGCGGGAGTAATGTAGTTCTTGGAGCCGGCAGGAATCGGCGGCGCGCCCGGCGGCAGGTCGTCATCGTCGTCCTGCTCGCTCTCTTTTACAAATGCCTTGTTCATAACGCTATTCTAATTTTTTGGTGCAATAATGGCACCCACATGAAGCGATTGTACACACTCAGGCGGCGCCTGTTCGCCCCCCTCGTCTACCTGGCAGCACTGTTTCTCATCTTTGAAGAGTGGCTGTGGGACGTCGGCGCGCGCCTGATGGCAAAGCTGGCCAACTTCCCCCCGCTGCGCGCGCTGGAACGGCTGATCTGCAGCCTGGACCCGGCCGCGGCCATGGCCGTGTTCCTGCTGCCGGCCCTGATGCTGTTCCCGGTCAAGCTGCTGGCCTTGTTCGCCATGGCGCGCGGCCACGCCTTCATGGGACTCAGCGTGTTCGTGCTGGCCAAGGTGGCCGGCGCCGCGGCGGTAGCGCGGCTGTACGCCCTGACCCGACCGGCCCTGCTGCGCCTGCGCTGGTTCGCCTGGCTGCACGGCCGTTTCATGGAAGTGAAAGAGCGCTGGATCGCCCGCCTGAAAGCTACCGCCGCCTGGCGCGAATGCCGCGCCCTGGTGGACCGCATCCGCGAACGGGTGCGCCGCTGGCGCGCCGGCTGGCGCCGCGGCCGCTTTGCCGCCCGACCCATGCGCATCCTGCGCCGCTTCAGCGCGTTCTGGCGCCTGCGCCGCCGCTGAAACCTTGCCTGATTTATGCACCCGACCACCCTGCACGATATCGCCGCCAATGCCCCCGGGCTGGTGTACCAGTTCCGCCGCCATCCCGATGGCAGCGTGTCCTTTCCCTATCTGAGCGAAGGCTGCCTGGCGCTGCTGGGCATCAACGCCGCCGAATTGCAGGCCGAGCCCGAACGCTTCCTGTCGCTGGTGCTGCCGGAAGACCGTCCGGCCTACCTGGAATCGATGCAGCAATCGGCCGACTCGCTGTGGAGCTGGAACTGGGAAGGCCGCATCTGGGTGGAAGCCTGGAAGGACGTCAAGTGGATCAACCTGCGCAGCACCCCGCACGCCCTGCCCGACGGCAGCGTGCAGTGGGAAGGCATCATGTCCAACATCACGGACAGCAAGCAGGAACAGCTGGAAGTGCGCGCCAGCCGCGCCCGCCTGGCCGAACTGACCGCCCACATCGAAAAGGTCAAGGAGCAGGAACGCGAACGCATCGCGCGCGAAATCCACGACGACCTGGGCGGTAACCTGACCGCCATCAAGATGGCCCTGGCCATGCTGGCCGCGCGCCTGCCGTCCGGCGATGAAACCCTGCAGCAGAAGGCCGCCTACGTCGACTCCCTGGTCGACCGCACCATCGATGCCGTGCACCGGCTGACGCTGGACTTGCGCCCTTCCGTGCTGGACTTCGGCCTGATTCCCGCGCTGGAATGGCAAGTCAAGGAATTCGAAGCGCAGGCCGGCATCGCCTGCACCCTGCTGGCCAGCATGAAGGAGCTCGAGCTCGAGCCCGAGCAGGCCACCGCCTTGTTCCGCATTGCCCAGGAAGCCCTGACCAATATCGCCAAGCACGCGCATGCCAGCGCCGTCACCATCAAGCTCACGCGCAGCCGCGGCGTGCTGACGCTGAAGGTGATCGACAACGGCCGCGGCATCCGCCCTGCCGACCGCAGCAAGCCCGATTCCTTCGGCCTGCGCGGCATGGCGGAGCGCGCCCGGGCGCTGGGCGGCACCTTCAGCCTCGGCCATCCGAGCGGCGGCGGCACCGAGGTGGCCATCAAAATCCGGCTGCCGGTGCGTGCCCCAGACGTTACAATGAGCCATGAGTGAAAAAAGCGTCATCAAAGTATTCATCGCCGACGACCACGCCATCGTGCGCGAAGGCTTGAAGCAGATCCTGGCCGAGACCAAAGACATCATCGTGGCCGGCGAAGCTGAAAACGGCCTCGACGCCATCAAGCTGTTCCGCAAGTCCGGCTGCCACGTCATGCTGCTCGATATCTCCCTGCCCGACCGCAACGGCATCGAAGTACTGAAGCAGATCAAGAAGGACAAGCCCGAGCTGGCCGTGCTGATGCTGTCCATGCACCGCGAAGACCAGTACGCCATCCGTTCCCTCAAGGCGGGCGCGGCCGGCTACCTCACCAAACAAAGTGCGCCAAAAGAGTTAGTAAATGCAATCCGCCAGTGCGCCGCGGGTTTAAAATATGTCAGTCCGGCATTGGCGCAGGAACTGGCCAACCATGTCGGCGACGGCCACCAGGCCGCGCCGCACGAAACACTGTCGGACCGGGAATACCAGACCCTGACCATGATCGCCTCCGGCAAGACGGTGGGCGCCATTGCCAAGGAATTATCACTCTCGGTCAAGACCGTCAGCGAGTACCGCTCGCGCCTGCTGGCCAAGATGAACCTGAAGAACAGTGCCGAACTGACGCACTACGCCATCAAGAACCAGCTGATCGACTAACAATGATGCCGGGAAGTAAGCACATTTCCTCCCGTTTATCATTCAATCGCGCGACCGGGGCGTGGCTTAAGATGCTAGCAATCGGTAATCCTTTGTAAAGGCTGTACGTCAGATGTCTAGCAAACCCACCAATCCAGCCGCGGCGGATCTGAATCCGGCTGATATTGCACGCGAGGCTTTCCGCCGCCTCGCCGTGCGCCGGATTGCCCCTACGCCAGACGCGTATCGCGACATCTACAATGAAATTGCCGGCATCGTGCCGCCCACGCCTCCCGCCCCGGCCGTGCCGGAAAGCCCGGCGGAAACCATGCTGGCCCAGTTCGCCGCCCGCCTGACCGACCAGCCGGGCGACCTGGCCGATTTCGGCCGCCGCCTCAACCGCGCCGTCAAGACGCGCGACTGGGACACCTATGCGCGCACCCTGGCCGCGCTGGCCGAGCGTCCGCTGGTCAAGGTCGGCGCCGGCGGCCTGGTGGCCGAAGAAAACAATGAGCAGGCGCGCGTGCTGCGCGAGCTGCTGAGCCGCACCCTTACCTTTGCCGTCGCCTCCCTGCTGTCCGGCGCGCCGGCCCTGGTGACGGAAGCGGAATCGCTGGGCGCCGCCACGCGCGAAGCGCATACCGAGGCCGCCCTGGCCGAGATCGGTTCGCGCCTGAAGCAGCTGTGCTACCAGATCGAGATTCGCAGCGGCGACAGCGCCGAGCAGCAGGAATTGCTGCTGCGCCTGTTCCGTCTGCTGCTGGAAAACGTCAGCGAACTGCTGGACGACGATTCCTGGCTGCGCGGCCAGATCGATTCCGTGCAAGAGCTGATTGCCGGCCCGCTCGACCAGCGCGCGCTGGAGGAAGCCACGCGCAGCCTGAAGGATGTGATCTACAAGCAGAGCCAGCTCAAGCACTCGATTACCGACGTCAAGGCCACCGTCAAGAACATGATGATGACCTTTATCGACCGCCTGGGCGCGGTGGCAACGTCGACCGGCGACTTCCACGAAAAGATTGGCGGCTATTCCGAGAAGATCCGCGCCGCGCGCGATATTGGCGAGCTGAACCAGATCCTCGACGACGTGCTGAAGGAAACCCGCCTGGTGCAGGGCGAGGCGCTCAAGGCGCGCGACAACATGATGATGGCGCGTCAGGAAGTGCAGGATGCCGAAGCGCGCATCCACGCGCTGGAAGCCAAGCTGCAGCACCTGAGCGAACTGGTGCGCGAAGACCAGCTGACCGGCTCGCTGAACCGGCGCGGGCTGGACGATGTGTTCGAACGCGAGACCGCGCGCGCCGACCGCCGCGGCACCCCGCTGTGCATCGCCGTGCTGGACCTGGACGATTTCAAAAAGCTTAACGACACGCTGGGCCACATCGCCGGCGACAACGCGCTCAAGCACCTGGTCAAGGTGGTCAAGGAAACCCTGCGCTCGATGGACGTGATTGCCCGCTTCGGCGGCGAGGAATTCTTGATCCTGCTGCCGGAAACCACCATCGAGGCGGCCACCGCCACCATGACCCGCCTGCAGCGCGAGCTGACCCGCCACTTCTTCATGCACGAGAACGAGAAAGTACTGATCACCTTCTCGGCCGGCGTCGCCCTGCGCCGCCCGCACGAGAACCAGACCGACCTGGTCAAGCGGGCCGACGAAGCCATGTACAAGGCCAAGAAATCCGGCAAGAACCGGGTGATGGTGGCCGAGTAAGCTCCTCCCGCACGCCAGTCAGGCTGCCTGAATATTACGGCGGCCTGCGCCATTCCCAAGCTTGCGGGCCACGCCCAGCAATACCAGTCCCAGCGCCATCAGCAGGCCGGCGCCCGGCTCGGGCACTGGCTTCCCTGGCGGATCATTTGGTCCAGGATCGACCGGCGGCACCACCGGATCTGAAACCATCCAGGTCTTGAACGCCAGCGAACGGTCCGCCACCGCCTGGAAGTTGCGGTCCTGGTTGTAGGAACTGAACAGGGGACCGATGGAATGCCGCAGCATTCCCACATATCCATACGAGTGGCCGATTTCAAACATCACTTCATCGCCCGCATCCAGGTGAATGTTGTAGGGCGTCAAGTCGAACATGGTGCCATTGGTGGGCGCAACAAAAGAGAAGTCCCAGCCGCTGCTCAGCCAAGTGTTGTACGTCCCGCCGATCCACATCTTGACCAAGGCCGGGTAGGCCGTGCTGCCATTCCACGCGATGCCCGATAGCATGCCGGTATGCCCTGCCGTAAAAGTCTGCTGGTAGGCGTTGAACTGCAGGTATACGCCTGGCCCGCCGTTATTTTGCGAATTGTCGATATCGACGATTGATGCGACCCCGGCTGATGCCAGTGGCGCTGCGAAGGCCAGCGTCAGCGCGCCAGCCAAGCGATAAACAGCCTTCATATCATTTCACTAATAGTTGTTTATGGAAATACAATTCTATTTTGAAACTTTCTCAAAGTAAACATTAATTGCCCAAAAAGAATCACGCCGAAAAATGGCGTTTGGCGCTGCCAGCAAGGAGGGTTTCTAGGATTTCCGATACTAAAAAAAATTTTTTTTGGATCTAAAGTTCAAGAAAAGACCGCCGTCTAAGCGGCACCCCGGAGGGAACTTGAGGGTAAATACAGGGCGATTTAGCTGCTAAATCACCCTAAAGGTTCCCATAGGGCAACCGTTACCCAATTCAACAGCGGCTTGATCGTCACAGCACAGCGTGGCGGGCCAAAGTGAATGAGCAAATTGCCCAACCAGTAGTAAAGAATGGAGAAATACCATGGCTTCCGTAATCAACACCAACATCGCCTCCCTGAACTCGCAGCGCAACCTGACCACTTCCCAGGGTAGCTTGCAAACTTCCCTGCAACGTCTGTCTTCCGGTCTGCGCATCAACAGCGCGAAAGACGATGCGGCAGGCCTGGCGATTTCCGACCGTATGTCGTCGCAAATCCGCGGCATGACCCAAGCGACCCGCAACGCCAACGACGGCGTGTCGCTGGCGCAAACCGCTGAAGGCGCCCTGTCGTCCTCCGGCGACATCCTGCAGCGTATCCGCGAACTGGCAGTGCAGTCCTCGAACGCCACCAACTCGGCTTCCGACCGTCAAGCTCTGCAGACTGAAGTCGGCCAGCTGGCTTCGGAACTGAACCGTATCGCCCAGACCACCACCTTCAACGGCCAGGCCCTGCTGGATGGCACCATGGGTACCGCCACCTTCCAGGTCGGTGCCGATGCCAACCAGACCATCCAGGCCAACGGTGCAAACTTCCTGACCAACACCTACGGTAACAACCGTGTCGCCAACGACCAGATCGCTGTGGCCGCCACCTCGGCAACCACCGCTGCTGGCGCCCAGACCATCACCGTCAACGGTATGCGCGGTTCGGCAACCGTCAACGTGAACCAGGCAGTGGCAGGCGGCGGCGCTGGTGATTCGGCCAAGGCGATGGCTGACGCGGTCAACAAGAAGACTGCCGACACCGGCGTGACTGCTTCCGCGCAAACCGACATCAACCTGGACCTGGGCGCCGAGTCCTACTCGTTCAGCCTGGTTGGCGACAACGTTGGCAATGCGGTGACCGTATCCTTCACCGTGGGCGCCGGCGCTGACAGTGCTGCCGACTACGCTGCAGGTATCAACGCAATCAACGCCCAGTCCGCGAAAACCGGCATCACCGCCCAGTACGACCAGACCAACGGTGGCCTGAAGCTGAGCCATGCTTCCGGTGCCGACATCTCGATCACCAACGGCGCTACGGCCAACACCAAGTTCGACATGTACTCCTACGAAGCTGACGGCGACCGCGCTGCAGCCGGTACGGTGTACAGCGCTGCTGCCGCGGCTGCCACCGCAGTGGGCCAAGGCCGCGTGACCTTCGACTCGGAAGGTTCGTTCTCGATCACCGACAGCGGCTCCGGCCTGGCTACCGGTACCGGTGCAACCGGCGTGTCGCAACTGAAAGCCGTGTCCGACCTGGATGTGACCACCTTTGACGGCGCCCAGCTGGCAATCAAGATTGCCGACGCGGCCCTGGCATCGGTCAACAACCAGCGCGCTTCCTTCGGTGCTCTGCAGTCCCGCTTCTCCTCGACCATCTCGAACCTGAGCGCGACCACCGAGAACCTGTCGGCATCCCGCAGCCGTATCGTCGATACCGACTTCGCTGCAGAAACTGCCAGCCTGACCCGCTCGCAGATCCTGCAACAAGCTGGTACCGCGATGCTGGCCCAGGCCAACTCGCTGCCGAACGGCGTGCTGAGCCTGCTGCGCGGCTAATCGCCAGTAAGCTGAGCAACAAAAGCGGTTCCCCGCTCCGGTTCGCCGGACCGGGGAATTTTCCGTAGGAGGTCCAAATGACTATCGATTCGATTACTGCTACGACCGTCCCGCGCCCCGAGCGCGGCGCCGTGGGTGCGGAGCTGGCCGCACTGCCTGTAGCGGGCCGCAGCCCAGCCGCTGCGGTCGAAACCGTCGATGCGGTCAAGGCCAAGGCCCCTGCCCCGTCCGCCCAGGAAGTGGAAGAGGCAGTTGCCAAGCTGAACCAGTCGGTGCAGGGCCGGGCGCAAGGCCTGGAATTCTCCATCGACGATGACAGCCACCGCACCATCGTCAAAGTGATTGACCAAAGCACCAAGGAAGTTTTGCGACAGATTCCGACCCCGGAAGCTTTGCAGATCGCTAAATCCATCGACGCCCGTACTGGCGGCCTGCTGGTCGACCAGGAAGCCTGAACCCTGCAGCTGCAGCACGGGCCCGGCCTGCCCTGGCGGCATGCCGGGCTTTTTTGCGCTATGCTGGAACCAGCGGCCCGGCAAGAGAGCTTGTCAGCGGAACAAGCCCATAAATCCCCCTCTCAAGTCACGTTTGATTTTGCCGATAAGCACTTATAGTGACGCTTTCTATGGAGTACCCCGTGGCTATCAATCCCACCCTGTCATCGCCTGGTATCGGTTCCGGCCTCGACGTCAACTCGATCGTGGCGAAGTTGATGGCTGCCGAAGCCGCGCCGCTGCAAGCTTATGACCGCAAAGCCGCCTCCTACCAGGCCAAGGTGAGCGCGCTGGGCTCGCTGAGTGGCGCCGTTGGCGTATTCCAAAGCGCGCTGGGCGGGCTGCTGAAGCCGGAAGCATTCCGCGGCTTGAGCGCGATTCCAGGCGATGCGACGATCCTGAGCGCCACTACGGGCGCCAAGGCCCAGACGGGGAACTACAACATCAATGTCACGCAGCTGGCCCAGGCGCAAACGCTGACCAGCACTGGCTTGGCAAGCAAGAATGCTGCGATCGGTGTCGGCGACAAGACCACCCTGTATTTCCATTTTGGCAGCGCCAGCGGCGGCAGCTTTGGCCTGGCAGGTACCGGGCTGTCGAGCAGCACGTACAACAACGGCATCGCCAATGGATCGCTGAGCATTAATGGCACGGCCATTACGACTTCCTCATCGACCAATACGGCAGCCGCGCTGGCCGAAGCAATCAATGCCAAGACTGGCACGACCGGTGTCACCGCCACCGCCACCAATGTCTTCAGTACCTTTGGCGACGTCGAAACCGGTGCCGATGGGAGCTATGAGCTGAAAGTGGGTGGTGTCAGCCTTGCCGCGCAGGGCAATGGGGTGGCGGCCGGCGCCGGCGTGACGGCTGCCGCGATCGATGCCACCTTGGCTGACGGCAGCAGCCAGGCTGCCCAGGATCTGGCAGCGGCCGGCATTACGTTCACCGGAAGCGCGGCCGCAGGGACTCTGGAATTCCGCAACGCCAGCGGCGGCAGCGTGGCCATTGAGGAAGTGGTCAGCGGCACGGTGACCGGTGGCGCCAGTGTCGCGGGCGGCACCGCCAACAGCGGCGCGACCTACACGTCGGCCACCAGCATCAAGCTGACTTCGGCGAACGGTTCGCCGATCACGATCGGCGGCAACAATCCGGCAGCGGCAGGCCTGACCGCCGGCACCGGCGGCAGCTATATGGCCGGCAGCTTTACCCTGGACGGCGCACAGCCTTCCTCGGCCGTCGTCATCGACAGCACCAACAATACCCTCGAAGGCATCCGCGACGCGATCAATAAGGCCAATATCGGCGTCAGCGCCAGCATCGTCAACGATGGCAGCGGCACGCCTTACCGCCTGGTCTTGAACTCGACCAAGACGGGCGAAAAGTCTTCGATGCGCATTACGCTGGAGGGCGACGGCGGCAATCCTCCGGACAGCGCTCTGAACGACCTGTTGGCGTACGATCCTTCCGGCACGCAGAAGCTGCAGCAAACCGCGGCCGCCCTGGACACCAAGGCGCTGGTCAACGGCATTGCCGTGACCAGTTCCAGCACCTCGATCAGCGAAGCAATCCAGGGCGTCACGCTGAACCTGCTCAAAACCGGCAGTTCGACACTGACGATCAACAAGGACAGCGGCGGCCTCAAGACCAACCTGCAAAACTTCGTCAAGGCCTATAACGACCTCGACAAGTCGATCAAGGACATGATGTCCTACGATCCCGAGACGC
Source organism: uncultured Duganella sp. (assembly GCA_966112955.1). Lineage (GTDB taxonomy): Bacteria > Pseudomonadota > Gammaproteobacteria > Burkholderiales > Burkholderiaceae_D > Rugamonas. The sequence continues at coordinate 4,429 of CBHWEO010000090.1, read as the reverse complement.
AGAAGGCCGGGGTGCTGTTGGGCGACTTCACCACCCAAACGGTGCAGTCGCAGCTACGCAAGATGATGACCAGCGATATCACTGGACTGTCCGGCTCGCTGAAGAATCTCGGCCAGGTCGGTATCAGCTTCGACAAGAGCGGTCAATTGAGCCTGGATACCACCAAGCTGCAAAAAGCGATCGATAGCAATTTCGCCGACATTGCCGGCCTGTTCTCGTCGATGGGCACGGCCACCGACGGCATGGTCAGCTATATCAGTTCGACCAACAAGACCAAGCCCGGCACCTATGATGTCACGGTCACCCAGTTGGCCACGCAGGGGACCTTGACTTCCGATGCCGCACTGCAGCCGACCACCACGATTGCCGCGGGCACCAGCTGGGCCGTGACCTTGAATACCGCTGAGGGCGCCAGTGCGAAAAACAGCGCCAATGTCACCATTCCGGCCGGCACTTACACGCCGGAAGAGTTGGCCAAGGTGATCCAGGCGTCCATCAACGGCGCCTCGGAATTCTCCAGCAATGGATCGACCGTGACTGCCAGCATCGACGCCAGCGGCAAGCTGGTACTTTCGTCGAGTAAATTCGGTTCAGCCTCGAACATCGCCCTGACCGATGTTGGCGGCAGCGCAGTGGCCGACGTCTTCGGCGCCGCCGCCACGCCCGTGGCCGGTGTCGACGTCGCCGGCACCATCGATGGCAAGGCCGTGGTCGGCTCGGGCCAGACCCTGACGGGCCAAGCCGGCTCGAATGTGGAAGGGTTGAAAATCGACATCACTGGTGGCGCGCTCGGCGCCCGCGGCACGGTGTCGTTCTCGCAAGGCTATGCTTATCAGTTGAACAACCTGGCCAGCTCCTTCCTCGGCGCCAAAGGCTTGATCGGTAGCCGGACCGAGGGCCTCAACAAGAATATCAAGGACATCGGCAAGCAGCGTGATGCCTTCAACGCCAAACTGGAAGGGATTGAAGCACGCTACCGCGCCCAGTTCACGCGCCTCGACACCATGCTGGCGTCGATGCAGACAACACAGCAGTATCTGACCCAGCAACTGGCGTCCCTCGCGTCGTTAAGCTGATCCGAATACAGAGGAGAAATCATGTTTGGAACCAATAATCGCGGCGTCAATGCGTATGCCAAAGTCGGCCTGGAGACCGGCGTCAGCGCAGCCTCCCCGCACAAGCTGATCGTGATGCTGTACGACGGCGCCCTGGCCGCCATCGCCACCGCCAGCACGCAGATGGCCGCCGGCAACATCCAGGAAAAGGGCAAGGCCATTTCCAAGGCCATCCAGATCGTCGACAACGGCTTGCGCGCCAGCCTGGACCGTGAAGCCGGCGGCGAGATCGCGGCCAACCTGGATGCGCTGTACGAATACATGAGCGGCCGCCTGCTGCACGCCAACCTGAAGAACGACCAGCAAGCGCTGGAAGAAGTGCGCGGCCTGCTGGCCGACCTGCGCGATACCTGGAACCAGATCGGCGGCACGGCCGGTGCGGCCAACAAGCCACAGCCTGCTGCCTTCGCCAGCATGTAACCGAGGATGACGATGACGAACGTGGAAGTGTTGAATTCCTACTCCGCCATGGCGGCATTGACCCGCAAGATGGTGGCGGCCGCCACCGTGGCGGACTGGGATGGGCTGGAAGCGCTGGAACAGCAGGTCACGGCCCATGTCGCCGTGCTGCGCGGTAACGAAGAAGCGGTAATGCTGGACGCCGGCGAGCGCCAGCAGAAGCTGGGCCTGATCAAGCAGATGCTGGACGACGACCGCCAGATCCGCGACCTGACCATGCCCTGGATGGCGCAGCTGTCCAAACTGATCAACAACTCCGGCACTGAGCGGCGCCTGGCCGCCGCCTACGGCGCCGTCTGAGCGGGGCGGCTGCCATGCTGCCGCCGCGCCTGGATGTCCGGGGCGTCACCGCCACCACCGCGGCCTCGGCCGCGCCGGCGGTCGCCGCGCCCCGCCAGGAAGCCTTCCAGCGCGCCCTGTCGCAAATGGTCGGGCAAACCCTGCCCGCCCAAGTCCTGTCCAAATTCACCGATGGCAGTTTCCTGGTGCGCGTGGCCGACACCAATGCGCGCATGCTGCTGCCGCCCGGCGTCAATGCCGGTGACGAACTGCCGCTGACCGTGGTCAGCGCCCAGCCGCGCCCGACCCTGCAAGTGGGGGCCGGCAACCCGCAGGCGGGCCAGATGGCCACCTTCGTCGCCGGCGACCAGATTCCCGACATGCCGGCTGAAGGCGGCCGCCTGCCGGCCCAGGAAGCGGCCATCCTCAACCTGAGCGGCAAGCAGCCGCCCGCCGCAGGGCAAGCCGGCCAGCCCGCACTGCCGCAAGGCGCGCCTGCCGAGGCGGCCGCCACACCGCGTGGTGGCGCGGCAGGTGAGGCTGGCCCATCCGGCCAGGCGGCAGCCGCGCAGGCACGCACCCTCAGCCCCGGCGCCGCCCTGTTGAGCAAGGCGCCGCTGGTGCCGGCCGACCAGTTGCCCGCGCTGGGCAAGGATACCCCGCAGGCCGCCCTGAGCCCGGCCGCACGCGCTATCTCCAGCGCCCTGGCCTCGGCTTACACCACGCCTGGCGTGCCGGTGACCATCAACGGCAAGGTGCCGCTCAGTGCGGGCGGACCACCCGATGCGGGCAAGCTCAGCGAAGGCTTGCAGCGTGCGCTGGGCGACAGCGGGCTGTTCTACGAATCGCATGTGGCCGAGTGGGCCGAGGGCAAGCGGCCGCTGCAGGACCTGCAGCGCGAACCGCAAATGCAGCGCCAGGCCGCGGCCCAGGGCGCATCCCACACGGCAGGCGACAGCATCGCCAAAGCGTTGGCCGGCCCCGACTTGTCGGCCGCGCAAATGATCAACCAGCAATTGCACACCCACGAACAAGGCAAGGTGCTGTGGCAAGGCGAAGCCTGGCCCGGCCAGCCCATGCAATGGCTGGTCGAGCGCGAGCAGCAGCGCGGCGAAGGCAGCAAGGGCGACCGCCGCGAAGGGCGCGAGGGGGACGCCGCCGAGACCGTCTGGCGCAGCGGCGTGCGCTTCCGCTTCCCCATGCTGGGCAAGGTGGCCGCCAACGTGACCCTGGTCGGCGACCAGGTGCATATTGCCGTGCAGTCCGGCTCGGAAGACACGGCAGCCACGCTGCGGGCCTGGGCCGGCGCCCTGCAGCAGGCGATGGAAGCGGCCGGCGCGCCGCTGACGTCCCTGGCCATCCAGGCGGAGGGCGGCGATGGCGGCGCCTGACAGCCACGACACGCCGCGCAAGCCGCTGCAAAGCGCGGTGGCGCTGGCCTACAAGAGCGGCCAGGCGGCGCCGAAAGTGGTCGCCAAGGGACGCGGGCTGGTGGCCGAGCAAATCATTGCCGTGGCCGCGGAGCACGGGGTCTATATCCACGAATCGAAGGAACTGGTGTCGCTGCTGATGGAAGTGGACCTGGACCACCAGATCCCACCCCTGCTCTACCGTGTAATTGCGGAACTGTTAGCGTGGCTATATCATATTGAAGCAGCGCAAAAGACTGGCCAGCCCCCGCCCCCGGCGCCCGATCTCAGCGTACCGAATGAATCCCCAGACAACGGACTTTGATGCACAGCTATATTTCGGACTCGGATTTGGAGAACTGGCATGATTTCGAGGTGACCTCGCGCCGCGAAATCATTGCCCTCCTGCGCAGTATCGGCGAGAAGAACCAGCTGATCCGCATGCTGGTGCATGGCGAGTCCGATGTCTGTGTGACGTCGATCCTGGAAGTGGATGCCGATGCCGGCAATGTGATCCTGGACTGCTCGATCAGCCCCGACCAGAACCGCCGCGTGCTGGCCTCCAAGCGCCTTTCCTTCGAGACCACGCTGGACAAGATCCGCATCATGTTCGGCGGCGAGCACGTGGAATCCTGCACGTTCGAAGGCAGCCCCGCCTTCAAGATGCCCCTGCCCGCCAGCCTGATCCGCCTGCAGCGCCGCGAGTTCTACCGCATGCCGACCCCGGTCAGCAATCCGGTGCGGGTGATGATCCCGCAGCCGGCCGAACTGGGCGGCGGCGGCAAGGCCTTCCCGCTGGCCGACATCAGCTGCGGCGGCATAGCCATCCTGGATAACAGCCTGATCCTGGGAGACACGATCGGCAAGGTGTACAGCGACTGCCGCATTGAATTGCCGGAGGCCGGGACCATCACCACCGGGCTGCAGATCCGCAATTCGCTGGACCTGACGCTTTTAAACAACAAATCCAACCGCCGCCTGGGCTGCCAGTTTGTCGACCTGCCGCGCTCCGCGCTGAACGCCGTGCAGCGCTACATCACCAAGCTCGAGCGCGAACGCAACGCCCGCATCGCTGGCCTGGAGTAAGATGAAAGTCGGGGGGGGGGGGGGGGGCGGGGGCAGGTTTTGGGGGTGGGGGCGGGGGCCCCCCACGAAGATGATTTAAAG
>CBHWEO010000089.1:0-18318 GCA_966112955.1 uncultured Duganella sp. | reverse complement strand
GGACGATGGCGCAGTGACGCTGATCGAGACCGAAGCTGACGTGAAGAATTTCACGCCGGCCGATCCCGAAGCACTCGGATTCGTCACCCAGACCACGCTTTCGGTCGAGGACACCGCAGGCATCCTGAAGGCGCTGCAGGGCAAGACATATTTCCCAGAAATTCACGAACCGCCCTAGGCGCAGCACACCCTGTCGCGGCCGGTGCGCTTGGCTTCGTACAGGGCGAGGTCGGCGCGCTGCAGCAGGTCGCGCAGGGTTTCGCCGGGCCGGTGCTCGGCCACGCCGGCGCTGATGGACAGTTCGATGGCGCTCAGTGCACCTTCCAGCCGCACCGCCCGCACCTCGCTGCGCAGCCGCTCAGCAAATTGCAGGCAGCGTTCAATGTCAAGCCGGGGCAGGAAGACGGCGAATTCGTCGCCCCCGTTGCGGACCGCGATATCGATGCGGCGCGTGTGGCTGTTCAACAACTCCCCGATCCGCTGCAGCACCAGGTCGCCAGCCAGGTGGCCGTGGGCGTCGTTGATCTGCTTGAAACGGTCGATGTCGAAGACCAGCAGCCCGACCCGCTCTGCATGGTCGCGTTCATGCTGCTCCAGCAGCCGCGCCGCGGCGTCTTCCATATAGTGGCGCGTATACAGGCCGGTAACCGCATCGCGCACCGCGAGCTGGTAATACTTGTAGCGGTCTTTTTCCAGCGCCGTGTTGTCCAGCTGGGCGCGCCGCAAATCCTCGTACGCCGTCAATATTTTCTGGTACGCCTGGTCCAGCTCCTGCTGCTGGCGCGCCTCGGTGGTCACGTCCTCGTAGATGGTGACGAAGCCCAGCACGCGGCCCTGCTCATCGCTCATCGGGCGGCCGGTCACCTGCAGCACGGTCCCATTGCCGCGCGTGCGGCGGAAGCGGTGCGACACGAACTGGCGCGCCAGGTTGATGCGCTCGCGCACCAGGCGCTCCGGGTCGCCCGGCCCGAACTCGCCGCGCAGGGCGTTGAAGCGGAACAGGTCTTCCAGCGGCACCCCTTCGTACATCAGGTCGACGGGAAAATCCAGCAGCTGGCAAAAACTGTCGTTCCAGAAGCGGAAGCGCAGGTCGCTGTCGATGATGGACATGCCGACCGGCAGGTACTGCATGGCGCGCGCCAGGTCCGCCAGGCCGACCTGCATGGCACGCTCGCGGATGTCGCCCGTCATGGCAGCCCCCTCCTCAATGCATGATGTGCGCCAGCTTGTCCGGGTTGCGCACCACGTAGATGCCGGTGATGCGCTGGCCGTCGGTAAGGAAGCCCTGCGCCGATTCCAGCTGGCCGTCCACGAAACGCAGCAGGCCCGGTTCGCCGTTGACGATGGCGGCTCGGTACTCGATGGCGCCCAGCTTGTGCATGCCGGCGTACAGCGCGGCCACCTTGTCCGGGTCGGTGACCACGATGCCGAAGGACTTGACCTTGCCGCCGCCATCGCCCACCAGTTCGATATCTTCCGCCAGCAGGGCGCGCACCGCCGCCTTGTCGCCGCTGGCCGACGCTTCGACAAAGCGCTGCAGCAGCTGGCGGTGGGTTTCGGGCGGAATGTCGAAGCGCGACTGCCCTTTCTGCACCCGCTCCCCGGCCCGGCTTACCATCTGCCGGCAGGCCGCTTCCGACTTGCCAAGCTGCGCCGCCACTTCATCGTAGTCGTAGTCGAACACCTGGCGCAGCAGGAAGGCGGCGCGCTCCTCCGGCCCCAGGCGCTGCAGCATCCACATATAGGCCAGCGACAGGTCGCTGGCGCGTTCGGCCTGCACTTCCGGCGTCTCCTCGTCCACCGCCACCAGCGGCTCGGGCAGCCACAGGCCTTCATAGGCTTCGCGTTCGGCGATGGCGGCGCGCAGGCGGTCGATCGACAGGCGGGTTACCACGGTCACCAGCCAGGCTTCAGGCGAATGCACGGCGCTGCGGTCGGCGCCCTGCCAGCGCAGCCAGGCATCCTGCACCACGTCTTCCGCATCGGCGCGCACGCCGAGCATGCGATAGGCAATCGCAAACAGCCGCGCGCGGTGCGCGGCAAAAATCGTTGGATCGGTCATGACGCAGAACTATAACCGACCTTGTGCACTTTCAGCAGCACTTCGCGCAATTCGCGCACGCGCGGCGGCTTGCTCAGCACTTCATCGACGCTGGCCGGCTTGGCGTCCACGTCGCCCTCCGGGATCAGGCGCTGGCCCCATCCCGTCACCAGCACCACCGGCGTGGTGGGCGACATCTCCTTGATGCAGGCGGCCACCTTGCGGCCATCCACGTGCGGCATGCCCAGGTCGCTGAACACGGCATCGAAGGGCCGGCTCGATTCCAGGGCCGCGCGGAATTGCTCGATGCCGGCGGCGCCGCCATTGGCCGCCACCACCGTGTGCCCGTCGCGCTGCAGGATGGTGGTCATGGACGCCAGCACGGCCGGGTCGTCGTCGATCACCAGCAGGCGCATGGGCTCGGCCACCGCCACCGTGGTGGCCGGGGCTTCCAGCGGCGGCATGGGGGGATGGGCTTGCGGCAGCGGGAAGGCCAGCGACACCGTGGTGCCCTGCCCCAGCTGGGACTCGACCTGGACCACGGCACTGTGGCGCTCGGCCATGGAATTGACGGTGGCCAGCCCCAGGCCGCTGCCCCGTTCGCCCTTGGTGGTGAAGAACGGGTCCATGCAATGGCGCCGGGTCGATTCATCCATGCCCACGCCGCTGTCGGACACGTCGACAAACACGTGTTCGCCATTGCTGTGGGTGCGCAGTACCAGCGTGCCGCCTTCGGGCATGGCATCCACCGCGTTGAAGACCAGGTTGGTCAGCGCCTCGCGAATCTCGCTTTCGGCGCCCATCACGCTGGGCAGGCCAGGCGCCAGCTCCAGCTTGAGGGCGATCACCACGCCGCGCTGCTGCGGCATATCGCTCCAGCGCGCGCGCGTCAGGTCGGCCACTTGCTGCGCCAGCACGTTCAGGCTCACGCTGGCCAGTTCCATCTGCGGTTCGCGCCGGCGGTACAGCTCACGCATGCGCGCCACGGTGGCTGCCACGTCGTCGATGGCGCGCGCGATCACCTGCAGGCTGCTGCGGCCGCTGGGACTGAGGCCGGTCTCGGTTTCCAGCAGGGTTTCCGTGTACAGCGCCACCGGCGAAATCGCGTTGTTGATGTCGTGCGCAATGCCGCTGGCCATCTGGCCCAGCGCCCGCAGGCGTTCTTCGCGGGTGACGGACTGCTGCGTCGCGTGCAGGGTGTGGTAAGCCTGCTGCAGCGCGCCATACAACTGCGCCTGGCGCGCCGCCAGCGCCGCGTGCTCGCTCAGCTGGCGCAGGAATTCGCACTCGCCGCTGGTGAAGGCGTTCGGGATGGTGCGCGCCACGGCCAGCACGCCGAACACCACGCTTTCGGCCTGCAGCGGGGCCAGCACCAGGGCGCTGAAGCCGCCGCGCGCCAGCCGCTGCGGGAAGGGAAATTCGCTGCCGGTGATGTCGGGCTCGTACACCAGCTGGCCGCGCACGCAGCGCGCCAAGCCATTGTTGTCGATCGAGACCTGGGCGCCTTCCTTCAAGGCGGCGCTGCCCGGCAGCTGGGCATTGCCCAGGCCGACGCAGCTGGCTTCCAGCACCCCATCCTGCAGCAGGAAGACGCAGGCGAAGTCGACCGGCAGCTGGTCTTCCAGGTTGCGCACCAGGACTTGCAGGATGCTGCGCAAATCCTGCCGTTCGCCGATCGAGCGGGTCATCTGGTGCAGCAGGCTGAGGCGCCCGAGCTGGGCCTGCACTTTGAGTTCGGCGGCATGCCGCACCGCCATTTCCTCGTGCAGGGCGGCGTTGGCATGCACCAGCTCGTCGCGCGACACCGTCGTCTCGCGCAGGCGCTCGGTCATGCTGTCGAAGGCGCGCGCCAGGTCGCCCACCTCGTCCACCGACTTCAGGTTCATGCGGAAGTCCAGCTTGCCGGCGCCGACCTGCTCGGCGCCCTGGCGCAAGCGGTCCAGCGGGTGGGCCACACTGCGGATGGTCATGGCCAGCACGCCGAGCACGGTCAAGGCCAGCAGCAGGCCAAGCCCGGCCGCCACGGCCGACGCGTTCTGCTGCGCGCGCATTACGCCGGCCCGGCTGCGTCCGGCCAGTTCTTCCGCATCGCGTATCATGTCCTGGGTGCGCGTGATCAGCTGGCCGAACAGTCGGCTTTCCAGCTGGCGCAGCACTTCGGCCCGCTCCGGCGTGGCGCGCAATTCCTGCCGCACCAGCACCAGTTCCGAGAAATGGCGCGCCAGCTGCGGCAGGTTCTGCTGCAGGTCGTGCAGCAAGCTTTCTTCGTCCGCTTCGCGGAACAGGTCGTCCCGCAGCAGCAAGCTTTGCAGCGACTCCTTGCGCAACTGCCATTGCACGTGGGCGCGCCGCTCCTGCGACAGCGCATACTCCAGCGACAGGTAGCGCAGCGCCACCACGCCCGCCACGATCTCGCCGGCGCGCTCGTTGCGCTGCAATTCATAGCGGACCTGGCGCGTGGCGCCCAGCATCAGCAGTACGGCCAGGGCCACGCCGGCCACGCACAGCCACTGGGCCCACTTCAGGCGGGTAATGATTTTCATGGGCTTAGTGGATGACGGTGACGGCAATCGGCCGCACCTCACCCAGTCCTTGCAGATACAGGTTGTCGAGGAAATTGGGGACTTCGCGCGCGTTGGCCAGGCGGTTGCGGATGGCCCAGCGCGCCCGGTCTTCCAGCGCCAGCAGCAGCGACTGGTCCAGCTCCAGCCCGAAATGGTAGGTCGGCCAGGCAGCCAGCACTTCGTCCTGGCTCAGGTTGGTGGTCGCCGGCAGCAGGTGGTGGGCCTCCCGCGGCGAGCGTTCGCACCAGGCGGACGCCTCTTCCAGCGCCTGCAGCAGGCGCGGAATGACGGCGGTGCGCGCACTGGTGAAGCGCTGCAGGGCCACCAGGTTGTAGATGCTCTCGTACGCTTCCTCGCCGGAGAAGCTGACGGCCGTGTCACCCAGTTCCTTGCGCATCTTGCCGAGGAAGGGTTCCCAGCCGGCCACGGCGTCGACCTCGCCGCGCACCAGCGCCGGGCCCAGTTCCTCCGGCTTGTAGTTCACCATGGTCACGTCGCTGCCATCCATGCGCTGCCAGTTCAGGAACACGTCCAGCGTGAACTGGCCCGACGTGCCCTGCGTCACGCCGACGCGCTTGCCCTTCAGGCTGGCCGGCGTCAGCACGCCATGGTCGCGGCGGCCAACGATGCCGTGGTCGCGGCCGGTACGGAACAGGGTCGCCAGCACCTTGACCGGCAAGCCATCCATGGCGGCAAACACGATCGGGATATCGGCCACCGTGCCGACGTCGGCCTTGCCTTCCAGGACCGCCTGCATGGCCGCCTTGCCGCTCGAGAAAGGCAGCACCTTGACCTGCAAGCCCTGGCCGGCGAAGAAGCCGTGCTGCTGCCCCGCCACCACGGCGCAGGCGCCGACATATTCCGTGTTGGCGGCGATGACCAGCGCTTCCGCCGGCTGCGGCGGCCGGCCCTGCTGGCGCCACAGCCAGGCCACGCCCAGGGCCAGCAGCAGGAACAGGACGGCAAGTACCTGCAAGGTTCGGCTACGCATGCTGCACCTCCTGTGCGGTTTCCGGCGCCAGCGGCAATTCCACCCAGAAGGTGCTGCCCTGGCCCGGCTGGCTTTCGACGCCGATGGCGCCCTGCATGGCCTCCACCACGCGCCGCGTCAGCGCCAGCCCGAGGCCACTGCCCTCCTCGTCTTCGTCGCGGCCCAGGCGGTGGAAAGGCTGGAAGATGTGCTGCACCTGGTCCGGATCCAGGCCCGGCCCGGTATCGCTGACGGAAATGCGCAGGCGCTGCCCTTCCACCGCGGCGCAGGCCACGGCCACCCGGCCCTTCTCGTGGTTGTACTTGATCGCGTTGGACAGCAGGTTGATCAGCACCTGCACCAGCCGCGTGCGGTCGGCGCGCAAGCTCTGCTGCGGCACGGCGCCGAACGCCAGGCTGATGTCGCGTTTGGCCGCCAGCGGCGTCACCATCATGCGGCATTCCTGCAAGACGGTCGGCAGGTCGACCGCTTCCATCGCCAGCGGCACCTTGCCGGCTTCGATGCGCGCCAGGTCCAGGATCTCGTTGACCAGCTTGAGCAGGTGCTGGCCCGATTGCACGATGTTGCGCGCGAAGCGCTGCTTTTCCAGCTGGGTGGCCGGCAGTTTGTCCGCCGCCAGGATTTGCGCGAAGCCGAGGATGCCGTTCAGCGGCGTGCGCAGCTCATGGCTCATGTTCGACAGGAAGCGCGATTTCTCCGCACTGGCGTGCTCGGCCGCCGTGCGCGCCTGCTCCAGCCGGTGGTTGGCTTCCGCCAGCTCGATCACGTTCTGGCGCAACTGGCGCTCCAGTTCGGCATTTGCCAGGCGCAGGCTGCGCGTGGCCTGGGCCCGCGCCAGCACCGGCAGCAGGGAGGAAGCCTTGAACGGCTTGACGATATAGTCGAGCGCCCCGCCCTGCATGGCACGCACTGCGCTGGCAATGCTGCCCTCGCCGGTCATGATGATGCAGGCCAGGTCGGGGTCGTGCTGCAGGGCGGCCTGGACCAGGCCGATGCCATCCATGCCCGGCATGTTCAGGTCCGACAGCATCAGGTCGAAGGACTGGCTGCGCAGCAGCGCCAGGGCCGACTCGGCGTCGCCGCAGCCCTGGGCCTCGAACTGGTACTGGCGCAGCACGTCGCACAGCGCTCCCATCTGGGCGCTCTGGTCGTCGACGATCAGGATGCGCTGCTTGCGGACTTCCGTCATGCAATCCTCGCTGAAGCGGGAGTTGCTTTGATTATGCCGCTTGACAACAGGCTAAAGTCTCACCAAATCTAACGCGGTTCTAATGATTTCCTGGCGCCTGCAACACTTGAAAACCTTTCAGTTGCCTTACCACCCGGAATTGCGCCAATGGCGGCGCATCCGCTGTGAAATAAGCAACGAAATCGATGACCGGCCGCCCTTGCCCATCCGTTTGCACGATCAGCAGGCGCGGCGGACGGCGCGCAAAGTCTTGCGCCATATCGCGGTGGAATTTGGCGATGGCTTCGCGGTTATTGACGGCCTGGACCGCCGGCAGGCCAGTCCAGGTCGCGTAGCGGGTCGAGGTGCCGATGCCGGGCTCGAGCACCAGCGGGAACGACACTTCAGCCGTCGAGAAGATCATGACGGGTCCCCCGCCCAGTTCGCGGATGACCGGCCCCAGGGTGGCCGGGTGGGGATTGATGCGCCGGCCATCGACCACCGCGCGCGCCAGCGCCAGCACGGCCAGCAGCGCGACCGCCGCCGTGACGATCAACGGCGCCAGCCGCACGCCATGCCGGCTGCGGTGCGACGTGGCGGCGAGCGCCGCCTGCCCCAGCCACAGCCAGGCTGCCGCCAGTGCCGCCACCCAGTGGTAGGAAAAGCCCTTGCGCTGCAGCATGGCCGCCAGCGAGAAACCGGCCACGGCGCACGCCAGGACGCGCACCAGCGGATGGCGCGGGCGCGCCAGTGCGCACATCAGCACCAGCAAGGCGGTGGCGTAGAACTCCGGCGTGCGCGAAAAGCTGGTCCAGCTGGTGGCCAGGCCGGCATAGGCGGCCGACAGCGTGCGCAGGGTGTCCAGGTATTGCGGCACGACCAGCCATACGGCCAGCAGGTAAGCCAGCAGCAGCGCCGTCGCCAGCAGCACGCCCACGCCCGGCCGGCGCTGGCGCGCCGTGGCCCAGGCTTCCACCAGCAGCGGCACCAGCAGGAAATGCGGCTTCAGCGCCAGTCCCAGTGTGGCAAAGGCGGCCACTGCCAGCTGCACGGCGCGCGATGCGGCCGCGCCATCGATGCGGCGCGCCGCTTCCGCCAGGTAGGGCAAGCTGCACAGCAAGGCAATGTGTTCGCGCTGCCCGAAAGAATACGCCGGCGACAGCAGCGCGGCATACAGGCCCATCGCCAGCCAGGCCGCCAGCGCGTCGCGTCCCGCCCAGCCGCGCAGCAGCCAGGCCGACCAGCCCACGCCAGCCAGCGCCAGCAGCAGGATGGCTGTGCGGAAGAGCTGGATGGGGTCCAGGCCGGCCAGTTGCGCGAGCCAGGCGATGGGCAGGTTCAGCCAGACGATCAGCGGCGGGTTGATCTCGGGCAGGTCGGTGTACAGGCGGTAGCCTTGCAGGATCTGCCCGGCGTTGTACAGGATGTAGGCCGCGTCATGGTTGAAGGTGTAGAAGAAGCACGCCGCCCCCCCGCAGGCCAGCACCAGGGCCAGCAAGGCCATGCGCACCGTCTCGACACGCGCGCGGAAACCGGGCGCCGTAGCGGCGGCAATGGTGGCGGATGCTGCTGGCTGCATGGGCACCTCCCGGACAGGTTACTGCCGAGTCTACACGAGCGCCGGCGGCTGGCGGCGCGATGCGCGGTTTTGACAACAGCGCGCCCAACGGCGCCCATTGTTGAGCTATCCTAAGGCATGCTCCCCGACCAGCGACAGGATAGCCCGACCGGCCGGCGCACGCCGCTGCTGCTGATGGCCCTGGCCGCCCTGTGGCTGGCGAGCCATCCCTGGCGCGGCGTCTGGCACGATGGCGAGCTGTATGCGGTGCAGGCGCTGCGCCGCCTGTATCCCGGCAATTTCGAGCGTGACCTGTACTTCCTGCATGGTTCGCAGGATGCCTTCACGGTGTTCAGCCCGCTGTATGCCGCCGCCATTGCCATCCTCGGCGTGCAGGGTGCAACCCTGCTGTTGCTGCTGGCCGGCCATGCCCTCTGGATCGGCGCCTCGGCCTGGCTGGCGTCGGCCATGCTGCGCGGCTTTCATTGGTGGCTGGGCCTGGCCATGCTGTTCACCTGGCCCGCGGATTACGGGCCGACGCCGGGCATCTTCCGGCTTGCCGAGCCCTTCCTCACGCCGCGCCTGTTTGCGGAAGGCCTCGGCATCCTGGCCCTGGCCTGCGTGGTGCGGGGGCGCTGGAAACTGGGCCTGCTTCCGCTGGGCCTGGCTTTCGCCCTGCATCCCCTGATGGCTTGCGGTCCCCTGCTGGCCGGCGCACTCTTCCTGGCATGGGAACACTGGCACGCGCGTTGGCGGGCAATCTGCGCCCTCCTCGCCACCGGCGCCATCCTGCTGGCAGGCGCCACGGCGGCCGACGTGCCGCCCTTTGACCGTTTGCTGGCGGGGATGGATGCCGAATGGCTGGCGTTGGTGGCACAGCGCTCGCCGATGGTGGCCTGGAGCGCCTGGCACGCCGGCGAGTGGCTCAGCCGCACACTGGTGGCGTTCAGCCTGGTCGCCACGGCGGGCTGCCTGGCGGACGGCGCCACCGGCCGCCTGTTCCGCTGCGCAGCCGTGCTGGCGGTGGCCGGCCTGCTGGCCAACTGGGCCGGCACTGGACTCGCCAGCAACCTGCTGCTGATGCAGGTCCAGCCTTGGCGCCTGCTGTGGGTGACCCAGCTGTGTTCCTGGCTGGCCCTGGCCTGGCTGTTCGCGGCCTATTGGCGCTCCGGTCCCGCCATGCGCGTGCTGCTGGCCGCGCTCTGCCTGGCGGCCCTCACCCGCAACTCCATCGGCGGCGCGGTAGCCATGCTGGCCGGCGTGTCGATGTGCCTGAACGCCCGGCGTCCGCTGGCGTGGACGCCCCGGCGCCATCGGGCCGCCATGCTCTGCCTGCTGGCCTTGTCGCTGGCCTGGCTGCTGGAAGTGAGCCATGAGACGGCCACGGTCCTGCTGGTCCAGCCGCGCCAGGAACCCGGCATGCAGCCCATCGTCTGGACCTTGACGGCGTTGGAACGCGGTGGCGGCGCGGCGGCCGGGACGGCTTTGCTGCTCCTGGCCTGGCGCTGGGGCGGCAGCGCGGGCACGCGGCAGCACCTGGGCGCTTTTGCGCTGGTCTTTGCCAGCCTTGGCGGGGCAGCGGTCTATGCCGCCGCCGCGCCGCACCGCCCCTACCTGCTGTCGCCGCAGGGGGAACGGGCGGTGCAGGCGGCCTTCCTGCCGCTGATCCCGCCGCATGCCGTGGTTTACTGGAGAAACAATGTCGCGGCCAGCTGGCTGACACTGCACCGCTCCAACTATGCCTCGAGCATGCAGACCACCGGCCTGGTCTTCAACCGCGGCACGGCCATCGAAGGGGCGCGGCGCATGCAGCGCCTGTTGCCGCTGGGCGGGGAAGATGCCCTGCTGGCGCAATACAGCCTCGAAGCCAGGATGGCGGCCCGTCGCCTGCCGCAGCCCACGCGTGCCGCCCTGCTGGTCGCCTGCGGCGACCCGGCGCTGGATTTTGTCGTGCTGAACGGGCCGCTGGGCAATGACCACATTGCCCAGGCGCGCGATGAGAAGTATGGGGAAACGTACTACCTGTACGACTGCGCCCGCCTGCGCGGGCGCTGAGCCGCATTACTTCGACAGCAGCATTTCGTTCATGCGCTTGACGAACGATGCCGGGTCGGCCAGGGTGCCGCCCTCGGCCAGCAAGGCCTGGTCGAACAGCAGGTGGGCCCAGTCCTTGAACTTGTCGCCGGCCGCGTCTTCATACTTCAGGCGCGTGACCAGCGGGTGCTGCGGGTTGATTTCCAGGATAGGCTTGGTTTCCGGCGCCGACTGCCCGGCCGCTTTCAGCATGCGCAGCAGGTTGCCCGACAGTTCATGCTCGTCCGCCACCAGGCAGGCCGGCGAATCGGTCAGGCGGAAGGTCACGCGCACTTCCTTGGCCTTGTCGGCCAGCACTTCCTTCATCTTGCCCACCAGTTCCTGGTACTGGGTCTCGGTCTCGGCGTGTTCCTTCTTCTCCGCCTCGTCTTCCAGCTTGCCCAGGTCCAGGCCGCCCTTCGCCACGGAGTGCAGCTCCTTGCCCTCGAACTCGGTCAGGAAGGACAGCATCCATTCGTCGACGCGGTCGGTCAGCAGCAGCACTTCGACGCCCTTCTTGCGGAAGATTTCCAGGTGCGGCGAATTCTTCGCGGCGGCGTAGCTGTCGGCCGTGACGTAGTAAATCTTGTCCTGGCCTTCCTTCATGCGGCCCACATAGGCTTCCAGCGCCACGTCCTGCACGTCGCTGTCGTTGTGGGTCGAGGCAAAGCGCAGCAGCTTGGCCAGGCGGTCCTTGTTGGCGAAGTCTTCGCCCACGCCTTCCTTCAGCACCTGGCCGAATTCGCGCCAGAAGGTGGCGTACTTGTCCTTCTTGTCCTGCTCTTCGGCGTTGGCCAGCTCCTCCAGCATGCCCAGCACGCGCTTGGTCGAGCCTTCGCGGATGGCTTTCACGTCGCGCGATTCCTGCAGGATTTCACGCGACACGTTCAGCGGCAGGTCGGCCGAGTCGATCACGCCTTTCACGAAACGCAGGTAGGTCGGCATCAGTTGCTCGGCGTCGTCCATGATGAACACGCGCTTGACGTACAGCTTGATGCCGCCGCGCTTGTTGCGGTCCCACAGGTCGAACGGGGCCTTGGCCGGGATGTACAGCAGCTGGGTGTATTCGCTGCGGCCTTCCACACGGTTATGGGTGTAGGCCAGCGGCGCACCGAAGTCGTGCGACACGTGCTTGTAGAACTCTTCGTACTGTTCCTGGGTGATCTCGCTCTTGGGGCGGGCCCACAGGGCGCTGGCCTGGTTGATGGTTTCCAGCTCGTCCTTGAGGACGTTTTCCTTCTTTTCCGCATCCCACTCTTCCTTCTGCATCTGGATCGGCAGCGAAATGTGGTCGGAATACTTGCGGATGATGGATTTCAGCTTCCAGCTCGAAAGCAGCTCGTCCTCGCCTTCGCGCAGGTGCAGGGTGATGTCGGTGCCGCGGCTGGGCTTGTCGATCTGCTCGACCGAATAGTCGCCCTCGCCCGCCGACTCCCAGCGCACACCTTGCGCGGCGTCCAGGCCGGCGCGGCGCGATTCCACGGTGATCTTGTCGGCCACGATGAAGCCCGAGTAGAAGCCGACGCCGAACTGGCCGATCAGGGCGGCATCCTTCTGCTGGTCGCCCGACAGCTTGCCGAAGAATTCCTTGGTGCCCGACTTGGCGATGGTGCCGAGGTGGGAAATCGCTTCCTCGCGGCTCATGCCGATGCCATTGTCGGAAATGGTGATGGTGCGCGCCGCCTTGTCGAAGCTGACGCGGATCTTCAGTTCATGGTCATTGCCGTACAGCGCATCGTTGTTGATCGCCTCGAAACGCAGCTTGTCGGCGGCATCCGATGCATTCGAGATCAGCTCGCGCAGGAAAATTTCCTTGTTGGAATACAAGGAGTGGATCATCAGTTGCAGCAGTTGTTTAACTTCTGCCTGGAACCCCATGATTTTCTTATCTTGTGCCATTTTTACCTCAATAGTCTTCTGGATATGATTCGGAGAAACCCACATGGGGTTGCCTTGCCCGATTTCAAGGCCCCGCAGTCGTTTCGAAAATACAACTTTGTTGTGGACAATGACGCACGCTTCTCTTAGCATGGTAACAACAAAACGCGTCGGAGAAGCTGTGATCAACGAGGGGCCGCTGCACGCGAATTTGCCGAAAGACACTTCGGATGCCTCCATGGTGCGCTGGATGCGCACGGTGCTCGCCGTGGCCTGCCTGTTCACCCTGGTGGTTGAGCCGGCCGGCCGGGTCGACGTCCTGTCGCTGGGGGTGTTCCTGGCCTACCTGCTGCAAAGCGTCACCCTGCTGCTGCTGGCCAACCGCTCGATCCTGGTGCGCAGCAAGCTGGTGTACTGGCTCGACGTCGGCTGGTTCACGCTGATGGTCTACGTCACCGGCGGCGATTCCAGCTTCTATTTCCTGCTGTTCTTCTTCGCCATCCTGACTTCCGCCTTCAGCCATGGCTTCGAGGAAGGCGCCCGCATCACCATGGTGGCCTCGCTGGCCTTCGCCCTCACTTCCCTGTTCACCCGCAGCGACGCGGAAATGGCGCTGCTGATGTTGCGCGCCACCTTCCTGCTGGCCCTGGGCTATATGATTGCGCACTGGGGCGGCATGGCCATGATCCAGCGCCAGCGCATGGCCTTGCTGCACGCGGTGAGCCAGATGTCGAATCCCCGCTTCGGCGTCGACCGCACCATCAGCTCCGTGCTGGAGCAGACGCGCCAGTTCTACCAGGCCCACAGCTGCATCCTGCTGATGCACGACAACAGTGCTGCCAGCTGGACCCTGCGCGCCGCCAGCGCGGCCAACGCCGGCCGTCCCATCCACGCCAGCAACCTGGCGCCCGACGCGGCCGCTCCGCTGCTGGTGTGCGGCGAAGAGGCCATCCTGCTGCTGCGCCAGCCGCGCGGCGCCTGGCTGCGCCGCACGGTCCAGCTGAAAAGTTATGACAGCGACACCCAGCGCTGGGTGGAGCAGGAGGCCGAAGCGGGCGAAACCCTGGCCGAGCTGCTGGACGCGCTGTCCCTGATTGCGGTGCCCTTGCCGTTGCGGCGCGGCTCGGGGCGGCTGATCGTGGTGTCGCAGCGCCACCAGTTCAGCAAGTCCGACGCCCTGTTCCTGCTGCAGATCGCGGCCCAGGCCTTCCCGGTGATTGAAAACATCGAGCTGCTGGACCGCATGGCCTCGGAAGCCGTGCTGCGCGAGCGCGAGCGCATTGCCCGTGACTTGCATGACACAACGATCCAGCCATATATCGGCTTGCGCCACGGCGTGTCGGGCATCCGCCTGAAGGCCGATCCCGGCAACCCGCTGGTGCCCGACCTCGACAACCTGCTCGACGTGACGTCACAGGTCGTGCGCGACTTGCGTAACTATGCCAAGAGCCTGCGCGGCGGCCTGGAGATGAAGGAGCCGGAATTGCTGATTGCCCTGCGCCGCCAGGCGGCGCAGGTGCGCCAGTTCTACGACGTGCACATCGCCGTGGAAACCAAGGGCGAGCTGCACATGAGCGACCGGCTCGCGGCCGAAGTGTTCCAGATCGTCAACGAAGGCATGAGCAATATCTGCAAGCACACCACGGCGCGCAACGGCTACATCGAGCTGGCCTGCACCGCCGGCCAACTGACGGTGCGCATTGAGAATGAATGTTCGGGCCAGCCGGTGCTAGACTTTACTCCGAACTCCATCGCTGAACGCGCCGCCGCCCTCGGTGGCGAAGCGCGCGTGCAACGCGGCCGCCAGAACAATACGGCAGTACAGATTGTGATTCCCGTTTGAGGTGAAGTATGGCCCTGGCTGATAAACGCATCCGCATCCTGCTGGTCGATGACCACAAGACCCTGCTATGGGGCCTGGGCAAGCTGATCGAAAGCGAAGCGAGCCACATGCTGGTGGTGGGTACCGCGCGCGATTGCGACAGTGCGCTCACGATGGCAGCCGAAGTGCTGCCGGACGTCATCCTGCTGGACATCGACCTGGGCGGCACGTGTTCGCTGGATATCTTGCCGCGCCTGGCGGAAGCCGGCCACGGCGCGCGCGTCCTGGTGCTGTCGGGCACGCGCGACCGCGAGCTGCTGGACCGCGCCGTGATGCTGGGCGCGCGCGGCGTGGTCAGCAAGGATGAGCCGCCCGAGGCCGTGCTGAAAGCCATCGATAAAGTCCACGAGGGCGAGCTGTGGCTGGACGGCGCGATGCTGAGCCGGGTATTCGAAGCCATGCGCAATCCGCATGCGACGCGGCGGCATGACCCTGACATGGACAAGATCGCCCAGCTGACCGCCAAGGAACGGCGCATTTGCAGCTTAATTGCCACAGGCGGCGGGGCGGTAAACAAGGCTCTGGCGCAACAGTTGTTTATTTCCGAGCACACTTTGCGCAACCATCTGACCGCCATCTACCACAAGCTGGGCGTGACAAACCGCCTGGACCTTTACGTGTTCGCCACCAAGCATAGGCTCGACCAGGCCGACCTGTAGCGCCTCCCCCGCCGCCTGCCACTACCGGCAGGGGCGCCGAAAACATTTCTCCCTGAATATCGTCGTTTCACCCGGGACAAATGTCCTGCTTCCGTTCGGAAAAAAAGTGCCTTCTGTCCCGGCCATAAAAGGACAGATGTTTGATGGAAGTCAAAACGCTTCTGCCTAAAGTGAACTCATCAGCACGGCAGACATGTCGGCTGAGACTAAACCAGGCAAGGCCAACACAACCATGTCCGGAGCACACCATGCGTGAGCGATTCCTTCCGCAAGTAGCCAGCTTCATCGCCGACGAAGACGGCAGGGCGTTTTACGAATATGTGCTTGTAGCCTCACTGACAGTTGTCGTCGGCATCATTGTGCTTCTGGCGCTTGGAAAGAGCAGGTGAAGCGGGTCTTCCGTGGAGCTGCAAACACTTTGGTGCAATCCATCATTACCTCCCGAAAGGAATCATCATGAAAGCCATCCAGAAATTCATCCGCGACGAACAAGGGGTGACCGCCATCGAATACGGCCTGATCGCCGCGCTGATCGCCGTGGTGATCATCGCCGCCGTGAAAATCGTCGGCACCCAGCTCGACAAGACGTTCGACAAGATCGGCAGCGAACTGAAAACTGCCAACAGCTAAGCAGCGCCGCGTCCGGCGGGGTCTCCCCCCCCGCCTCGCCGGACGGCTGTTCCGTCCTGGAGGTTGATCGTGAAAACATCCATCTTACGTTTCCTCCGCAGCGACGCCGGCGTCTCGGCCATCGAATACGCCTTGCTTGGGGGACTGATCGCTGTGGTCATCATCGTGAGCCTCAGCAAGGTCAGCACCCAACTGGTTGCCATGTTCACTTACGTTAAATCGCATGTTTTGCAGGCTACGTCATGAGCGCTGTACTGTCCCCATCCCTCGCCACCCGCCCCAGCCTGCCGCGCACCGTGCTGCGCGAACATGGGCTGCTGCTGGCCATCGTTGGCGTCGAATTGCTGGTGGCGCTCGCGCTCTGCTGGTCTTACCCGGATAAATACCGCCAGAACCTGCAACTGGAAGCCTACCTCGCTTCCCTGATGCTGGGCCTGGTCTTTGCGCTGTGCGGCTACACCATCTACGTCATGCTCTTCAAGCGTCCCGACCGGCTGGTGCGCTACCTGTGGCGCCACCTGTCGGCCTACCTGAGCCGCGAAAGGCTGCTGTTTGCCGCGCCCGTGCTGGCTGTGATGCCGCTGTTTGCCGCCAGCTTCACCGTGCTGAAAGCGGCCGTGCCGATGGTGCAGCCGTTCGCCTGGGATGCCCGCCTGGCCGCCGCCGACGCCTGGCTGCACGGCGGCAGGCAGCCATGGGAATGGCTGCAGCCGGTGCTGGGCGCCCCGCTCATGACAGCCATCGTCAACTTCAATTACCACCTGTGGTTCTTCATCCTGCTGGCCACCGTCTACTGGCTCGCCTTCAATATGGAACGGCGCCAGCTGCGCATGCAGTTCATGCTGAGCTTCGTGCTGAGCTGGATCTTGCTGGGCAATGTGATGGCCATGCTGTTCTCGTCGGTCGGCCCCTGCTTCTACGGCTTCGTGGTGCCCGGCGCCGACCCGTTCGCCGGCCTGTTCCACTACCTGCGCAGCGCCAACGAAGTGATCCCGGTGATGGCGCTCGGCGTGCAGGACATGCTGTGGCAGGACCACACCGCCAACAGCGGCGCCAATGCCCTCAGCATCGCCGCCATGCCCAGCATGCACGTGGCCAGCGCCGTGCTGCTGGCCCTGCTCGGCTGGCGCCTGAACCGCGCGGCCGGCATGGCATTCACCGCGTTTGCCATCCTGATCCAGCTGGGCTCGGTGCACCTGGGCTGGCATTACGCCATCGACGGCTATGCCGGCGCGCTCGGCGCCGGCATCATCTGGAAACTGTGCGGGCGCCTGGCGCAAAGGACGGCGCCATGACCATCGATAGCCGCGCCCTGCTGCCGATCGCCGTGCTGGCCGGCTTGCTGGCCTGGGCCGTGGCGTGCGACGTGCGCAGCCGCCGCATTCCCAACCGGCTGGTGCTGGCGGGCATGCTGGCCGGCCTGGCGCTGCAGGCCACTGTCACGCCGGGCGCCGGGTTGTTCAGCGAACCGTTTGGCGCGCTCGGCATCCTGAAGGCCGGCGCCGGCATGCTCCTGGGCCTGGTGCTGCTGCTGCCGATGTATGCGCTGGGCGCGATGGGCGCCGGCGACGTCAAGCTGATGGCGATGGTGGGCGCCTTCCTCGGTCCGCTCGATACCCTGGGCGCCGGCCTGGCCAGCCTGCTGGCCGGCGGCCTGCTGGCACTGCTGGTCGCCCTGTTCCAGGGCAGCCTGCGCAAGGTGGCCGGCAACGTCAGGGACATGGTGCTGGGCAGCGTGCTGCGCGGCCTGTCCGGCGGCAGCGCCCGCGTCGATGCGCCGCCCGCCGCGACCGGCCAGCTGCCGTATGCCGTGGCCATAGCCAGCGGCACGCTGGCCTACCTCCTGTTCAACAACCTTTACGGCTGGAGCTTGCTATGAAGGCCATCTCCCCCCTCGCCATGCGCGCCGCCAATGTGCTGGCCACCACGGCGCTGGCTTGCGTCTGGCTGCTGTTCTCGATCGCCCATGCGCGCGCCTACAACGCCAGCGGCGACTGGGCCTACCTGCTGTTCGCTGCCTCGGAAACCCTGGTGGCCTTCCTGTTCGTGCTGCGCTCCGAGCCGGCCGCCGTGTCGCACTCGCCGCTCGACTGGGCGCTGGCGATCGCCTCCACCGGCGCGCCCTTCCTGTTCGCCCCCAGCGGCGCCGGCCTGCTGCCGGCGGCCCGCATCCTGATCGTGTTCGGCGTGCTGCTGCAGATCGGTGGCCTGCTGTCGCTGAACCGCAGCTTTGGCCTGGTGGCCGCGCGGCGCCGCATCAAGACCAGCGGCCTGTACCGCTGGATCCGCCATCCGCTGTACGCGAGCTACCTGCTCAGCTATGCGGGCTACGTGCTGTCGAACACCAGCGCCGGCAACGTGCTGACCTGCCTGGCCGCCAGCGCCCTGCTGCTGGCACGCCTGCAGCGGGAAGAGCGCTTCCTGGCGCAGGACCGCGACTATGTACTGTACATGCGGCGCGTCAAGTACCGCGTCCTGCCGACCGTTTTCTGAAAGAGGACCGAGCCATGCCAGCCGATTTTGAAGAAACCAGCAAGCGCCCGTGGGCCGACGACCCGCTGCGCGTGCCCGCCCCGCGCACGGTGGAGGAAACCGGCCTGCCTTTCCTGCTGCTGGTGGAACTCGCGTCGAAGATCCTGTACCAGCGCGGCCAGGTCAAGCTGAACGAACTGTCCAGCCACATGAAGCTGCCGCTCTCGGTGCTGGACCCGGTGATCGGCTTCCTGCGCACGGAAAAGCTGATCGAGATGATGCGCCGTGGGATCAGCAACACCGATGCCGACATCGTCTACAACCTGACCGACCTCGGCCGCGCCCGCGCCGCCGAATTCGTGCGGCGCGACGCCTATGCCGGCGCCGCGCCGGTGACCTTCA
>CBHWEO010000088.1:0-18379 GCA_966112955.1 uncultured Duganella sp. | reverse complement strand
CGTCGCCCCGGTCGCCCTTGACACGGCAGCCGCCGATGCCGGCGTGCTCGACGCGCGCGCCGCCATGCTGGCCGCTACCGCACGACAGGCGTGCCGCGCCGCCCTGCCAGCCGCCGCTGGCCCGGCCGCGGCCGCGGCGCGCGACGCCGCCGCCGCGCCACGCGCCAGCGCCAGCGACGCCATCAACGCCGCGTTGCAAGCCCTGCAAGGCCAGTCCGCCGGCAGCACTGCCGCCCCGGTGAGCGCCAAGGATGCCGCCAGCCTGCTCGCCGACAGCCAGCCGCAGAACCCCGACACCGCCGCCCTGCCCGGCTTCCGCAGCGTGTTGGCCAACACCGCCGCCAGCCAGGCCGGCGACACCCTGCACCTGACGGGCAACCCCGAACAATGGCAGCAGCCGCTGCGCGCCGCGCTGGGCGACCGCCTGCAGCTGCAGCTGGCCCGCAACGACGAGCGCGCCGTGATCCGCCTGGAACCGCCCAATATGGGCAGCGTGGAAATTTCCGTGCGCCACAGCGGCGGCGCCCTGCAAGTGAATATCGCCGCCAGCCACAGCGAAGTGCTGCGCCAGCTGAACACCATCGGCGACGCCGTGCGCCAGGATTTGTCGCAGCGCCAGTTCGGCGACGTGGCCGTCACGGTCTCGTCCAGCAGCGCGCGCAACCTGGCCGATGGCGGCGGGCAGCAGCGCCAGCAGCAGCAATCCGGACAGCAGCGCCAGCCGGGCATGGCCCTGGCCGACGATGAGGCCGGCACCACCACCTTTGCCATGTTGAGCGAGCGGGAGTAAGCCTTAGATGAATAAGAAACTGGTTCTGATCGTGGCAGCCGTGCTGCTGGTGGGCGCAGGCGCCGCCGGCGGTGCCGTCTGGTACCTCAAAGGCAAGAGCGCCGAGCCGGCCAAGGCTGCGGTCGAGGAAAAGAAGAATGCCGAACCATTGAAATACCTGACGATCGAGAAAGTCATCGTCATGCTGCGCCGCCAGCCGGGCGACACCGTGCCGCACTATATGTCGGCCGACCTGGTCATCGCCACCACGGCCAAGCAGGAGAAGGAAGCCAAGGAAGCCCTGCCCCTGCTGCGCAGCGTGGCCGTGCGCGCCCTGTCGGCGCTGCCGATGGAAAAGGCGGCCATGATGACTATCGACCAGTATGTCGAAGAATTGAACAAGGCCTACGATGAAGCCTACGCCAAGGACGCGCGCGAGCGCCCCTTCCAGCAGGTCATGATCGGCAAGCTGATCCTGGAGTAAAGCCATGGGTTTGGTCGATACGGTTGCAGATCCCTATGCCGAAAGCTACAGCGCAGTCAGCGTAGCCGACGAGCAGAAGCACCTGCTTGCCTACGCGCCGCTGGTCAAGCGCATCGTGCGCCAGCTCAATTCGCAGGTGCAGGGCGCCATCGACCGTGACGATATGGAGCAGATCGGCCTGATGGGCCTGCTCGAAGCCCTGCGCCGCTACGGCGAGCCGGACGCCGCCTTCGGCAGCTATGCCGCGCTGCGCGTGCGCGGCGCCATCCTCGACGAATTGCGGCGCCAGGACTGGCGTCCGCGCGCCGTGCGCCAGCAGAGCCACAAGCTGCGCGATGCCGTGCGCGAACTGACCCGCAAGCTGGGCCGCGAGCCGAGCGAGGCGGAAACCATGGCCGGCCTGGGCCTGAGCGCCGAGGAATACCAGGCGTACCTGCTGGACGAAAGCGCGGAAACCATTGCCAGCTTCGATGAAATCCTGCAGGACACGCTGGCCGATACCGGCAGCGTGGCCGGGCCGGAAGAACAGCTGATGATACGGCGCAGCCTGGAGCAAGCCCTGAACGGCCTGGACGAGCGCGAGCAGCGCGTGGTGCAGATGTACTACGAGTTCGAACTCAGCTACAAAGAAATCGCCGCCGTGCTGGATTTGACCGACGCCCGCGTCTGCCAGCTCAACAAAGCGGCCCTGAACAAGATGAAAGCGGTGCTGGCGGCCTGACCGCGCACCTGTACCGGGAAACCTCGAAAGGCTTACACCATGCAGCAATTATTCGGCATCATGATCGTTTTTGGCTCGGTGTTCGGTGGCTACGCCATGATGGGCGGCCACTTCACCGCGATCTGGCAGCCGCTGGAGCTGCTGGTGATTGCCGGCGCCGGCCTGGGCGCTTTCGTGATCGGCAACCCGCGCCACGTGCTGGCCGAAACCATGACCCAGTGCAAGCACCTGATGTCGCGCAAAAAGTACGACTCGGAATTCCAGCGCCAATTGCTGTTGCTGATGTATGAACTGCTGCAACTGGCCGCCGGCGGCCTGAAGGCGCTGGACGCCCACGTCGAGGCGCCGCGCGAATCGCCGCTGTTCCAGCGCTACCCGCTGATCCTGGAAGAACCGAAACTGCTGGCCTTCATCGTCGACAACTTCCGCCTGATGGCGATGGGCAAGATCAACGCCCACGAACTGGAAGGCGTGCTGGAACAGGAGCTGGAAGCCATCCACGAAGAATTGACCCAGCCGGCCAAGTCGCTCAACAAGATCGCGGAAGCCATGCCGGGCTTCGGTATCCTGGCCGCGGTGCTGGGTATCGTGATCACCATGGGCACTGTAGGCGAAGGCGCCACCTCGGCCGAGATCGCCGAACACGTGGGCGCGGCCATGGTCGGTACCTTCATCGGTATCTTCTTCTGCTACGGCGTGCTGGACCCGATCTCGAACATGCTCAAGCAGCTGGTCAGCCAGGAAGCGTCCACCATGGAATGCGTCAAGGTGGTGCTGGTGACCCACGTGGCCGGCAAGCCGCCGCTGCTGGCGATCGACGCCGGCCGCCGCCTCGTGCAGCTGAACATCAAGCCAAGCTTCGCCCAGCTGGAAGGCTGGATCAATGCAATGGAAGGCGGCGACGAGCCGGAGTCGACTTCGCGCCGAGGAGGTGGCCGTGCTAAAGCCGCATGACAAGCACCATGAGCAAACCATCGTCAAGCGCGGCGGCGGCAAGCACAAGCACGATGAACACGGCGGCGCCTGGAAGGTCGCCTTTGCCGACTTCTGCCTGGCCCTGATGTGCCTGTTCCTGGTGCTGTGGCTGATGGCCGTGCGCAACCAGGAATCGCTGGAACACATCATGACCCAGTCCGACGGCAGCAAGACCGACGTCGGCAAGGGCGTGATGCCGGAACAGGTGGGCGGCCCGCGCGGCAGCCTGATCGAACGCTTCCCGATGCCGCGCACCGGCAACACCGACGTCGACGGCACCGCCACCCAGGGCTACAACAAGAGCCCGACCCAGACCGCGGAAAACCGGGTGCGCTACGAAACGCCGGAAGACCTCAAGCTGCTGGCCAAGACCCTCGCCAAGATGAGCGAAGAAGCCGGCCTGGCCAGCAACCTGGAATCCGTGATCACCCCCTACGGCTTGCGCGTGATGTTGCACGATACCGACAGCCAGGGCATGTTCGTGCGCGGCTCGGCGGTGCCGACGGACAAGTTCGCCCGCCTCCTGCAAGGCATGGGGCCGCTGTTCGCCAAGATGGAAAACCAGATGCTGATCGTCGGCCATACCGACTCGTCGCAATACGCCGACACCAGCTACAAGGCCTTCTCCAACTGGAACCTGTCCAGCAACCGCGCCATGTCGGCGCGTTCCCAGCTGCTGGCCGGCAGCATGCCGCAGGACAGCGTGCTGCAGGTGGTCGGCATGGCCGATCGTGCGCCGCTCGATGCGAAACGGGCCGATGCTGGCGTCAACCGCCGGATCGAATTGCTGATCCTGACGCAGACGCAAGCCAAAGCCATTGCCGATATGTTTGGCATGCCAAGCAGCAAGACTGCTATCATCCGGGAATCGGACTTGCCCGAACCGGGCCTCTTGCAGCAATTGCGACAGCAACTGCTGCCTGGCAAGGGGAAGAGCAATGGCAATTAACGTTAAATCAAGAGGAAACCGTATGAGGATTTCCGGTTCCACCCCAGGCGCCCCGGTCCAGACCGTGGCCGACAGCGCGCCCGCCGAGAGCGCACGCCCGGCAACCGCCCCTGCCGCCCAGCGCGAGCTGGAATCGGCCGTGCTGCAGCCGGCCCTGCAAGCCATGAAGGAAATGGGCGACATCGACCACGAGCGCGTGGCCCAGCTGCGCGACGCCCTGGCCAAGGGCGAGCTGCCGTTCGACGCCGGCAAGCTGGCCGGCCTGATCCAGAAATTCCACCGGGGCGAGCAGTGAGCGAGATGTCGCGCCAGGACGCCATGCGCCAGCTGCTGGACGGCGTTGCGGCGGACTTGCAAAGCTACCAGCAGATGCTGGACCTGATCGCCCAGCAGTTCGAGGCGGCCATCCGCCACCAGAGCGCCCGCCTGGGCGAGATCGCTCAAGAAATCGGCGCCCTGGTCGATGTGCTGGAAGCGCGCCGCGCCCAGCGGGTCGACCTGGCAACCCGCCTGGTCGGCCCCCAGCCTTCCATGGAACAAGTATTTGCCCTGCTCAAGCCGGAGCCGCGCGCGCGGCTCGAGGCCGACTGGGCCCAGCTGGAAGGCATGGTGCAGGCGGCGCGCGAAATGGGCCGCCGCAATGCCGACCTGCTGGCGGAGCAATACACCATCATGCAGCGCGTGCTGCATGGCGACGACCAAACCTATGAACCGGTCTGATTTCACCGCTTTCACGGCCGCCACGGCGCCAACGAGAGCCACCACGGCAACCGCAGCCACGGCCAGCAACGTCAGCGCCACCCGCCCGGCGCTGCCGGCCGCGTTCACCTCCGGCACGGCCGGCGGCGGCGCCGGCACCGCCACCTTCCGCCAGGTGCACGCCGACGTCGCGCGCTACCTGGCCGCCACGGATGCGCCTGCGGCCGTTCCGGCCGGGGCCGGCACTACCCTCACCGCCGACGGCGCCGCCCTGCGGGCCCGCCTGGCCGCGCGCGCCATCGGTGGCGCGGACACTGCCGCGGCCACGGGCCTGACGGCCGACGGCAGCGTCCCCGACGCCGCCCAGCAAGCCTTCCTGGAAGCCATCCGCCCCCATGCGGAAGCGGCAGCCGCCCGCCTCGGCGTGGCGCCGGAACTGGTGGCCGCCCATGCGGCGCTGGAATCGGGCTGGGGCCGCCACGCCCCCGGCAACAATCTATTCGGCATCAAGGCCGGCGGCAACTGGCAGGGCGCGGCACAGGTGCTGGCCACCATGGAAGTGGAAGGCGGCGAAGCCGTCACGCGCCACGAACGTTTCCGCGGCTATGGCGACCTGGCCGGCTCCTTCGAAGACTATGCCGGCCTGCTGCTGGACAACCCGCGCTACCGGCGCGCCCTGAATACCGGCGGCGACGCGCAAGCCTTCGCCCACGCCCTGCAGGCCGGCGGCTATGCCACCGACCCCGCCTATGCCGACAAACTGGGCCGCGTGGCGGCCAGCATCAAGGCAGTTCAGCAGGCTCAACAGTCCCCGCGTCAATAACCCGCGCCCGGATCTGGGTGCCGCTGCTGTTCTTCACGCGGATGACGGCGCCGCGCACGCCATTGTCGAGGGCTTCGCCGGCCATCGACACTTCGATCTGCTCGCGCC
Organism: uncultured Duganella sp.; assembly: GCA_966112955.1. Lineage (GTDB taxonomy): Bacteria > Pseudomonadota > Gammaproteobacteria > Burkholderiales > Burkholderiaceae_D > Rugamonas. The sequence continues at coordinate 12,851 of CBHWEO010000088.1, read as the reverse complement.
GCGCCACGATGCGCACCTGGTCGCCGCGCTTGACCAGTTGCGGTGCGGTCAACATATTGGCGCGAATCACTTCCCCGGCGCGGATGCTGCGCCGCGCCGCCATGCCTTCCAGGTCGCCGAAATTGGCAAACGTGTCGGGAATCAAGGTGATATCGTGGCGCTGGTGCAACAAGTCTATAGGCGACAAAATTTTGCCCGGCATTAAATCTGTGGCCGCGACAGCAACCTTGGCCGACACTTTTCCCCTGACAAGAAATTCATATCGCCATCCTTGCAAGCTTGGGCAAACGACCACGAAACGCATGCGCCCAATGCCGCGCGGATCCAGGCTTTCCACCCGTGTTTCAGAGGGACAAGGCGGAATCGGGCGGTTATTGCGCACCACGTCGACCTCAAACTCAGGCTCCAGCCAGTGCTGGTTTTCTGCATGGTTTTGCAATTGATTTTTCGCAGCTTCTTGTACCTTGCCCAACAGATTCTCCATTGGTGAAGCGCTTGACGTATTGGCATGCAAGATTCCTATGAGCAACAAACCGCGGAAAACCTGTACAATAGGATTGTTGGACATGGGCAATACCTTTAGACTGTAATTTCGCTGGGACATTACCAGAGGAGAGACACAATGGCCATTAATTTCAAAGACGCGGTCGGCCTGCACGGTGACGCACTGCAATTGCGTGCGCAACGTACCCGCATCCTCGCGTCCAATATCGCCAACGAGAACACGCCGGGCTTTGCCGCACAGGATATCGACTTCAAGGAGTCGCTGGCGCGCCTGGAAGCGGAAACGGCGGGCGAGCCCGTCCTCGATGGCGACGGCGAAACCAAATTCCGCGTGCCCTACCACCCGACCGGCGACGGCAATACCGTCGAGATCGGGGTCGAGCAGGCCGCATTCTCGCAAAACGCGACCGACTTCGCTACCAGCCTGACCTTCATCAACATGAAGCTGCGCGGCCTCGCCAAGGCCATCAACGGACAATAACAAGGATCCGCCCATGAGCTTTAAAGACATTGCGCAAATTGCCGGCTCGGCGATGGCGGCGCAGACCGTGCGCCTGAATACGGTGGCGTCCAACCTGGCCAATGCCGACTCCGTCGCCGGCAGCGAAGCCGAGACCTACCGCGCCCGCAAGCCGGTGTTCGCCGCCGTGATGAACGACAACCTCGACGCCGCCGCCGGCGGCCGCGTGCAAGTGCTGGACGTGGTCGAGTCGGCCGAGCCGCTGCGCAAGGTGTACGACCCGGGCAACCCGCTGGCCAATGCCGACGGCATGGTGTTCTACCCCAACGTCAACCAGGTGGCCGAGATGACCGACATGATGTCGGCTTCGCGCGCTTTCGAAACCAATGTGGAAGTGCTGGGCCGCATCCGCGGCATGCAGGCTTCCCTGCTCAAGCTGGGTGAATCCTGATGGAAACCAACCTGTTCACCAACGCCACCGCGCAAAACAATAGCGCTACCGGCGTGGCCCTGAACGGCGCCTCCAACGAGGGCCGCGACATGTTCACCAAGCTGCTGGTGGCCCAGATCAAGAACCAGGATCCGCTGTCGCCGCAAGACCCGGCGCAGTTCGTCCAGCAGCTGACCCAGCTGTCGCAGACCGAAGCGCTGCAGAACCTGGCCAACCTGACCTCGGCCAATGCCTCCGTGCTGCAATCGATGCAGACGCTGGCCATGGGCGCCCAGGTCGGCTCCGAAGTCATGGTGCAGACCGACCACGTGACGATCGAGGGCGCCGCCGTGCGCGGCCAGGCCACCCTGTCCAGCTCCTCGGCCAAGACCACCCTGGTGCTGACGGCCGCCAACGGCCAGCAGGTCGAAGTCGCGCTGGGCACCCTGCCCGCCGGCACGCACCAGTTCATGATCGACCCGGCCAAGCTTGGCTTGCCGGCCGGCCAGTATTCCATGCGTGTCGCCAGCGAGAGCAACCCGAGCGTCCCGCTGGCGGTGCAGGGCCGCCTCGACAGTGTCCAGCTGGGCACGGGCGGCAACCTGACGCTGCAAATCGATACCGTCGGCGAAGTCGCGCCGTCGGCCATTACCGCATTCCGGGGCAAAGCCTCCGCTTCCGCCATTTAACGAAAGGTCCTCGCCATGAGTTTCGATATCGCCTTGTCCGGCATCCAGGCCATCAATGAGCAACTGGGCACGATTTCCAACAATATCGCCAACGCTGGGACCTACGGCTTCAAGTCCAGCCGCGCCAACTTCGCGTCGCTGCACGCGGGCGAGCAGCCGACCGGCGTGCATATCGGCTCGACCACCCAGTCGATCGGCCTCAATGGCGGCATCCAGGCCACCAACCGCGGGCTGGACGCCATGGTCAATGGCCGCGGCTTCTTTGTCACCAAGGACCTGACGGGCCAGACCAACTACAGCCGCGTCGGCATCTTCACGAAGGATGCCAATGATTTCCTGGTCAACAGCGCAGGACACCGGGTGCAAGGTTTCACGCTGACTCCGCCGAGCCTGACTGCCGGCCCGATGGGCGACATCACGGTGCCGACCGCGCAATTGGCCGCCAAGGCGACCACCAACGTGGACTTCGTGGCGAACCTCTCGGCCGACTGGCCAGTACCGACCGGCACCTTCACCGCGCCGGATGCGACCACCACGCCGCCTACCGTGCCACCGCCAGATTCGTACAATATGTCGAAGGTCACCGTGGCCCACGACTCGCTGGGCCGCGAACACACCATTACCCAGTACTTCATCCAGTCCAGCACTGCGCTGAACGTGACGGTGTACACCGCAATGGACGGCACCGACCTGTCCGGCGGCGGTTCGCCCTATACCCTGGTGTTCCAGCCCGACGGCCAGCTGGACGTTACAGCCAACGGCGGCCCATACATCAATACGCTCACCGCCGCCGTCGCTCCCGCCAATGGCCTGAGCATTACGATGGACTATACCGGCACTACCTACCAGAAGGGCGAGTCGACCACCTCGACCAATTCGGCCAACGGCTATGCGGCCGGCAGCTATGTGGGCGTCGAGCTGGACCAGGAAGGCAATGTGGTCGCCAAATACTCCAACGGTGAAAAGCAGGCCATCGCGCGCATCGCCATGGCCACCTTCCCGAACGAGGACGCGCTGACCGCCGTCAACGAAACCTCGTGGCAAGCGAATGTGCAGTCCGGCACGCCAAACTATTCGGAGCCGGGTAAAGGCGTCGCAGGCGCACTGACCGTGGGCTCGCTGGAAACCTCCAACGTCGATGTGACCGCCGAACTGGTCAGCCTGATGACCGCGCAGCGCAACTACCAGGCCAACTCCAAGGTCATCACCGCGGAGAACCAGATGCTGCAGTCGCTGATGCAGGCCGTGTAAGGAAGCCGCCTGAATGGACGCGCTGATCTACACCGCGATGAGCGGCGCCGAGCGGGCCATGCGTGGCCAGCAGGTGCATGCCAACAACCTCGCCAACCTCGACACCACCGGCTTCCGCGCCAACCTGGAGCTGGCGCAGGCTGCCAAGCTGCCGGGCTACGGCTACGACGACCGCCACATGTCGCAGCTGCAGGCGAATGCCGTGACCGACCGCCAGGGCGCCCTGCGCGCCACCGGCCGCGAGCTCGACATCGCGATCTCCGGCCCCGGCTACTTCGCCGTGCAGGGCCCGACCGGCGAAGGCTATACGCGCGCCGGCGCCATCACGCTGGACGCCGACGGCACCATGACCGTCAACGGCATGCAGCTGCTGGGCGAAGGCGGCCCGATCACCCTGCCCATCCACCGCAAGGTCGAGATCGGCCAGGACGGCACCGTGTCCATCCTGGGCCCGGGCGCCAACGCCGAAATGCAGGTGGTCGACAAGCTCAGGCTGGTGCGCGCCGAAGCGTCCGAACTGACCAAGAACGAAGCCGGCCTGCTGGTGGCGCGCGACGGCCAGCCGCTGGCAACCGATGCCACGGTGCAGGTCAAGGCCGGCCACCTGGAGGGCGCCAACGTGTCCGCCGTGGAAGAGATGGTGGCGACCATGAGCCTGAACCGCACTTTCGAAATCCAGATGAAATTGTTCAAGGCCGCCGACGACATGACCACGGTCGGCAACAAACTGATTAGCGGCTAAGAGGAGAATCCCGATGAATCCAGCAATGTGGATCAGCAAGACCGGCGTGCAGGCGCAAGACGCGAAACTGCAGGCCATCGCCAACAACCTGGCCAACGCCAACACCGTCGGCTTCAAGCGCGACCGCGTGGTGTTCGAAGACCTGTTCTATTCGATCGACGCCCAGCCGGGCGCCCAGCGCGCCGACAACAATACGCTGGCGCCGTCCGGCGTGCAGATGGGTAACGGTACCCACCTGGTCGGCACCCAGAAGATTTTCACCACCGGCAACCTGCAAACCACCAACAACGCGCTCGACGTGGCGGTGATGGGCAACGGCTTCCTGCAAGTGCGCCGCCCGAACGGCGAACCGGCCTACACCCGCGCCGGCCAGCTGCAGATCGACCAGAACGGCGTGCTGGTGAACGCGTCCGGCCTGCCGCTGGTGCCGCAAATCACCGTGCCGGCCAACGCCACCTCGATCACCATTGGCGAGAACGGCACCGTGTCGGCCAATATCCCGGGCAACACCACCCCGACCGAGCTGGGCCAGCTGACCCTGACTTCCTTCATCAACCCGACCGGCCTGCAAGCCCTCGGCGAGAACCTGTTCGCGGAAACCCCGGCCTCCGGCGCGCCCACCGAAGGCCGCCCGGGCGACGCCCAGTTCGGCAAACTCAAGCAGGGCGCGCTGGAAGGCTCCAACGTGCAGGTGGTGGAAGAGATGGTGGACATGATCGCTGCCCAGCGCACCTATGAAATGAACACCAAAGTCCTGACCGCGGCGGATAATATGCTGCAATACCTGGCCCAGGCTGCACGCTGATGAAAACCGCCCTGCCCGCGCTGGCACTGTTCCTGCTGGCGGGCTGCAATGCCCTCCAGCCGGCGGTGCGCCCGGCGCCCTTCGACGAAGCCCCTGCCGTGGCGCGCTCCGCGCAGCCGCGCGGCACCTCGGGCGGCGTCTTCAATCCGGACAGCGGCATGTCGCTGACTTCGGACAGCCGTGCCTTCCGCGTCGGCGATGTCGTCACCGTGATCCTGCAGGAAACCACGCAGGCGTCCAAGAGTGCCGGTACCACCCTGGGCAAGGATTCCAGCGTAGGCATTACCCCGCCCAGCCTGCTGGGCAAGACGTTCCCGAAAGCGGGCGTCGATATTTCGGCCAAGCGCGCCTTCCAGGGCGACGCCTCCAGCACCCAGCAGAATGCCCTGACCGGCGCCATCACCGTCATCGTGCAGGAAGTGATGCCGAACGGCCTGTTGAAAGTGGCCGGCGAAAAAGTGCTGACCCTGAACCAGGGCGAAGAATTCGTACGCCTGCGCGGCTTCCTGCGCGCGGCCGACATCGATGCCAACAACCAGGTGTCGTCGCAACGCATTGCCAACGCCCGCATCGCCTACGGCGCCCAGGGCTCGCTGGCTGAAACCAATACCCCGCCGTGGCTGACCAGGTTCTTCCTCGGCCCGTTGATGCCATTCTGAGGTGTGTGATGATGTTCCGCTTTCAAACGGGTAAACCAAGATCCGGCCGCTGGATGGGGTCCGGCCCTGCGGGCCGTACCCCGGTTTTCCGGTGCCTGGCAGCCCTGCTGTTAGCCATCGCCCTGCCTGCCAGCGCCGCGCCCCAGCTGCGCAACCTGGTCGCCATCGAAGGCGTGCGCGACAACCCGCTGGTCGGTTACGGCCTGGTGGTCGGCCTGAACGGTTCCGGCGACTCGACCCAGGTCAAGTTCGCCAGCCAGTCCGTGGTCAACATGCTCAAGCAATTCGGCGTCAAGATGCCCGACGGCCAGGATGCCAAGAGCAAGAACGTGGCCGCCGTCATGGTGTCCGCCGTGTTCCCGCCCGGCTACCGCCGCGGCCAGCCGATCGACGTCACGGTCTCTTCGCTGGGCGACGCCAAGAGCCTGCGCGGCGGCTCCCTGCTGCTGACCCCGCTGAAGGCGGCCGACAATGAAGTCTACGCCCTGGCCCAGGGCAATGTGGTGGTGGGCGGCCTGGCCGCCGCCGGCAAGAGCGGTTCCTCGGTCACGGTCAACACCCCGACCGCCGGCCGCATCCCGAACGGCGCCGTGATCGAGCGCGAAATCCCCACCGATTTCGCCAGCAAGCCCACCGTGCACCTGTCGCTGAAGCAGCCCAACTTCCAGACCGCGACCAATATCGTGGAAGCCATCAACCGCAAGTTCGGCGAAGTGGCCAGCACCGCCGACGGCACCGGCATCGACGTGCTGGCGCCCGACAATCCCACCCAGCGCGTGGCCTTCATGGCCAAGCTGGAAGCGCTGCCCATCGAAGTCGGCGAGGAAACCCCGAAAGTGGTGTTCAACTCGCGCACCGGCACCGTGGTGATCGCCGAAGGCTTGCGCGTGAAAGCTGCCGCCGTGACCCACGGCTCGCTCAAGGTGGTCATTTCGGAAAGCTCGAAAGTCAGCCAGCCGGCCCCCTTCAGCCAGGGCCAGACCACGGTCACCCCGCAATCCCAGGTGGCGGTCGACGAAGCCCGCCCGCACACTTTCAAATGGCCGGCCGGCGCCAAGCTGCAAGCCATCATCGACGTGGTCAACAGCCTGGGGGCCACGCCGGACGACATCATGGCCATCCTGCAGGCGCTGGACCAGGCTGGCGCCATCGAAGGCGAACTGGTGGTGATCTGATGGACAGCCGCTTCATTCCCCTGCCGGTACGCCAGCTGGACATCGGCCAGCCGGCGGAAACCAAGCCGGGCCAGTCCGCGCCGGCCCCGCAGACGGACGAAGCGCGCTACCGCGCCAAGGCCACCGAAGCGGCCATCAAGTTCGAAAGCTTTTTCATCGCCCAGACGCTGCACAAGATGCGCGACTCGACCAAGGCCATGGCGGCCGACGACAGCATCTACAAGGATTCGATCAACAGCGACATGCTGGACATGGCCGACAATATGGTGGCCGACCAGCTGGCCGGCCGGCGCGCCTTCGGCATTGCCGACGCCATCCTGCGCCAGCTGCTGCCCCCGGCCAGCCCTGCCGCGCCGCCTTCCCAGGCGGAAAATTCGGTTCCAATTAAGAAAAATCCGGCTGGCGCTTAATCCCCACCCTGGCGCGGTCGCCTTATCACGTTAACGGGTCAAAAGATGCTGTAAAGCAACGACCCAGCTCTAGGGAAGAGATTGCACCATGTCGATTATTAACAATGCCCTGTCCGGATCGTTGGCCGCCCAGGCCGCCATCAATACGACCAGCCAGAACATTGCAAACTTGCAAACGAAGGGCTATACCCGCCAGGGCGTGATCCTGTCGGCGCGCGCCCCGGCCACCGGCACCTATGGCGCCGGTTTCGGCGTCGAAGTGAGCAAGCTGATCCGTTTCTCCGATTCCTACAAGAGCCAGCAACTGTGGCGCGCCAACTCGGACCTTGGCGCGCGCACCCAGTCGCAACCTTATTTCACCCAGCTCGAACGGGTGATGGGCGACGAACAGACCAGCCTGTCGAACGGCGTCGACCAGTTCTTCCGCGCCTTGAACGCGGCCGGCGTCGACCCCGTGTCGACCCCGCTGCGCCAGCAGGTGGTCACGGCCGCTAATGCGATGGCGCAGTCGTTCAACAGTATTTACAACGTCACCACCCAGCAGCAGACCTCGGTGAACCAGCAGCGCGACGCCATCCTGCCGCAGCTGAACACCCTGACGGCCAATATCGCCCGCCTCAACCAGCGCATCACCCAGTCGGGCGTGCTGGGCACCAACGTGTCCGGCCTGATCGACGAGCGCGACCAGGCCATCGATGCCCTGGCCAACCTGGTGTCGGTGGAAGTGCTGGAACAGCCCGACGGCACCCGCAGCGTCTCCCTGCGCAGCGGCCAGCCGCTGGTGGCCGGCACCCTGGCCGGTACCCTGGCCATGAATACCTCGACCACCCCGGCCTCGCTGGAGTTGCAGTTCGCCGGTACCACCTTCGGCCTGGACGACACCAAGGTCGGCGGCCAGTTGGGCGGCCTCGGCGACTTTGAAAAGAACACCCTGCAGCCGCTGCAGCAATCGCTGAAGGATATGGCGGACGGCCTGGCCACCATGGTCAATACCCAGCTGCAGGCCGGCTTCAAGCCCGACGGCACGGCTGGCGTCGACCTGTTCACCTTCAACCCGACCGGGGCCGGCGGCATCCTGAACATCACGCCCGGCATCCTGGCCTCCGACCTGGCGTTTTCCGCCGACGGCACGCCGGGTGACAGCGGCAACCTGCAGGCCCTGATCGCCATCAAGGGCCAGCCGGTGACGCTGTCCTCGATCGGCACCGTGCTGCTGGGCGATGCGGACACCCAGCTGGTCGGCAAGCTCGGCATCGACAGCGGCCAGAACCAGGCCCTGCTGGAAACCGCCACCACCATCCGCCAGCAGTCGGAAGACGACTGGGCGGCCACCAGCGCCGTCAACAAGGATGAGGAAGCGATCAACCTGGTCGAGTACCAGAATATGTACCAGGCGAACATGAAAGTGATCGCCGTGGCCAACCAATTGTTTGACGCCACCCTGGCGCTGTTCTGAGGAAGAAGGAAATGCGTATCGCCACCAGCCAGTTCCAGGCCTCGATGAACCGCTCGCTGCAGATCAACCAGTCGGTGATCGCCAAGCTGACCGAGCAAATGGCCACGGGCAACCGGATCCAGGTGCCGTCGGACGAGCCGATCGCCAATGTGCGCCTGTCGCGCCTGCGCCGCGAGGAAAACATTGTCAGCCAGTACGTCGAGAACATCAATGCGGTAAAGATCCGCCTGTCCAAGAACGAAACCTACCTGACCTCCATGGTCGGCGACATGGGGGCCGCGCGCGACCTGTTCGTCTGGGCCAAGGATGCGTCCAATACGCCGGCCGACCTGAATTCCATGGTCAACAGCCTGGTGTCGCTGCGCGACTCGCTGTATTTCAACGGCAATACGCAAGACCAGGAAGGCAAGTACATCTTCTCCGGCACCCTGACCTCGACCCAGGCCCTGACCTTCGATCCGGCCGCCGCCATCGGCTCGCGCTACACCTACACCGGTAACAATGGATCGCAGGAAGTGGTGGTCGGCAACGGCATCACCCAGGCAGCCAACGTGACCGTGGACGGCATGCAGGATTACCTGAACCAGCTCGACATCGCCATCGACATGCTGTCCCAGCCCACTGTCGACCCGGGCGACCCGGCCTTGCAGGCGGCGCTGACCACGGCGCTGGACGGCACCGACACCGCGCTGGCCCTGGTTGCGGGCAAAATCGCCAAATTCGGCGGCGCCCAGAACGTGATGGAAACCCTGGCCAACAACCACGGCACGGTCAGCCTGTCCAACAAGATCGCGATCACCGACATCGCACAGTTGGATTACGGGCTCGCCGCCACGCAATTGTCTGGCTACAATAATGCCCTGCAAGCGACCTACCAGGCTTATTCCAAGGTCAGCAACCTGTCCCTGTTCAACGTCCTGTAACCATCATGGAAATCGCCCAGCGTCCCAGTACTCCAGGCCTTAATGCCCGCGCCACCGCCAATCCCGGTGCGAGCCAGGTCGAGTCTGCGCTGGCCGACAACGGCACCGCGGTCGAACAGGCCGCCGGCAGCGCCCCTGCACCGGCACCGCTGCGGCGCGGCCTGAGCAAGCTCGACGCCCCGCTGCAGAACGACGTCTCGAGCGCCCAGCAAGCGATCGACTTCCTCGAACAAAGCGCAGCCCAGCTGCGCGCGCTGAAGACCGACCTCTCCGCCAAGCTGGCCACGCGCCAGATGCGCGACGGCCAGGTCGAGCAGCGCGTACGCCAGTTCAGCGACACCTGGCGCAACCGCGTCCAGGCCTCGGGCGGCACGCTCGACGCACAGCTGAATTTCTCCACCCAGCCATCGACCCAGCGCTTCACCGTGCGCGGCATGACGCTGGCCAACCTGCGCAATGGCGCCCGCGAAACCCTGGCCATCTCGGTCGGCGGCGGCACGGCCGGACTGCGCTCGGTGCACCTGGCGCCCGGCCTGTCCGACCTGGAAATCGTCTCCCGCTTCGACCAGGCGCTGGCGCCGGCCGGGGTGCGCGTCTCCGTCAACAAGGATGGCGAGCTGGTGTTCGCCACCGCCGAAAGCGCCTGGCCAACCGTCCGCGAATCGCTGGCCGTGCAAGGCGCAGGCATCCGCTTCCCGGCCGGCCAGCTGACCCGTGTCAAGGCCGAAGCCGAAACCCCGGTCGTGGTGCCGGAAGGCTGGGGCACCGCCGACATCGAATCGATGCGCGCGACGCTGCAGCAAGTCACCCAGGCCCTGGCCCACGTCGAAGCGGCGCTGGCCAAGGTACGCCAGGAACTGGCCGCCGCCACCCAGCGCGTACAGGGCGACCTGCCGGAAATCGAAGTGGCCGGCATGGGCCAGATGGCCGAAGTCTTCGCCAACGTGGCCAACGAGCCCGGCTACGCCGCCCTGGTCTCCCTCACCTCCGCCCTGGTCGGCATCAACCGCGACCGCGTAGTGTCCCTGCTCCGCCTGAGTTAACAAACAAAAGTCGGGGTCAGCTCTGGCAATCGGACATTTGCTTGACCTGACGCAAAACCTCCTGCTGTGCCGGGCCTAGACTGGCCCAATGAGCCGGCCTTTACGCATCGAATTCGACAACGCGCACTACCACGTGACTTCGCGCGGCGACAGGCGCTCGACCATATTCCGCACCGAGAGCGACCGGCTTACGTGGCTGGCCCTCCTCGGTGAAACCTGTGAACGCTTCGACTTTGGGGTACACGCATATTGCCAGATGGGCAACCATTACCACTTGGTCCTGCAAACCCGGCAAGGGCAGCTCGCCCGCGGCATGCGCTTCCTCAATGGCAACTACTCCCAATACTTCAATCGGCAGCATGGGCTGGTCGGGCACGTATTCCAGGGGCGCTACAATGCCATCCTGTGCCAGTCCGATGAATACTTGGCGGAGCTATTGCGCTACACGGTGTTGAACCCGGTGCGCGCCGGGCTGACACAGCATCCCGGGCATTGGCTTTGGAGCAGCTACGGTGCCACGATTGGAACCATCGACCCGCCGGCCTGGCTGGAACGCGATCTTGTGCTGTCCCGGTTTGGCGTTGGCCGTGACGAGGCAATTCGCGCATTCGAATCATTCGTGCTTGAAGGGATTGGCCGGGAAAGTCCTTTCCAAGCCGTACGGCACCAGATTTTCCTCGGTGACGATGCATTTTGTGAACGTGTCGTCCAACATGACATACACGGCGACGTTCTGGAAATTAAGCGCGAGCAGCGGGGCGCCTTCGAGCGGCCGCTATCCGACTATTTCAGCGATGACGCGCGGCGCAAGGAAGCAATGGCGCTGGCCTACCTTTCGCGCAGTTTCACGATGAAAGAAATCGCAGAATATTGCGAAGTATCAGTACGCACAGTCAGCCGCGCCGTCCAAGACTATCGGAAAATGTCCGATTGCCAGAGCTGACCCCGACTTTCATCCGGCAATGCGCGCCGGGCCGCGGGCCATGGCGGTCATCTGGGCGGCCGGCATCGGGTGGGCGTAGATGTAGCCCTGGGCGTAATCGCAGCCGGCGGCTTTCAGGAGGTTGAGCTGGGCTTCGGTCTCCACGCCTTCCGCCACCACCTGCAAGCCCAGCTTGTGGGCCATCACGATGATCCCTTCGCACAGGGCCAGGTCGCCCGAGTCGCCGGCCAGGTCCATCACGAAGCTGCGGTCGATCTTCAGGTAGTCGATGTCGAAATTCTTCAGGTGGGCCAGCACCGAGTGGCCGGTGCCGAAATCGTCCAGCGCCACCTGCAGCCCCATGGTCTTGAACTGGCGCAGCCGGTCCACCACCGGGCCGCTGTCGTCCAGCAGCAGGCGTTCGGTGATTTCCACCACGATGCTGCGCGGCGCCAGTTCCAGCTGCTCGACATAGCGCATCCATTGTTCGAAGAATTCGGGTCCGCAGCGGAACTGCACCGGCGACTGGTTGACGCTGATCTGGAACGGCCGCCCCAGCTCGCTTTGCCAGCGCCGCGCCTGGTCGGCGGCGTTGCGGAACACCCAGTCGCCGATTTCCAGGATGATGCCGCTGGCCTCGGCGCTGCCGATGAAATCGGCCGGGTTCAGCATGCCGCGCTCCGGGTGGCGCCAGCGCAGCAGCGCTTCGGCCCGTTCGATCCCGCCCGTGCGCAGGTTGACGATGGGCTGGTAGTACAGCTCGAACTGCTGGTTGGCCACCGCCATCTGCAAGTCGCGCGTCAGCCGCAGCCGCAGCTGGGCCGCCGCCTGCATGTCGGGCGTGAAGTAGCTGTAGCGGTTGCGCCCGGCATTCTTGGAGGCATACATGGCCTGGTCCGCATTGCGCAGCAATTGCTCGGGGTCGTTGGCGTCGGACGGATGCAGGGCGATGCCGATGCTGGCCGAAACCGACCCAGTGCCGTCGCCCAGCAGGAACGGCCGGTTCAGGCTGGCGATGATCTGCTGCGCCACGCGCTCGGCGCTGTTGACATGGTCGAGGCCGGGCAGGATCACCACGAATTCATCGCCGCCCAGCCGGGCCAGCGTGTCCGAGGCGCGCACGCAGGCGGCAATACGCGATGCCGCTTCCACCAGCAGCGCATCGCCCATCTCGTGGCCGAAGCGGTCGTTGATTTCCTTGAACTGGTCAAGGTCGATGAACAGCAGGGCCAGGAACAGCCCGTCGCGCCGGGCCTTCTTCATTTCCTGCGTCAGCCGGTCCTGGAACATATTGCGGTTTGGCAGGGCCGTCAGCGCATCGTAGTTGGCCTGGTGCCAGATCAGTTCGCTCGACAGCTTGCGCTCGGTGATGTCGCTCACCA